>JBAVUQ010000030.1:0-7111 GCA_049696855.1 Candidatus Aminicenantales bacterium
TCCGTTCAAGAGAGAGCTGGAGGCCCTTCTCACGAAAGCCCTGTCATTCGTCCCCGAAGAAGAGCTCGACCGGCTCTATCGCCCCCGTCTGAGGCCGAGGCGGACCGGAAAGCCGCTGCTATGATCAGAAAAAACATCCTTCTCGTGGACCTCGCCGCGGTTATCTGCGCCGCATGCGCGAAGCGCGGCATCGAGATCGTCCTCTCCGGGGGCGCTTGCGTTTCTCTCTACACCAAGAACAAGTATCAGTCTTTCGACCTCGATTTCGTCCTTCTATCGCCGGCCGATCGAAAACGGATCGGCCCGGTCCTGGAAGCTCTCGGATTCCAGAAGGAGGGTCGCCACTATCGGCATCCGGAGACCCCCTATATCGTCGAATTCCTTTCCCCTCCGCTGTCAGTCGGCGACGAGCCAGTCAGGGAGATCCGGGAGCTCCGCAGAGGCACGCGAACGCTCAGACTTCTCTCCCCTACGGACTGCGTCAAGGACCGATTGGCGGCGTTTTATCACTGGAACGACAAGCCGTCGCTCGCCCAGGCCGTCCTCGTCTGCGGGGATGCCGAGGTCGACCTGCGCGAGGTCAGGCGCTGGTCCATCCAAGAGGGGATGAAGGACAAATACCAGGATTTCCAAAAGGCCCTGAGGGCATCGGGAAAGAAATGAGCCGGCTCGCCGGATTATTTGACGCCATGGATTGTATTCAGGGATGAAGCCCGCCGAAACCCTGTAAACGCGGCGGACCGCCGGGAGGAACGCATGGACAGTCAGCAGCCCACACCGATCGCCAAGCCCCTTCGCCACGAGTCCCCGTTGAAGCGTGGTCTCAGGAAGCTCCTCCCGGCGCTGCCCCCAATGGCCGTCCTGGCGGCGGTCCTGGCCGTCGGGCTCTTCGCCGTCGTTCGAGACCGCCCCTGTCCCGCTCACGCTGGACTCGTTGCTAGCGATTGCGAGGCCGCGGGCACTGTTTCCACGGTGCTCGTCGCTGAGGGTGTCCAGGTCACGGGCACCGCTCTCGCGGTGCTCGATGCTGAGGGTGGCCAAGCCACGGGCAAGGCCGCCCGCGAGGCCGTCGAGAAGCTCATCGCCGAGGAGAAATTCGAGGCCGCCGCGGCCGAATGCGCCCGCATCCGCGAAGACGCCCGCAGGAGAGGAGACACGACACTCTGGACCTGGTCGCTCATCCGGGAGGGGCAGCTTCGGACCTCCCTCCACGGCTACGAGACCGCCGTCCGGTTCTTCAAGGACGAGGTCTGGCCCGACTCCCCCGTCGAGCGCGACATGCTCGAGCTCTTTTACGCCAATTCGCTCTTCACCTATTATCACGCCTACTCCTGGGACATCAACCGGCGCGAGCGCGTCGAATCCGCGGGGCCGGTCGACCTCAAGTCCTGGACCCGCGACCAGATCTTCGACGAAGCCTGGAAGTCGCTGCTGCGCGTCTGGCAGGACCGCGACCGCCTGGCCGGCCGCAAGCCGATCGAATTCCCCGATTTCTGGAGCGCGGGCGATTATCCGGCCGGCGTGCGCGATACCCTCCGCGACGCCGTCGTCTACCTCATGGCCCGCCTTCTTTCCGACACGACCTTCTGGACGCCCCGCCAGTCGAACGAGGCTTGGCTCGTCGACCTGCCGAAGCTCCTCTCGAAAGCCGGCAAAACGAGCGCCGCCGAGGCCTCCGAGGCGCTCGGCTCCGGCACGGCTCACCCGGCCGAAAAGGTCGCCGCTCTCCTCGGCGAGCATGAATCCTGGAGCCGGCGCGCCGACCGGCCCGCGGCCGCCCTCGAGGCCCGCTTCGAGCTCGTCCGGGGGCTTTACGGCGCGTTCGAGAGCGACGATAACCGCGCCCTCATCCGCAAGCACCTGGCCGCCTTCCTCGCCTCGAACCGCGGGGACCCCTGGTGGGCGACGGGCCAGGCGCTCCTGGCTGAATATACGCGGGACGAAGACACCCCCGACGCCCTCGTCCGCGCCCGCAAGATCGCCCTCGAAGGCGCCGAGCGCTTCCCCCTGTCTCCCGGCGGCCAGCATTGCCTGTCCGTCGCGAAGACGATCGAGGCGCCCGAATATTCGGTCGAAGCGATGAGCATCGACGCGCCGGGACGCCGCTCGGTCCGCATCACCCACCGCAACCTCGACCGGGTCTTCCTCCGGGCCTACGCTCTCGACCTCGAGGCGCTGGTCACGTCATCGAAGGATTACTCCATCTTTCCTCATGGCGCAGACGCTTTGAAAATCATCGAAGGGCAGCCTCCTGCCGTCGCGTGGAAGGCCGACTTGGCCAAAACGCCTGACTATCGCGACCACCATACGTACGCGGATCTGCCCGAATCGCTGGCGCCGGGCCTGTATCTCGTGGCCGCCTCGGCCCGGGAGGACTTCGCCCAAACGGGCAACAAAGCGATCGGGGTCAGCGTTATCGTCGGCGATCTCGTCCTGGTCAAGCGCTCGGGCGGCGGCACTGTCCCGATCGTGACTGCCCCTACCGGGGCGGCCCGCAGCAATACGACATCAGGCGCTGGCGGGACTGAGATCCTGGCTCTCTCCGGCGCCACGGGCCGGCCGCTCGCCGAAGTGACGGTCGATCTCTATGCCTTCGACTGGAGAAGAGGCCATACCAAGATCGAATCGAAGAAAACCGACGCCTCCGGCCGGGTCTGGTTCGCGCCGAATTCCCGCAGCGGCTCCTATTTCCTCCTGGCCAGGAAAGGCCGGGATATCGCCTTCGAATCCGGCTACATCCACCTCGAAGGCGGCAACGAACCTGTGGACGAGCGGAACACCCTCCTCTACACCGACCGGTCGATCTACCGGCCCGGACAGAAGCTTTTCTGGAAGGTCCTGGCCTATAAGGGGCGGCCGGACCTCGGGCAGATAAAACCGGATTCGGGGGCGACCGTCGCCGTTTGGCTCGAGGACATCAACGATCAGCGGGTCGCACAGGCCACGGCAACCGCAAATGCGTTCGGCACGGCGAGCGGCGAGTTCACGATCCCCGCGACGGGGCGGCCACTCGGCAGCTGGCGCCTGCGCTCCTCCCCCGCCGGATACGCCTCGGTCCGCGTCGAAGAGTACAAACGGCCGAGTTTCGAGGTCTCGATCAAGGACCCTGAAGAGCCACTGAGGCTCAACCGGCCAGCCGCGCTCAAAGGCGAGGCCCGTTATTACTTCGGCCTCCCGGTCACGGGGGGCGAAGCCGTTTGGCAGGTCAAGCGCGAGCCGGTCTACCCGCGCTGGTGGTGGTGGGACACGGGCGGCGGCCGGAGCCAGACCGTCGCCGGCGGGCGCGCCAAGATCGGCGCGGACGGCACGATCGATGTCGCTTTCACGCCGCGCGCCGACGAGAAAAAGGACGGGACGGCTTCGGGACTGTCCTTTCGCTACACGCTTTCGGTCGACGTCACAGACGAAGGAGGCGAGACGCGCTCGGCCGAGCGGTCGTTCCGCCTCGGCTTCGTCAGCGTCGAGGCCCGGATCGATCCGGAGCGCGCATTCCTGATCGCTGGTGCCAAGGGGGCGTTCACGATCACCCGGACCGACCTCGACGGCACCCCGAAGGCCGGCAAGGGCTCGTGGCGGGTCGTCAAGCTCAACGGGCCGGAGGAAACGCTTTTGCCGGCCGATCAGCCCATGCCCGTCAAACCGGGGACAGAAGATCCTGCCTACCCGCGGACGCCGGGTGACCGGCTGAGACCGCGCTGGAACGGCTCTCCTTCGCCGGAAGAGATCCTGAGCCTGTGGAAAGAAGGGGCCGAGACGGCCAAAGGGCGGGCCGAACACGACGCCAGAGGAGCGGCGAAGGTCGAAGTGCCGGCGCTCGGCGCGGGAGCCTATCGCCTGATCTACGAAACAAAGGACGAATTCGGGGCCGTGTGCAAGGACAGCCTGAGCTTCCTCGTCGTCGGAAAGGCGAAGCCGGCCTTCAAGCTGCCGCTCATCCTGAGGGCTGAAATGAATTCCGTTTCCGCCGGCGGCACGGCCAGGTTCCTCGTCGAGGGCGGCTGGAGCGGTCAGCCCATGCTTTTCGAGACGTTCCGCGGCGGCGAGCTGTGGGAGCGGCGCTGGATCGAAGCGGGCAAGGACGGCGGCGTCATCGAGGTCCCGGTCGGAGAGGATCTGAGAGGCGGCTTCGGCGTGCAGGTCACGGCCGTCCGCGACCATCAGTTCATGAGCGGAGAGGCCTCGGTCTTCGTCCCGTGGGACAATAAAGTGCTGGGGATATCGTTCGCCACATTCCGAGACAAGCTGACGCCCGGCGGCCGCGAGACCTGGCGCGTCATGGTCAAGACGCCAAAGGGGACGTCCGCGACGACCGGGTCGTCCGCGACAACCGGGTTGCCGGCCGAAAAAGGCGCGGCCGAGCTCCTGGCCTACATGTACGACCGCAGTCTCGACCTCTTCGCCCCGCACCGGCCGCCGCGGCTTTCCAGGCTTTATCCCAACAGAACCGGAACCGTCCCGTGGGCCTCGGGGCTCGGCGAGGCGCCGATGATGTTCGTGTTCGACCGCGGCTGGAATCAGGTGCCCGGCTACCCGAAGTTCAGGCCGGACGAGCTGGCCTTGCTCGGCGGGTACGGAATCGGCGGCCCGGGCCGGCGCGGCGGGGTGCTGGGCGGAGTTGTCGGCGGCGTCCTCGGCGGGGTCGTGGGCGAGGTCGAGGCGCCCATGCCGGCGATGGCCCGGCAGGCCTCGATGGACAAGGCGACGTCCGTCGAAGGGAAAGGCAAGGAGGAGGCCCGGCCCGGCCAGGGGCCGGGAGAGGCCCAGGCGGCTGCCGAGCTCCGCTCGAATTTCGCCGAGACGGCCTTCTGGGAGCCTCACCTGCTGACGGGCGCCGACGGGACGGCGACGATCGAGTTTATTGTGCCCGATTCCGTCACCAGCTGGCGCGTCTTCGTCCACGGCGTCACCCGCGACCTCGCGGGCGGGACGCTCGAGGCGGAGACGAAGACCGTCAAGGATCTCATGGTCAGGCCCTATCTGCCGCGCTTCTTCCGCGAGGGCGACAAGGCGGAGCTTCGGGTCATGGTCAACAACGCGGGCTCGACGGCGATCGCGGGCGAAGTGACGCTCGAGATCAGCGATCCCTTGACGGGCGAGAACCTGGCCCCGGCGTTCGGGCTTCCGGCGGCCGTGCCGGCCCGGGCGTTCAAGGTCGAGGCGGGCGGCGGGACGCCGGTCGTCTTCCCGCTGGCCGCCCCGGCGCGGGTCGGGACGGTCGCCTTCAAGGTCGTGGCCAAGAGCGGGGCGCTGTCGGATGGCGAGCTCAGGCCGCTCCCGGTCCTGCCCGGGCGGATGCACCTCGTCCAATCGCGTTTCGCGACGCTCAAGGAAGGCAAGACCCGGGAGCTGCGCTTCGACGACATGGCCAAGACGGACGACGCAACACGGATCAACGAGCAGCTGGTCGTCACGGTCGATGCCCAGCTTTTCTACGGGCTCCTCGAAGCCCTCCCCTACCTCGTCAACTACCCCTACGAGTGCACGGAGCAGACGCTCAACCGGTTCCTCGCGACGGGCATTCTGACAAGCCTCTACGGTAAATATCCGCAGGTCGCGCGCATGGCCCAGGAATTGAGCAAGCGCGAGACGGTTTACGAGACCTTCGACGCGGCCGACCCGAACCGGAAGATGGCCCTCGAGGAAACGCCCTGGCTCCAGACGGCCCAAGGCGGCAAGGACGCCGGCATGGGCATCGAGAAGGTGCTCGACCCGCGCGTGGCCAAGGCGCAGCGCGAGGCCTCGCTGGCCAAGCTCCTCGAGGCCCAGACGTCGCTCGGCGCGTTCCCGTGGTGGCCGGGCGGGCCGCCTTCGCCTTATATGACCCTCTATATCATCAGCGGTTTCTCCAAGGCGGTCGAGTTCGGGGTCGAGGTGCCCAAGGACGCGGTCGTTAGGGCGTTCGGGTATCTGCACCGGCACTACCTCGACGAGATCGTCTCGACGCTCATGGCCCACGACACGGGTTGGGAGTTCGTGACCTTCCTCAATTACACCGTCGGCAATTTCCCGGATGTCTCGTGGACGGGCGGCGTCTTCACGGACGCCGAGCGCAGGAAGATGCTCGATTTCTCCTTCAAGCACTGGAAGGACCACTCCCCTTATCTCAAGGGCTATCTTGCGCTTACGCTTAAGCGGGCGGCGCGTCCGAAGGACGCCGATCTCGTCTGGGCCAGCGTCATGGACAGCGCCAAGACGACCGAGGACGGCGGCACGAGCTGGGCCCCGGAGGACCGCGGCTGGCTCTGGTACAACGACACGATCGAGACGCACGCCTTCGCCCTGCGGACGCTCATGGAGATCGCGCCGGCGGACGCGCGCAGCGAGGGGCTCGTCCAGTGGCTCTTCCTCAACAAGAAGCTCAACCACTGGAAATCGACCCGGGCCACGTCCGAGGTCATTTACTCCGTGGCCTGGTTCCTGAAGAAGACGGGCGCGCTGGGGGTCCGTGAGACGATCACGGCCGAGGCCTGCGGCACGAAGACGACGTTCACCTTCGAACCGGACAAGTACACGGGCAAGAAGAATCAACTGGTCATCGCCGGCGACAAGCTCGGGCCGGAGTGCGCCACCGTCCGGGCGACAAAGGGCGGCAAGGGCCTGGCCTTCGCCAGCGCGACCTGGCACTTCAGCACGGAGAAGATGCCGGAGAAAGGCGACGGAGACCTCTTCGCCGTTGAGAGGACCTATTTCAAGCGGGAGACGAAGGGCGAGGAGGTCGTGCTGAAGCCGCTCGCGGAGGGCGCGACGCTCGCCGTGGGCGACGAGATCGAGGTCCATCTCTCGATCCGGGCCCGTCACCAAGCCGAGTACGTCCACTTGCGCGACCCGCGGCCGTCGGGGTGCGAGCCGGTGACGCTCACGTCCGGCTACAAATGGGACCTCGGTCTCGGGCGCTACGAGGAGATCCGGGACAGCGGCACGAACTTCTTCATGGAGAGGCTGCCCGAGGGCGAGTACACGCTCAAGCACCGGATCCGGTGCGCCATGGCCGGGACGTTCAAGGCCGCGCCGGCGACGCTGCAGTCGATGTACGCCCCCGAGTTCGCGGCCTATTCGGCGGGGGCTTTGGTGACGATCAAATAGCCAAAGGAGGGGTCACCTCAAGAAGGGG
>JBAVUQ010000031.1:0-2103 GCA_049696855.1 Candidatus Aminicenantales bacterium
AGCGCGCTCTTGATGGCCTTGTATCCTTTGTTGTTGACCAGACCCTGTTTCTGATCGAGCCAGTACATCCGGAAGGAACCGTCGGGATTGCGGACGATGCAGTGCGCGAAGAGCGTGTAGCCCTCGAATCGAAAGCCCGCTTCCTTCGTGAAGATCAAGCCGTCGTCCGAGATCCAGCTGACCATGCCCCACCAGTCAGGATCGGCCGGGGTATCCGCGACGGCATAGTAGAGGCGGAAACGGCCGTCGTCCAGGCGGAGAATGAAGGGATCAGGGCCGCCGTTGCCTGTCTGATCCTGTCTCAAGACGACGCCCTCGTAGGTCCAACCGCTGGATATCCTCAGGCAGGTTGCCGGAGTCCCGCTGCAGGTGAAGGGCTTGGGCGTCGTGTCCTCGTCGTCGTCGGTACCCTTGGCTCCGCAGCCGGCGAGGCTCAGCAACCCGATCGCCGAGGCCATAGAGATAACGAGGAAAACGCTGACTTTCAATCTCATAACGGACCTCCCCCGCGGTCGAACGGGTCGGTTATCAGGGCCTTGTCGCGGCCGGTATTCGCTCATGTTACGGAAAAGCGCCGGGGGAATGCAAGCGGAGAAATGCGGAGAGAAAATTGACTCCCTGCACGGGGAATCTACTCAGTAATCCGGTACTTGACGACGGTCCGCTCGCCGTCTTCATTGACCGTGGCCGTCCAGAATCCTCCTGGCAGAGGAGCCATCTTATTGGGGAACGTACCATCCATGATCATGACGCTACTAAGGAAGCGGCCCGCGCTGTCAAAGACGTCCATCCTCGGCTCAGCTTTATCGGCAATTAAGTCATAGGGCTGGACCCAGATATTCCCTTCGGCGTCGACCTTAATGTTATAGTACGCGGGTTTGTATCGCGGGAACTCGGTGTTCCTGACTATCCAATCGGGAGTGCCCCGCTTCTGGGTTCCTACACCGCCGGTTCTACTTTCGGTGGTTTCCATGTTAAAATAAAATTCCTTGTCTTTGGCTGTGACCTCGACGGGCTTATAGGGGTGTAAAAACGACGATGTCTTGCCCTTATCCGGGTCATGTATTTCGAATTCATACTTTCCTGAATAGCCGATTATCACCTTTCCAGCCGGAGAGACCTCCCAGAAGACTGAGGCGGCGAATGGTTGGGGGACATTTATGCTGAGAGGCTCGGTAATGTATTTATTTTTCCGAATCTCGTGCCGGTAAATGGTTTTGATGAACTCGAAGTTCGCGGAATAGAGGTCGATAAACATTTCCTGTGGAGCATTCAAATCCTCGCGATCGACCTTCTCCTTCTGGACTAGAAACCGTCCATCGGGGAGGGCCTGCATTTTCCTCCAAATCCCGCCGGACATATCGACCCGGACCGACTTTGCGAAATTGTCGTTGCCGTCGAGGATAGAAATGCGCATGTTTCCCAGCTCAAGGACATACAATCCGCCCTTGGACCATTCGACCTCCCAGGGACCTAGGAATTCACCGGGTCCTTGCCCCGGACGACCTATCGTCCCCAGAAATAAACCGGTGGCGTCGAATTTCTTTATGTTGCTCTCTTTGATATCGCAGGCGTATAGGTTGCCCTGCTCGTCGAGGGCGATGTCCATAAGACTAGAAAAAAAGGCCTTCCCAGCCATCGACTCATCCGTAATCGTGACCTCGGGGACGAAGCGGACTTTTCCAGTCCGGTAAATATCCGATAGGCTTTTTTCGGGGCCTGGGACCGCCGCTATGAGAGCGCTGACTGTAAAAAACAACATGAGAATGAATGCAAAGGAAAAGTCCATCTCTTTCATGACCCACCTCTCTTCACTTTCACTTTAATGGAATCCACCCTCTTGATTCAAGCGCAAGCTGCTCGCCGGACATGGCCGCTGGAACATGACATAATTTTCGACAAAGAACGGGGACTCCTTCCTTGTATCCCGTAAGTGGCTGAATGAGAAGGTCCTGCGGAAAGAGGTTTCTCCGCTGGTGCGCGAACCTTTCCGGTCTCTCTATTCTATGGGATTGGGGAAAGGTTCAGAATGGCTCCTCGGGCAGGACTCGAACCTGCAACCTAGTGGTTACAAGCGCCCCAAAATTTCTTCTGGGCTTGGAC
>JBAVUQ010000032.1:0-1972 GCA_049696855.1 Candidatus Aminicenantales bacterium
GTCCGGGCCAGAAAATCGAGATCCGAGAAGGGAAGGTAGACGCGCTTGGCGCGGCCCGCGAGCGCCGTACCGCGCAACGACGACGCCAGCTGATCGATCGGTTTGTCCGCGGACCCTTTGTTCTCGGGACTGGCAACCTGTGCGGAATTTGGGCCGCTCGTTGCCCCCCTCGGACCCCGTTGCCCCGGGCCGCCGGCCATCCGGCGGAAGAGCGTCTCGCGAGCCTTGCCGCCGGGATCGAGAACAAGAACCGCGTCCGGCTCCCGGAGCCCGGTGAGATAGACGAAGTTGAGATTATCGCGCAGCCCTCCGCGCGAGTTGTATTGAGAGGGGATGATGATGACGCCGTCCTTGTGGATGTCCATGAGCCTGGCCCGGCGTGCGGCGATCGCGGGGGTCGAGGCGGACTCGAGAGAAATGACCTGGCGGCCGGGGAGATCCTGGGCGGACGGACGCGCGGGGAAGGGAGCGAGGTTGGGCGCGAGGGTCAGGGCGAAGAGAGAAAGGGCGCAAAAGGCCGATGACCTAGTGAACAAGATCCTTTTCATCAAGGCATTTCCTTTTCGTGCATTTATCTCACCAAATGATAAACCCAAGAAGGGGTCAGGTCTACTTTTTCCACTTGGTTTCGATCGGGCCCAATAGGCGAGGGGCATCAAGATGGAAAAAGTACACCCGACCCCTCTCAATCGATCTTCTCGACTATTTTGCCCGAGGCCTTGTCCTTCAAGATGCGCTTGGTCCGGCCGTCGGGGAGGCGCTCGGTCTTGATGACCAAAAAAGCCCCTTTCTCGGACCGGCCGCGGCCAACCCCCGTCCCAGCCCCCGTTTTCGCCTCCTGGGACCTCCCAGAGGCCTTTTTCGGCCCCTTCAGGGGGGCGGCTGCGACCCATTTCTCGCCTTTGGCCGCTGTCTTTCCGGGGGCGTCGGCAGCACTTTTGGAGGCTGCCTTCGTCCGCGTTTCCATCGCCGGAGCTTCGACGCGGACCGGCCACCTCTCGACCTCGACCGGCTCCCACCGGCCGGATTTCATCGATTTGTAGCAGGCGTCGATGATGGCGTTGACGACATAGCCGTCGTAAAAGGTCTCCGTCGGCTCGCGGCCGGCTTCCCAGGCGTCGAGCATGTCCTGGAACATGTGGATGTATCCGAGTTCGTGGGCCTCGTCGCCGACGGGGAAGAGCCAGCCGACCCCGCCCTCGGCCTTTTCCGCCACATATCCGCCTTCGCCCGCGGCCGTGAACATCTCGAAGCCCGTGCGCAGGAAATGGTCGAGGCGGATCGTCCCTTCCGTCCCGCTGACCTCGTCCCTCAGATCCATGCCGCCCCTGAACGTCCAGCTGACCTCGAATTGTCCGATGGCGCCGCCCTCGTATTCGACGAGCCCGATGGCGATGTCCTCTGCCTTGATGGGGTGGACTTGGGTTGCACCCCAGCAAAAGGCCCGGAGCGGCCGCTTGTCCTTGCCGATGAACGACCGGCCGATCTCGATGCAATGACAGCCCATGTCGATGATCGCGCCGCCGCCCGATCGCTTCGGGTCCCAGAACCAGGCGCTGTGCGGCCCGGGATGGGTTTCACGCGACCGCGTCCATAGGATGCGGCCCATGGCGCCGTTGCGAGTCGACGCGAGGGCCTTGAGGGTCTTTGGCGTGTAGACGAGGTCCTCGAGATAACCGGCGAAAACTCCGGCTTTTTTGACGACCTCGAGCATCTCGCGGGCCTCCGCGGCCGTGCGCCCCAGCGGTTTCGTGCACAGGACGGCCTTGCCCGATTCTGCGGCGAGCTTGACGGCCTCCAGGTGCAGGTCGTTAGGGAGCCCGACGACCACGATCTCCGATTCGGAATTCTGAATGGCGTCGCGCAGATCCGATGACCAGCCTGGGATGCCCCGCTCGGCCGCGAACGCCTTGGCCCGCTCCGCCGACCGCGAATAGACATTGACCACTCGGTCTCGGCTTCGCAGTCCGTG
>JBAVUQ010000033.1:0-6054 GCA_049696855.1 Candidatus Aminicenantales bacterium
CGGGCCGGCAGGGCCTTCTCGAGCTCGGCGAGGCGCGCGGCTGGAGACAGGTCGGAGGGGGCCGGCGCGCTCCCGGTATCTCGGGCGAGGGCTTCGAGCGCGAATTCCTGCGATTCCCGGCCCTTGACGATCTTCATGGCTGAGGTCCGTAGGGCGATATTCGTCAGGGATGGGCTTCCCTCGAGGCGCGAGAGATAGTCGGCCACGAGATTGTTGGACGGGGCGTTCCCCTTGACCCGGACCTTCCCTGAGTCGTAGGCGGCCTCCGTCAGCCGGACGCGGTCCGGCAGGGCCGACATCAGCGCATCCAGCACGCTTTCTGCCTGAGCGCGCCGGGCCAGCAGGCCCTCGATATGCTCGACCTTGCGCTCGAGGGCCGCGGCCTCGTCCTTCCCGGAAGAGGAAGCGCCAGCCGAAGAGGACGATGACGGACCGGAATTGCAGGCCGCGAGGGCAAGACAGGCACCCGCCAAAATCATGAGGGACATTTTGCGGGCCATGGCGTTTCCTTCGCTTTCTCCTTCCGACGCTCATCATTTAGTCGCTCAGCCAGGCCTTTCCGGCGCGCCCGCCTGGATGTTCTTGATATGCCTCTTGCTCGTTAGCGGACGATCAGCGTCACTGGGGTGGTCACCGTCAGATTCCGTGACTTGCCCTGGACCGTGATCTGATAGGTCCCCGACGGAGTGCCGGTATCGCCCGTCGGATTTCTGCTGCCTCCCGCCCCGCAGCTCGCCGTTATCAACACGATAAGAGCCAGCGCGCCGGCCGTGAGCCAACGGCGGACCTTCGATGCGGGCGTCGACACAGGGGGCCGTGGCCGGAATAAAAAGGCCACGGCGACGAGGAGCAGGCTCAGGGCGGGCGGGAAAAAGCCACGCGAGCCGAGCGCCGCCGCGGTAGAGGATCCCGACGGAGCGTTCGTCTTGAGGGTCAGCGCGGCGTTGAGAGTGCTGGCGCCGGGCGTTGAGGTGGACGGAGAAAACGAGGCTGAACAGCCTTGTGGGAGCCCGGCGCAGGCAAAGGTTACGGGGGCGTCGAACGATCCATATTGCGGCGTCAAGACGATCGTGTAGGCCGCCGATTGGCCCGCGTTGACGGTCGCGCTGGTCGTCGTCGCGCTGAGGGTGAAGGTGGCGATCCGGAAAACCAGCGAGGCCGTGACGCCTCCACCCGGCTCCGAGTTTTCGACGGCCACCTGGAATTCGCCTCCCGCGGCCAGCGCGGCGGGCGGAACACTCGACTCGAGCGTCGTGGAGCTGACATAGTCAGGAGTCTGGACGGCGCCGTTCCAGCGGACGATAGAGGTGCGAACGAAGTTGGATCCCAGAAGCTGGAAGCTCGCACTTCCGAGTCCGGCGACAGCAGCAGCCGGGCTGAGCGAATCCAGGGTAGGAACGGGGTTATTGACCGTCAGCCATAAGGGGTTCGTGATCTCGCCGTCGGTATTGCGAACATCGATCCGGATGAGACCGCCTCCTTCCGACAGGTCGAAGTAGCCGCTTTCAGAGGTCAGCTCGGAATCGCTGACGAACGTGGTCGAGCGCGGGCTCCCGTTCCAAAGGGCATAAGCCCCATAGACGAAATCCGAGCCTTCAAGGGTGAGCGTAAGAGTGGGATCTCCTTCGTTGACGGCCGTCGGTCGAATGGACACGAGCGTCGGGTTCGAGACGGCGGGGACCGGCGGGACCTTGGCCACGAACACGTCGGAATCTCCACCGTTCCAAATCAGATCGGGACCCGCTATCGTGGGAAAATGCGCCCAGTCCCCGTCGGTGGTAGTTCCGACGACATAGGCATTCCCCGAACCGTCGACGGCGATCCCGGCGCTATGGTCGTCGCTGTCGCCGCCGATAAAGCCGCAATAGACGAGGGGGCCCTCCCTGGACGGGTCTATCTTGGCCACAAAGACGTCGTGGCTCCAAGCGCCTCTGCGAACAAGGCCGGGCCCAACGGTCTCAGGAAATGTCGTCACCTCGGAATTTGTGTAGCCCACGACATAAACGTTCCCCGAAGCGTCAACCGCGATTCCTGTGGCCCTGTCTTCCCCCAAGCCCCCGATCGTGCGGCCATAGACAACGGCCGTGCCCGAGGGGTTGACTTTGATGACGGCCACCTCGGCCGGGAGCTCACTCGAATAGTAGTTACCCGCGATATAAGCGCTCCCCGAACTATCGACGGCGATCCCGGCGTCGGAATAGTCGAGGCCCCCAGAGACATATCCACAGTAGTCGAAGGCCATGCGCGAGGAGCTGACCTTGGCCACAAAGTTGTCGTAGAAGTCGCCCCGGAACGTCGTGCCAGGGCCGACGGTTACGGGGAAACCCTCGAGCTCACTTGAATTCGTAGTCCCCGAGACGTAGGCGTTCCCAAGCCCGTCGACGGCGATTCCATGGCTGTAGTCTTCCTTAAGGCCGCCGATGTAGCCGCAGTAGACGAGAGCGGTCCCGGAAGAATCCACTTTGGCCACAAAAGCATCGGTGAAGCCGCCGTTATAAGTCAGGTCGGGACCCCCTTTGACAGGGAAGGTCGTCTCGTCCGAGTCGGTCGTCCCGGAGATATGGGCGTTACCCAGGCCGTCAACGGCGATCCCCATGGCAAAGTCGGTCCAGGCGCCGCCGACATAGCCGCAGAAGACGAGGGCCGTCCCGGAGGGGTTCACCTTCGCGACGAAGGCGTCTCGAGCCCCGTTGTGGGTCAGGTCTGGCCCGATCATCACGGGGAAGGTCGATTCGGCGGAGTACGTATATCCTGTGATATAGGCGCTTCCCAGAGCATCGACGGCGACGGCCTGAGCGCGGTCAGAGGCCGAGCCCCCGATATAGCCGCAATAGACGAGCCTCGCCCCGTCCGGGCTCACCTTGGCGATGAAGGCGTCTTCGGAAACCCCGTTGAAGTTCAGGTCCGGCCCGACGGTCGCGGGGAACGTGGTTTCGTCAGAGACTGTGAAGCCCACGACATAGGCACTCCCGTCGCCGTCCACGGCGATCCCGCTGCCCGAGTCAGAAGCTTGGCCCCCGATGAAGCCGCAGTAAATGAGGGAGGATGGGTCGATAACCAGCGTCCGGCTAAGGTCGTAAGCCCCTGGGATGAATCCATACGTCGCGGATTCAAGATCATAGGTCACGGGGACGTTGCGGCGCACGCCGTCGATGTCCTGATAGGCGATTGGGGCATCGTCTTCGAAGCCCCCGGCGGGAGTCTGGACCGCGAGCCGGCCGTCAGCCATGAGCGTGACTTTCTCCGCCCCCCGGTAAGCCAGTCCGATCGTCGACGGGTCCGCGCCCGGGCGGACGACGAACTCATACTTCATCCGGTTGAAGGTCCCGGAATAGAGAAGGTCGATCCCCGGCCAGAGGTCCCGATAGACGAGCTTCGAACAGGCGGCAAGCCCGGCCTTCCAGTCCTCGGGTTTCCCTTTGAAATACGAGACACTCGTACCGGACTTCTCCAGACCGACGGGCATGACGCCCTTCTTCGCGTCAACAAAATCGAGCTTGACCACCCAGCGGGGGGCGGGAGGAGAACCGCCCGCTTCTCTCCTGTCATTCGCGAGAACGAATGTCAGCCCTTCCGCCGTGAAGTAGATGGTCTTTTCCCGCCCCTTGACATAATAAGCGATGGCCCTATCCATCTGCCCCTTGTTGGGGATGAACTGAAGCGGGAACTTTCCGAAGCCGGTGTCGGGTTGTCCCGGCACGGGGGATGAGATCGTGGCCGGACGAGGAAAGGGAGCTTGTTCTTCCGGCGCCCGTGCGGACCCGGGCAGAAGATACGAAATGGCCAAGGTCCCAAGGAAAAAGCGGAGAAAAGGCCGACGCATTGTTATGAATAACATGCTTGCTTCGAGATGCTTTGAGTGGCGTCTTGCTGGGCTGAGGATACCGCCTCGGGAATGGGCTTGTCAATCGAAAGAAGATGGCTCTGACCGCCCTGCCGGGTCACCGCGCGAGGCGGCTTGACATGGAGCCCGTCCGACCCGATAGTATGGGCAGAGCATAGCCTTCGTTTTCCACACAAAGAAGGAGGGACCATGAAAAAGCCGTCTTTTCTGCCTTTGTTCCTGGGATTCGCTCTACTCCTGTCCGTCGCGGGAACCGCCGCGGCCCAGGGGAAGTCCGTGGCCATCCCCAAGGGGACAAAGGTCCAGAAGCTCGGGCCAGGCCACTTCAAGCTCACCCTGCCGGAGGGCGCGGTCATCGAGTTCGCGGCCTTCAAAAAGGCCGGGAAAAGCGCGGGCGAGGCGTCGGCCGCGGGGATCCTCGGCGACTGCAGCATCCATAACGCGAAGGGGAAGTTCATCGCCTCCGGAACGGGGGGAGTCCTGAAGAGCGGCCCCGTCTCGAGCGCGGCCGGGGCGGGAAAGGCGCTCGCGGACGTCCCGCCTGCCGACTACATCAAGATCGACGACGAAGTGACCTGGCTCCCCGCCGTCATCCAGTTCCCGTCCCTCCGCATCTTCGACCGCCAGGCGCTCCTGAAGCTCTCGCCCCAGCCCGACCCGCCGGGACAGATACGCTGAGGCAAGTCCTAGATATAATGCCGGATGCGCGGCCAGACGTCCGCGAGTTTGACCTTTAGACCCCGGCAAAGAAAGATCGGCAGGTCGCTCTCATAGGGCATGGCATACTTATTGGTATGGCGGGCGACCTCGACGACCTCGCGATAGGCTTGACGATGGTCATCGGGCTCGCCGCCGACGATGATCATGACCTCTCCCCTGCCCGGGACGGGCCCCCAGATCCAATAGTTGTTGTGGCCGCTCGTCGCCCGCGGCAGGCCGAACCGCCGGCCCAGGACATCGATGGCCGCCGCCTCGCCGTAGTTCTGAGCGTAGATGCCGCAGACGGCCCGGTCCGCGTCGCTCAGCCCCTGATAGATCCGGGCCACGGCTTCGGTCATTTCCTCCCAGCCGAATTGGTCGGCGAAGTGCTGCGGGAGCAGCCCCATCTCCTGGCGTTCGCCCGCCGGCGGAGTGATCCCGAGACGCTGGCTGAGGGACACGAGTCTGTCGACAGGCAGGACCGGCACGGCGAAGGGAGCGGCCGCGGCCCCGGTCAGGATGATCAGGCCGAGAGAGACGGGCGCGAGCCAGCGCCGCTTCGGCCGCGACGACCAGCGCTCCAGGGCGACCGCCCCGCCGGCCAGCATGGTGGGGTAGATGGCCGCGAGATAATAGGGCTTGCCGCCCGAGACGACGAAAAAGACAAGCAGCGCCAGATAGGCCCAGCCAAAGGCCCGGACCGGCTTCATTTCGCGGGCCAGCAGGAAATAGAAAAGGCCGATCAGGATGAGGAGGAATACGAACGGCAGGGCGTCCATGATCTGACCGCCCACGAACTGGAGGGGGGAGAGAACGGCATTCTTATGGGCCACGGCGTTCCGGTTGAGCTCGATGAACGGCAGGCCGTGGCGTACTTGCCAAAGAAGGTTGGGCAGAAAGACGGCGAAAGCGACCGCCACGCCCGTCCAAAGCCAGCCGCTTCGGAGCCGCGATCGCGCCGAGGTCAGGAGGAAACCGAGGCCCAGGGCGGCGATAAAGAAGGCGATCGAGTACTTGTTTTGAAGAGCGATCCCGCCGACGAGCCCGAAGACCGGCCAGAGTCTCGGCCGGTCGTCCTTCAGGATGACGGCCAGGAGATAGGCCGCCAGGGTCCAGAACACGATGTCGAAGGCGTTGTTGGTCAGAAGATAGCCGAAATTCAGGATGACGGGCGCGCCGAGGACGGCAACCGCCGCCAGGACCTGGGCCCTGCGGCCTCCCCCGAGCTTGCGGGCCAGGAGGCCGGCCAGGAAGACCGTCGCCGCCCCGGCCAGGGCCGGGAAGACGCGCAGCCAGAGGAGCGAATCGCCGAAGAGAAGGCGCGACGCCTGGGCGATGAGGGGCGTGAAGGGCGGGACGTCGACGTAGCCGAAAGCGAGGCGCTGCCCCAGAACGATATAGTAGAGCTCGTCGCGAAAGAAGCCGTAACGCCCGTTGACGGCGAGATGGATGAGGAGCTTCGCCGCCGCCAGATAGATGAGGACGGCCGTCCCGCACAGGAATATCGCTCG
>JBAVUQ010000034.1:0-6839 GCA_049696855.1 Candidatus Aminicenantales bacterium
TCGATGATGCCGTAGGCGCGGTCCTTCCGGACGAGCATCTTCTTGCCGTCGGCCGAGACCTCGTAGCCCTCGAACGGGCCCAGGTCCTTTTCCTTGAGCTCGGCCAGGTCGTAGAGCATCAGCGAGGCCGCGTCACTCAAAGGCTTGAAACGGCCGTAGTAGACCGAATCGCCGGCCGCGTAGATCTGGCCGTAGTTGGCCGTCTCGATCGGCAGGGCGACGATCCGATCCATGAGGCCGTCGGTGTCCACCTTGACGATGGGCACAACTTCAGGCTCGGCCTTCCCCGCGGGCTTCTTCTCGGGTGCGGCCGGCTTGGCTGGCGCCGCCTTGGCCTCGGGCGCGGGCTTGACCGCCACCTCGTCGCTCTTCGGCTCGAACGGCGATTTCGTGTCCTTGGCCAGGGTCAGGAAGTAAACCCGGGACATGGCCAGGTAAGCGTGGTTCCATTCGGTCTGGCTGTAGACCGGACTGAAGTCCCTATCGGAAACGAAGAAAAGGTACTTCCCCTCCCGGCTGAAAGAGGGATCCCCCGAGTTGTACCAGGTATCGGTGACGGGCAGGGCCTTCTTGGAATCGAGAGAGTAGAGGTAGACCCGGTTGGACCCTTCGGCCTCGGGCCGGCCATAGGCGATCCAGCGGCTGTCGGGCGACCAGGCGAACTGGACGATCTCGCCGTCCTTGGCCGTATCCGCGACGGTGACGGCCTTCGAAGCGACGTCAACGAACGAGAGCCGGAGCATTTTGTCGTTCCAGAGGATCTTCGACCCGTCGGGCGACCAGCGGATCTCGTACTTGTAGGTGTCGCCGCCGCTGGTGAGCTGGCGCGGCTCGCCCGTTCCGTCCTGGTTCATGAGCCAGATCTCGTCCATCCCGCTGCGGTCCGAGATGAAGGCGATGGTCCGGCCGTCGGGCGACCACTTGGACGAGCGCTCGTGGATGCCGGGGGTCATGGTCAGGTTCCGGATGTTGCCGTGCTTGGCCGGGACGGTGAAAACGTCGCCGCGGGCGCCGAAGAGGGCCCGCTGGCCGTCGGGGCCGATCTCGAAATTGGTGACCCGGCCGCCGACCTTGACGACCTTGCCGCGCCCGGAGACCATATCGTCGGCGATGACGACGGGGACGCGGGCCGTCTGCTCCGAGGCCAGGTCGAAGGTGTAGAGGTAGCCGCCGTTCTCGAAGACGATATGCTTGGGCCCGAGCGAGGGGAACTTGATGTCGAACTCGGCGAAATCGGTCAGCTTCCGGGTCGCTTTCGTGGCCAGGTCATAGACGTAGAGGTTCATCCTCTTGGCCTCGTCGCGGTCGGAGAGGAAGTAGATCCGGTTCCCGCTCCACATGGGGATGATATCCAGGGCCGGGTTGTTGGTGATGTTCTCGATCGTCTTCGCGGCGAAGTCGTAGATCCAGATGTCGTCGGCCATGCCGCCGCGGTAGCGCTTCCAGGTCCGGAACTCGCGGAAGATGCGGTTGTAGGCGAGCTTCGTGTCGTCCGGGGAATAGGAGCAGAATCCGCCGCGCGGCAGCGGGAGCTTGTCCGGCGCGCCGCCGTCCTTCGGGGCCAGATAGAGCTGGCCGTTGAAATCGTTCCATTCGGCCATGCGCGAACGGAAGATGATCTTCCGGCCGTCGTGGGTCCAGCCCATGACGAGATTGTTTGGCCCCATGCGGTCCGAGATATCGTCGCGGACGATGGAGGGCGTGTAGGTCAGCCGTTTGGGCGCGCCGCCTCCCGAGGGGATGAGGTAGACCTCGCGGTTGCCGTCGTACTCGCCGGTGAAGGCGATCGAGGAGCCGTCGGGCGAGAAGCGGGCGAAGGCCTCGTAGCCTTCATAGTAGGCGGTCAGCTTGCGGGCCACGCCCCCGGCGAGCGGCACCGAGTAGAGGTCGCCGGCGCAGCTGAAGACGATGGCGTCGTTCGAGACCGCCGGGAAGCGCAGCACGCGCGCTTCCTGCGGCGCGAAGGACAGGGTCGTCAGGGCGAGCACCAGGGACACGAGAACCAGGGCGCGGATCGTTTTCATGGGACCTCCTCAGCGACCCCGCGGGGTCGGTTCGTTCGGTTTTGTTTCGATGAGCAGCGCCTTCCTCCGGGCTTCCGGAAAGCGTTCGATGGCGTAGCGGACGGTCGTCCGGGGCATGGACGGCCCGCGGGCGAGAAGGAATCGCTCCAGCCGGGCGGCATCGGCCTTGCCCGCCTCGCGGAGGAGCCAGCCGTTGGCCTTGTGGATGAGATCGTCGTCGACGTCGAAGACCGAGGCCGAGACCTCATAGACCGCGGGTAGGAATTCGGCCTTGCGGGCCAGCTTGATGAAGGACACGAGCGAGGCCCGCTTGACCCAGCGGTTCGGGTGATGGGCCCAGGCCTTGATCTTCTCGACGAAGGCCGGGCGGCCTTCGAGGAAAGCGCCCAGGGAATCGGTGCAGAAGACGTCGACCGAGGCCCAGTTCGCCAGCCGGTCGGACTCGAGCCAGGCCTTGGCCTTGCCAAAAAGAGCCGGGGGGAAAGTCTTCTTGAAGCGGCTCAGGATGAGCGCGGCGGTCGCCTTGGCCTCGAGCTCCGGGTCGGCAAAGAGGATATCACAGAGCGCGATGGCGTCCGCGGCGGTCCAGACGTCACGGACACGACCATAAAGGGCCGAGGCCAGGGCATGGATCTCCGGGGCGGCCACGCCGTAGCACTTGACGGTCTCTTTGAAGTATCGCTCGGCGCCACGGGCCCGCGCCCGGTCGGCCTTGGCGGAAAGCGTCCGCCGGACCTCCCGGGCGACGGCCTGCGGACTGATCTTGCGTCCGGCTGCGGTCCGTGCGGCCGTTTCCTTCGCCATCGTGACCCAATTTTATGCCTTCATAGGGGGAAAATCAACCGGCAAAGAGGGGGATCCAGAAGGGGTCAAACCTTAATTCTTATAATTCTTGTCCGGCACTGTGCCAAGATGGAACCAAGAATTATAAGAATTAAGGTTTGACCCCTTCTTAGATGAACCGGGAGAGAATGGCGTTGGAGACGAGAAGCTTGTCGGCCGGGATCCAGAGCCGGGCGCCGGCCTGGACGAGAAGGCCCTCGGAGGCGAGCTCGTCGATCTCCCGAGCATACAGGGCGCAGACATTGACGCCCGTGCGCGCTTCGAGATCGGCCATGTCGATGCCGCGAACGAGCCTCAGCCCGAAGACCAGGGCCTCGCGGGCGGCGAGCGCCGGAGTGAGCTCGACGGTCTCCTCAGCGGCCGGCCGTCCCCGCTCGACGGCCTCGGCCCAGGACTCGCACGAGGCCTTGTTGCACCAGCGTCTGAGGCCGATGTGGGAGCAAGCCGACGGGCCCAGGCCGAGGTACGGTTCGTAGCGCCAGTACTTGAGATTGTGGCGGCACTCCTTGCCGGGCCGGGCGAAATTCGAGATCTCGTATTGAAGGAGTCCCGAGGCCTCGAGGGCATCCCTCACCCTCAGGTAGTGATCGACGGCGGCGTCCTCATCGACCGGCCGTCGGGCCAGGACCTTGGCAAACGGCAGGCCTTCGACGTTCTCCAGGAAATAGACGGAGACGTGGTCCGGCGCGAGGTCGAGAACGGCTTCCAGGGTACGGCCGAGGGACTCGGGCGTCTCCCCGGGGACCCCGATCATGAGATCCATGGCCAGGGCGTCGAAGCCGGTTCGCCGGGCGGTCCGGCAAAAATCGAGGGCATCGGCCGCCGAGTACCGCCGCCCGAGCGTGCGCAGAATGCCGTCGTCGAATGACTGGACCCCGACGCTCAGGCGGCTGACGCCGGCCTCATGCCATCCCCGGAGGAATCCCCGCCTCTCGTCGCCGGGATTGGCCTCGAGAGTGAATTCCGCGATCTCCGTGGACCAGCGGTCCAGGGCGAGGCCGCGGATGGCGGCGACGTCGTCAGGAGCGAGGAGGGACGGCGTTCCGCCGCCGATGTAGACCGTGTCGAACCTGAGGTCGCCGACCGGGACCGCCGCCGCTTCCTTCTCGAGCCCGTCGCGCCAGGCCTTTGCCCCGGAGATCGTCCAAGGGACGCTGTAAAAATGGCAGTAGGGGCACCTGGCTTCACAGAAAGGATAATGGACATAGAGCCCGGCGCGCGAGGATCCCCCCGGCGGGTGTCCCGAGGACCCTTCCGGTTCCCTCAGGTTCTATCCTCGTAGCCGACGGCTGCGTAATAGATGGCCCGGTCGAAGAACACGAGGACCCTGTGCTGGAGATCCATGGCCTGGTAAAGGTCCAGGGCGGTGTCCAGAAGTCCGGCCGCCTGGATCTTGCTCCAGAGGAGACGACGGATGTGGCAGAGCGACAGCACGATCTCCGAGAACGGGAAGCCCTCGCGCCGTCGCTGACGGCCCAGGGCGGTCCAATAGCTCCGCATGTCCTCCTTGGTCGTCTCGTGGGAAACCCATTTGCCGAGCTGGCTGTAGACACGGAAGGCCCTCTTGTAGATCTCCTTCTGGTCGAACCCCTGGTAGCTGGGCATCCGCGGGTCGCGGCGGATGTCTTCGACGTAGTTGGTGGTCAGCTCGTCAGCGTTGCGCTCGATGAGGTCGACAAGCTTCCGAGAAGCGGTGGTCTCAAAAAAGACGTCCTCACCGGAGTCCAGCACGATAACCCCTACCTCTGCTTAATGAATTAGCACGGTGAGGGGGCCTTGTCAACAAAAACCCCGTTCCGCAAGCGAACGGGGGCTCGAATTCTTCAGGCCGGGACGAATCCCCGGGTCACTTCTTCTTCATCGGGCAATTGGCGCAGCCGGCCGATTCGGACATTTTGTCGGCGCCCATGGCCGCCGGCGCCTTGGCCGGAGCCTCCATCATCTTCTTCATCATAGCCATGTGTTCGGCCATATGGACCTGGATGGCCTTGGCGACCTCGGGGTCCTTCGAAGTGAGCTTGAGGACGGCCCCGTCCTTGGTATTTTCGACGGCCATTTCGATCTTATCGCCGTACAGCATGAAGAGCCGGCCCATGCCGGGGGCCATCATGCCGCGGCCCTGCATGCCCATGCGGCCGTGCTTCATGCCCATCTGACCCATCTGGCCGCCCATCATCGGGCAGCCGGCCATGCCTTCATGTTTCATCATGCCCATTTGGCCGCCCATGTGCCCCATTTGGCCCATCTGGCCCATCTGGCCCATCTGGTCTTTCTCGGCGCCCGCCTTGGCCTGGGCCTGGAGATACTTCTCGGGCTCCTTGGCGAAGGCGTCCTTGCAGCCTGTGTTGCAGAAATAATAGGTCGTCCCCTTGTAGTCAAAGGTCGCTTTGGCGTTGGCTTTGACGACGGTCATGCCGCAGACCGGATCGACGGCCGTGTCGGCGCTTTTCTGCTGGGCCATGACGCCGAGGACGAGGATGAAGGCCAGAGCGGCCATAAGGGCGATCGAACGGATATTCTTGTTCATTCCGAACCTCCTTTTAGACTTTTACTATTGTATAGGAAGGCCCGGAAAATGGCAATGGCCGAGTGGCGTCTATTTCCCCTTGATGATGGCGATAATGGCCTCCAAGGCCCGGGGGTCGTCGGATTCGCCCAGCCAGAAAACGGCCTTCTTGCGGATGCGCGGATCGGAGTGCGCCTTGGCCAGCTTGATGAGAGCGTCGAGGCCCCCGTTCTCCGGGAGCTCAGACAGGGCGAAGAGCGCGTGTTCCTGGACCTCGAGGTCGCCGTCCTTACGGGCGACCTCCTCCAGGAACTTGCCGGACTTCTCCGAGGCCTGCTGGCCGAGCCAGAACACGGCCTGCTTCCGGACATCCCGCCTGTCCGCGTCCCGGGCGAGAGAGATCAGCTCGTCGACGGCGCCGGGAAGCTCGACTTGGCTGATGCCGAAAACGGCCCCCTCGCGGACCTCTTCCGACCGGTCGGCGCGGGCCGTCCTGGCCAGGAGGCGCAGGCCCTCGGCATCGTTCAATTGGCCGATCCAGAAAGCCGCGTCCTTGCGCAGCCCGTCGGCGCTGTCGCCGGCCAGGACGCCCTCGAGGAAGGGCAGGACGAGCTTCGGCGAGCCGTGGCAACCGGCGGCCGCGATCAGGTTCTCGCGGACCTCGTCGGCGCGATTGCGGCCGTAAAGACCCTCGACCAGGGCCAGGCTCTGGTCCTCGGGCGCCTTGCCGAGCCAGAAGAGAGGCTCGCCCTCGAAGTCAAAGCCCAGATCAAGGTTGCTCATCCTGACTTCGGCCAGGACCGGCGAGCCGCCCGGCCCATACTTGAGAAAGAAGCCGAGCTCCTTGAGGACCATCTTCTCCGGTTGTCCTTTGCGCTCGAGCCTGTCGAGCTCGGCTTTGGCCGAGTCCCGCAGATCGCCGGGAGCGTCTTTGGGCAGGGCCGGGCTCGTTTTGCCGGCCAGGATGTCGCGGATGGCGACGTCCCGGCCTGCCCGGCCGGAGTTATGGGAACCGATATGGGAGTTCTCCTCCATCAGCCTGTCGATGGCATAGCCGACCCAGAAGGCCCGACCCGGCACGGACTTGGTCGCCTCGGCCAGGGCCCGGTCGAGCTTCGCCGCCAGGGGTCCCG
This sequence comes from Candidatus Aminicenantales bacterium, assembly GCA_049696855.1. Classification (GTDB taxonomy): domain Bacteria; phylum Acidobacteriota; class Aminicenantia; order Aminicenantales; family Saccharicenantaceae; genus RBG-16-66-30. Next base: position 6,507 of record JBAVUQ010000034.1, read on the forward strand.
ACGCCGCCGACCTGTCGAAAACCTGGGCGGGCGGCCGATTGCGGTCCGCCCCGGAGAGTGCGAAGAGGCCGGCGGCGGCCACGGCCAGGGAAACGGCCACTCGGAGCTTGCGCATGATCATCCTCCCGCCTTACAGGGCCGGGATCTCCGATTTCTTCTCGAGGATCTCGAGCAAGGCCGCCTTGGCCTTGGGCGTCCCGATCTCCCCCAGCGCTTGGACGGCCGCCCGGCCCAACCTGGTGTCCTTGCCCCTGGCGACCTCGAGAAGCGCGGCGACGGCCTCATCGCTCTTGGTCTGCCCCAGGGACATGACGGCCTGTTCTCTGAGCTCGC
>JBAVUQ010000035.1:0-53573 GCA_049696855.1 Candidatus Aminicenantales bacterium
CGGCCGTTTCCGCCTTGGCCAGGAGGGAGAACGGGATGGCCACCCCCGAGATGAACATGAACAAGGGAAAGATGAGGTCGTAGAAATGGAACCCGGCCCACTCGGCGTGCTCGAGCTGGACCGCCCACGAACGGGCCCAGGCCCAGTTTGTCACCTCGGCCAGGGACCGGAAGAGGGCGTCCCCGCCGATGATCCAGAACATGTCGAAGCCACGCAGGGCGTCGAGCGAGAAGAGCCGCGTTTTCGCCGGGGCTGTCGCTTCCATTCATTTCTCCTTAATGTCGAAGAGGAGCCGGGCGGCGACGGCGCCGGCGCGCTCTTCGCGGGCATAGAACGAGGCCTCGATGGCGCCGAGCGGCGTCAGGGCGATGCCGCGCGTCCGGCCGTCGACGAGCCGCTGGAGCACGGAGGCGGGGATGGTCAGGTACGTTTTTCCCCCGTCCTTGGCCGTCACGGGCCAATCGACGATCATCTGAGGGTTGAGGACGATATCGCGCGCCGCGCCCTTTGAAAGCTCCGTCCACGTTGCAGTCCGCTCGTCCCAGGCCGGTTCCCCGCCGAGGATCTCGACGACCCTGAGGAGGCCGAAGTCGGGCCGGTCTTTGGCCGAGAGGGCGAGGGCTCGGGTGGTGAGCTCGAGGAGGCCTGGTCCGGAGACCTTTCGTCCCGCGACCTTGCCGAAGTCCCAGCGGAGCAGGGCGAGGCGCGTCCCGCCGGCTGAAACGACGGAGGCCTTCCCGCCCGCGTCGGTGATCGTCCAGTCGTTGAGATTGATTCCGGGTTCGGCGAGATCGACGGTCATGTCGGCGGCGACGGGAACCCGGACTGAGAACGACGCCGGGCCGGCGACCGGGGGATGGTAGGGGATGGGCCCGCCCAGGTCGGGGCCGGTCTTCGCGGCGTCGACGACATCGACCTTGAAATAATCGACGTCGACGCGGTAGCGGCCGAGGCCCCAATCCATGAGGGCCATCTGGGCGTTGACGGTGTCGCCCGGCCTGGCCTCGAATCCCCGGGTGGTCATGCTGATCGTGTACCACGTCCCGGTCTCGGCCAGATCGTACTCCATGAGGTGGCTGTGGAAGTCGGTCGTCCTCTGGGTGTTCAGATGGAGGTTGACGCGGCGGGGAGCGTGGTCGGTCCGGATGCGGGCCTCGATCCGGAGCTCGTGGCCGGGCTTATCGAGAAGGCCGAGGTCGAGCGAGCCGGAGACGCGGCGGATGATGAAAGCCCACCAGACGTTGCGCCTGTCCTTCGTCGCGTCGACGGTGATGGTGGCGAAACCCGGGCCCGGGAGGAAGTCCATGACGGCGCGTCCCTCTCCCGTGACGAAGCCCCAGCCGTTCGCCCCGGCCGGGTCCCTGGCGAGGACTGGTCCGTTGAAATCGTCGCGGAACTGGGCCGCGAGCGGCGCGGAGAGAACAATCAAGGCGAAAAGGACGGCCCGCGTTCGGGACAGGATCCGGCCGGTCATCACGCGCCGCGTCTCAAAGCTTGTAGCCGATCTTGCGCAGGAAGCCCTTGCGCCACGCGACGCCGTCAGGGCCCTCGACGCCTTTCGTCCGGACACCGTCGACGACCCCGAGGATGCCCCGCCCCTTGTCCGTCTCGGCCACGACGACCTCGGCCGGGTTGGCCGTGGCGCAGTAGATGCCGCAGACCTCGGGCACGGCCTTGACGGCGTTGAGGATGTTCACCGGGAATCCGCCGGTCATGAAGATCAGGAACGCGTGCCCGGCCCCGAGGGCCAGGGCATTCTTTTTGGCGATCTCGACGAGCGCTTCGTCGTTGCCGGTGAGGCGGACGAGGGCCAGTCCCGACGACTCGCAGAAGGCGATGCCGAACTTCATCTGCGGCGCCGTCGTGACGATGGCCTCGTGAAGGTCCTCGACCGTCTTGATAAAATGGGCCTGGCCGAGGATGAAGTTCATGTCCTCGGGCTTGTCGATGGGAACGACTTTGATCTCCATGGGCCCCTCCTCGTCCGGATTTGACCCATTATAAGGCCTCGCCTCGGCGGTATCAACGGTTTCCGTCCGGGCCGCCGGCGTTTGACAGCGTCCACCCGGGGTGTTATCGTTTTTTAGCGTGTCTCATTCAATGACCGGCGCTCTGAAGAAGGCGATCGCCCCGCTCGTCCTCGTTGTGCCTCTCGTTCTGCCCGCCTTCGCCGGTCCCGGCACGGCCCCGCCGAATCCGCCCAAGCGGCCCAATCTGCTGCTCATCACGATCGACACGCTGAGGGCCGACCGGGTCGGGGCCATCTTCTCCAAGAGCTCCCTGACGCCCAACATGGACCGCTTGGCATCGCGCGGCGTCGTCTTCACCCGGGCCTTCGCCCACACGCCCATGACCCTGCCTTCCCACGCGAACATCCTGCTCGGCGCGACGCCCTCGTTCCACGGCGTCCACGACAATGCCGATTTCGTGGTCCGCGGAGAATTCCTGACCCTGGCCGAACATCTCCGGGCCCGGAATTACGCCACGGGCGCATTCGTGGGCGCCTATCCGCTCGACTCCTATTTCGGCCTCGATCAGGGATTCACGGTTTACGACGATGCCTTCCGCAAACGGGAGGGGAGCATCGACGATGGGACCGCCGACCGCGGGGAGCGCCCGGCCGGGGAGGTTTGGAGGGTGGCCCAAAAATGGCTCCGGGCGCAGAAGACGCCCTGGTTCCTCTGGATCCACTTTTATGATCCCCATGATCCCTACGATCCCCCGGAGCCTTATCGGACGCGCTTCGCCAGGAACCTTTATGACGGGGAGGTCGCTTATACGGATGCCGTCCTGGGGGACGTCCTTGACGCCCTCAGGGAGCTGGGCGCGGAGGAGACGACCGCCGTCGTCCTCACGGGCGATCACGGGGAATCGCTCGGGGAGCATAACGAGGATACCCACGGGTTCCTGGCCTATAACGCGACCATGTGGGTGCCGCTTATCGTCCGGGCCCCGGGGATCGCGCCCCGCGCCGTCGGCCAGAACGTCTCCCACATCGATATCTTCCCTACGGTCTGCGATATCCTCGGGATCGAGCCGCCGGGCGGCTTGCAGGGGGCCTCTCTTCTCCCGCTCATGCGCGGAAAGAGGATCCCCGAGCGGCGGGTCTATTTCGAGGCCCTCAGCCCGTACTACACCATGGGCTGGGCGCCGCTCCGCGGCTTCATCGACGGGCAGACGAAATTCATCGATTCCCCCATCCCTGAGCTCTATGATCTCGGCAAAGACTTCGGCGAGACCCGCAACGTCGCCGGGGAAGCCGATGTCGCGGCTCTCAGGAAGAGCCTGGAGGCCCTCGTCCGAAGCCAATCCTCGGAGGAAAGCGCCAAGGCCGAGCGGGCGGCCGACCCCGCGGCGCGCGAAAAGCTGAGGAGCCTGGGCTATCTCGGCGGCCTGCCCGGCCCGCGCAAGACCTCCTTCGGTCCCGAGGATTCCGTGGCCTCGCTCCTGCCTTATCAGAATCGGGCCGCCAAGGCCATGGAGCTCTATCGCCGGGGCAAGACCGCGGAGGCCGTGGCCGCCTTGCGGGAGATCCTGGCCGCCCGCAAGAACATCAGCGCGGCCTATGTCGACCTCGCGACCATCTATCGAAAAGAGAACCGGCTGGACGACGCCGTCGCCGTGCTGAGCGCCGGCGTCGAGGCCATGCCCGAGAACTACGAGATCCATTTCCAGGACGTCGTCTGCCTTTACGAATCCGGCCGGCTCGATGAGGCCCTGGCCGCCTTCGAAACGCGAGGCTTCGCCCAGACGGAGTTCGATCCCGTGATCTGGAACTTTGTCGGCCAGGCCCGATGGAAGAAGGGTGATGTCACGGGGGCGCTGGCGGACTTTAATAAATCCCTGGCCATCGATGACGGACTCGCCTTCACCTACCACAACCGGGGGACCGTCCATTTCGATGTCTTTCGCCGGACCGGACGGCCGGAGTCCTACGAACAGGCGGTGGCCGACTTTCAAAGAGCCGTCGCGCTCGACCCGGTGTACAGTCCGGCCTACTTCAGCCTCGGGGTGGCCTATTTCCAGGCCGGGAGTTACGTCCTGGCGATCGGCAGCCTGGAAAAGGCGCTATCCCTGGACGCCGGCCTCGACGAGGCTCACTTCTTCCTCGGTTCCGCTCAGCTGAAGATGGGCGACAAGCCCTCGGCCTTTCGACACCTGACGCTGTTCAAGGCCAGCCCTTCCTACCAGGCCCTCTCACCCGCGGCCAGGAAACGCGTGGACGAGGCCATCCTCGCGTCCCAGCCCGGGCGCTGAAGAGAGTTTCCGGCTATTTTTTCGGAGGGACGCGGTCTCCCTTGGACGGGTCGGGCGGGAAGACGTCCTGGACCGAGAAGTCCACCCAGATCAGCATCTCGGTGTTCGGCGTCGCGGCCAGGATGCGGTCGCCGATCTCCTTGACCGGATCCTTCATCTGTCCCCACCACGGCTTGTCGGTCCGGTAGCCGTACTGGAACCCGACGGGCGCCGGGGCGAAGGTCTTGCCCCACTTGGCGAACTCCTCGATCATGTCGTCCGACGACTTGAAGATCTGGCTGTCGTCGACGAACAGGATGCCGTCGCGGAAAGTCGGGGGCATGACGTTCTCGCGGAAGTGCTTCAGGAACATGCGGTAGGCGGGATTGTGGGAGCGGGCCGCCGCAAGCCAGGTCCGGGCCAGCTCGTCGGTCACCGGGTCGCCGAGATCGGGGTTGTTGGAGCGGTGCCACTCGATGTCGACGCCGACCCCGATGACGCACTTGTGATGGCCGTAGTGCTCGAGCATCACGTGGAAGGCCTTGTCGACGGGCGCCCAGCCCGGCTCGGTCTGGAGCCAAACGCCGTAGCCGAGCTTGTCGAAAAGCTCCAGCACGGGCTCGCTGAGGTCCTCTTGCATGCCGGTGATGAGCGGGTCGCCGCCCGGAGGGACCGGGAAGGACATCTCGGTGCCGCGGTCCTTCAGCCGGCTCACGATCCAGATGGCCTCAGGTCTCGCGCCGGGGAACTTGGCCGCGATCTCGACGCCGGTGCGGGCCCAGTACCCGGGGCCGGGGTCGTTCGGCCGGCCGTAGGTCGAGCTGCGGATGCCGGCGCCCTTGAGGTTGTCCGTCCTTTGCGCCAGCGCAAATAGGGCCACGGTCACGGCCAGCAGGGTTGTCAATAAAGCCGCTGTCGTCAGCGTCACGCTCAGGCTGTTCGTCCTCAGCCGTTTCATGGTCATGTCGATCATCCTCCTTGATTGGGTCGGGCCACATCCAGGTCCGACTATAACACCAGGGTTGGGCAGGTTCAAGGTTGCGCCCGGACCGTCGGTCTCCCGACGCGTCGCGTCCGCTCCCGGGCGAGACCAGTCCCGTCAGGCGGGAATCTCTCCGTCCCCGTCCGGATAATTTTCTTCGCGAGGATCCGGGCAACAGGCTCTTTCGAGCCTTTAACCGCCTATAATCTATTGATTATCCTGCACATACCGAAAACCGGCTCATTTTGGTACGGAACTTGCTTGATTGGACGAGGAGATCCTCGATCTCCTCGGCCAGTGGGCAAATCGTCAAACCAAGGAGGTCCGATGAACAAGCTGGGAAAGACTCTGGTGATCGGTATGTTCATGGCCATGCTCGTCCTTCCGCGAATAGCGGCCGCCGGCGTGAAGTTCGGCATCAAGGGCGGAGCCAACGTCGCCAACGTCAACGGCGACTTCGCCGACAACGTCTCGGATTGGAAGAGCAGGGTCGGCTTCTGCGGCGGGATCTTCCTGGAGCTCAACTTCGGCCGGCTCCTGACCATCCAGCCCGAAGTCCTCTACACGATGAAGGGGGCCGATGCGACGCTCGAGGAAGGCGTGCTCACGGGGACGGGAAAGCTCAGATTCGACTACCTCGAGATCCCGATCCTCCTCAAGGTCCGGATCCCCACCGGCGATGTCCATCCCTTCGTCTTCGCCGGCCCGGCGATCGGCTTTGACCTGAAGGCCACCTTCGAAGACATCACCGGCGGCTCGAGCGACGTCGACACCGCGAACAAAGTCGACTATAGCGCCGTCTTCGGCGGAGGCCTCCAGCTGGGCCGCTCGATCCATATCGACGCGCGCTACACGTTGGGGCTGCGGAAGCTCGAGGTTCCCGATCTCGGCACGATCGACCTGAAGAACGGCGTGCTCTCGGCGACGATCGGCCTGGCTTTCTGAGCGGCCTAGAGTACGATCACCCGGTTGTCGCGGCCGGCCTCGAGGACGACCCCGTTCCCCCGGCCGAGCTCCCGGATCGCGGCTCGGGCCCGGCCGATGTCCTTGTAGAACCAGCCGCCGAAGTGGACGAGCACGATGCGGCGGCAATAGTCCTTGAAGAGATGAACGAGGTCCGGGACGCCCGTGTGTCCGTAGATTTGGCCGGTCGTCTTGTCCCTGATGATGAGGCCGCCCTTCCGGAAGTAGCTCGCCTCGGTGATCACCAGGTCGAGCCCTTCGAAAAGAGGATGAAATTCTTTGTTGATCCAGACCATGTCACCCGTGTAGAGGATCTTCGTCGAACCTCGGGCGATGATGTACGCCTGGGAGCGGACCTTGAGGCTGTGGTGGGAGGGGACCGGCTGGACGCAGTAGCCGGCGATCGTCCTCGGCTCGTCGAGGACGGTCAGCCCGTAGTCCTTGTAGCCTTCCGGGGCGAAGATGGGCAGGCCGGCCGGGGGCCGCTCCTCTCCGGCGCGGACAAAGTAGGCGTGATCCGGGTGGAGGTGCGTGATCAGGACAGCTTGCGGCGCGCGATCGAGGAACTCGCGTTCGCCGAGGTCGACCATGAGCGTCCCGTCGATGAGGAGGCCCGAGTGGCGCGAGTGATAGGGCGCGGTCTGTTCGATCTCGCCGCGGGTGCCGAGGATCGTTATGCGCATGTCTTGTCCGTCGGTTCCTATTCCTGTCCCATGATACACGCCCTGGGGCTGGATTGGCCAGACCTCCATGACCTGAGGGAGGTCCGACCCGCCTGCAGCCCTGATAAGGTCCCTTATTTGGCATAGAAATTGCTCCAAGTTCTTTTGGAAAGAGGAGGGCTCATCATGTTGCCTAAGACGATGAAAGCCGCCGTGATTGACAAGTTCGGGGGTCCGCAGGCTCTCCACGTCGCCTCGATTCCCGTGCCGGAACCCGATGAAAACGAGATCCTGCTTCGCGTTCACGCCGCCGGGATCGGGAGCTGGGATCCCTGGCTTCGCGAAGGCGGCGCGAGCGCCGGGCGGTTCCCGCTCGTCCTCGGATCGGACGGGGCCGGGACGGTCGCGGCCCGCGGGTCCAAGGTGCGCCGGTTCAAAGTCGGGGACCGGGTCTATTCTTATACCTTCGATAATCCGAAGGGCGGGTTTTACGCGGAATACGCCGTCGTCTCCGAGGACGACGCCGCCAGGATCCCCGCCAACGTCTCGACGCTCGAAGCCGGCGCGCTTCCAGCCGTCGGATTAACGGCGCTCTTGGGGCTCGAGAAGCTGAAGATCTCACCGAAAGAGACGCTCATGATCCTGGGGGCCAGCGGAGGCGTCGGTCATGTGGCGCTCCAGCTGGCGAACCGGATGGGGGCGCGGACCCTGGCCGTGTCATCCCGCACGGACGGCGTCGACATGACGCGGCGATTGGGCGCCGACCTTTCCGTCGACGGGAGAAGCGCCAGGTTTCTCGGGTCGATCAAGGACTTTGCCGAGAGCCTCGATGCCGCGCTGGTCTCCGCCAACTCCAAGCGACTGGCGGAAGCGCTCAACTACGTGAGGAAGGGCGGACGGATCGCCTATCCCAGGGGCGTTGAGCCCGAACCTGCGGATTTACCTGGAGTCAAAATTCTCGCCTATGACGGGATCCCGAGCCCCGAGGCCTTCGAGCGTCTCAACGGCCTGATCGCCCGAGGTCTCTTTCACGTGGCGATCCATCGGACCTATCGGCTCGAAGAGGCGGCCCAGGCGCATCGCGACGTCTCCAAGCACCACCTCGGCAAGCTGGTCCTCAAGATCCGCGACTGAAGAGCTTCGGGATCTCCCTCCAGAAGATCACGACGAAGGCCGTCAGAAAGATCAGCCCCAGCTGGGCCAGGGGGATCGGCTGGAGCTTCAGCGGCGTGCTCAGCGCGGGGACCCGGGTGACGAGCAGCAGGAACGCGAACGCGCAGACCGCCCACAGGTCGATGGCCTTGTTGGAGAAGACGCCCAGGCTGTACAGGGGCTCCTTCTCGGACCGGGACACGAAGGCCAGGAGGATGTGGCCGATGATCCAGGCGGAGAACGCGATCGTCTGGGCCGTGACGTGGGGCCAGCCCTTGCTGAGGGCGTACCCGTAGGGGATCATGACCGCCGCGAACAGGCTGAGGCCCGAAACCGCGATATTCCTCAGCATGCCCGCGTTGATGAACTTCTCCTTCGGATCGCGGGGCGGCCTTCGATAGATCGTCTTTTCGGCGGGCTCGGCGACGAAGCCCGACGACGCGGCCAGGTCCATGAACAGCTCGAGGAGGATGATCTGGACCGGCGAAAAAGGGAACGGGACGCCGATGACGACCGGCAGCATGAACACCAGGACCAGGGCCGTCTTGACCGACAGATAATACCCGAAGCCCTTGCGCAGGTTGTCGAAGAACTTCCGGCCCTCGAAGATGGCCCGGGCGATGGTGTTGTAGTTGTCGTCGGCCAGGACGACATCCGCGGCTTCCTTGGCCGCGTCCGTGCCCTTGATGCCCATGGCGATGCCGATGTTGGCGCCCTTCAGGGCCAGGGTGTCGTTGACGCCGTCCCCCGTGACGGCCACGATCTCCCCGTTGGCCTGCAAGGCCCGCAAGAGCCGGTATTTGTGCTCGGGGGTCGCCCGCGCAAAGACCGAGACGTCCCGAACCGTCTTCTTCAGGTCTTCGTCGGAAAGCGCGTCCAGCTCAGAACCGCTGACGACCTTATCGGCGCTGATGCCGACCTTCCGGGCGATGGTCAAGGCCGTCAACGGATGGTCGCCCGTCACCATGATGGTCCTGACCCCGGCCTTCCGGGCGATATTCAGGGTCTCCTCCACGCCTTGGCGGGGCAGGTCCTCGAGGGCCATCAGGCCGACGAGGGTCACGCCTTGTTCCAGGGCCGCGAAGTCCTCGCCGATGGCGGCGGCCGGGACGGACTTGGCCGCCACCGCGATCACCCGCCGGCCCAGGCCGGTCTCCTTCGCAAGCTCGGCCTCCCAGGCCGAGGTGTCGCCCCCGGAAAGCTTGAAGAGCTCCTCCGGGCTGCCGCTCATGAAGAGCTTCAGCCCGCCGTCCTCTCTCCTCAAGACCGTCTTGGTCTTTCGCCCGTCGCCGAACCCTCTTTCCTTGACGATCTGGCCCCGGGCCGCGGGAACTCCCAGCTCGCGGGCTTTGTCCGCGACAGCTTTGTCGGTGGCGAACATCGAGATCTCGGAGAGGGCGGAAGACGCGGAGGACAGGACGTCCTTTTCGCGGCCGGGCGGATACGCGGCGACAACCGACATCTCGTTTTCCGTCAGGGTTCCCGTCTTGTCCGTCAGGATGACCGTGGCGTTGCCGAGCACTTCCGTGGCCTTGATCTTCTTGATCAGGAAGTTGTTCTTGGACAGCTTGTACGCGCCCAATCCCAGGATCATCGTGATGATGATGGGGCCTTCCTCGGGGATCGTGGCGAAGGCCAGGGCCAGTCCGGTGAGGATCATCTCCTTCAGGTTCTGGCCCCTGATGACGCCGAGCAGGGGAATGGCGGCGGAGAAAAACAGGGCCACCCAGACGAGCTTCATGGCCAGGTCTTTCATGGCCAGCTGGAGCGGGGTTTTCGGCGGCTTGACCGTCTGGGCAAGCGCGGAGATCCTGCCGAACCTCGACCTGACGCCCGTCGCCGTGACTTCCGCTCTTCCTTCGCCCGCGACGACGAGCGTTCCGGCGGAGATCTCGTCGCCGGGGGCCTTGACCACCGGCAGCGATTCGCCGGTCAGGGACGATTCGTCCGCCTGGAGGCTGTAGGCGGTCACAAGCCTGGCGTCGGCGGCGACGCGCGACCCGGAACCGACGAGCAGGATGTCTCCCGGGACGACCCCTTCGGTTTCGATCTCAGTCGCGCCGCCGTCCCGGATGACCTTGGTCCTCGGGGCCGCCAGCTGGGTGAGGGAGGCGATGGCCTTCTTCGCCCGGAATTCGTTCCAGACTTCGACGAACGTCAGCACGATGATGATGGAAAAGATCGTCAGCGCGTCCTCGAGCTTGCCCCAGAGGCTGTACACGACGCCGACGCCGAGCAACAGCAGGATCATCGGCTCGGTGACTTCTTCTTTGACGATGGCCAGGAACTTGACCTCGTAGGGCCTGGCCAGCCGGTTCGGCCCGAATTCGGCGAGTCTCTTTTTGGCTTCGAGCGAGGACAGGCCGGAGGCCTGTGTGTTTGCGTTATCCATGGTCCTCACCTGGAATGTCGATGATAGGCGCGCTCGCGGGTCCTGTCAAGAATCCCCGGGCGCACGATTCCTTGACACCGGTCCGAAGCCGGGAATAACATCGTTTCGGGATGGGAAGCATGGACGGCCTGATCATCGAGCCGATGCGGCAGGATTTCCTCCTGTGGCGATGTCTTCACGGCGGGTCTTTGAGCTCGGCGAACATCGACGATCCCGCGCCTCACCCCGAGATAGACTGGCCGTCGATCCGCGCCCGCAACCTCCCCCTGCTCGGGAAGCTCGTCCGGACCTACGGCGCCTGCGCGATCGTGGCCCGGGACGGAACCGAGGTCGTCGCCACGCTTCGATTCTATCCCAAGGCTCTGTGCTCATTCGGCGTAGGCGGGGCGGCTTTCTGTCTGCAGCAACCTCACCCCGCGGGGCCGGCGGACGACCTGGTCGGCCGCGACTTCCCCTCGCTTCAAGAATTGGCTGAGAAGACCCTGTTCGTCCACTGCCTGATGATCGTTTCGCCCACAGACGAGCCGGCCCGCTACAGGCGCAAGGGCCTGGCCACGCGATTGGCCCGTGAGCTCGTCCTCTGGGCTCGGAAAGAAGGCTGGCAGGCGATCGAGGCCAACGCCTACGAAGAGATCCCGCTGCTCTACGATATCGCCGGGGTCGCCGGAAAACGATTCTGGGAGAAACTTGGCTTCGCCGTGGTGGCGACGGACACGGAACCGGGGATGTCGGGCGAGATCCTCGAAGCCATCCGCAAGGACGCCGTCGCCGCCGGCATTCCGGCCGAAAAGGCCGACGCCCGGTATCGAATGCGGCTCGAACTGACCGCCCGCTGACCGTGCCTTGATTCCGGCTTTTCCTGACAGAAGTTCCGTCCCGATCGCGCCCTTCCGCGAGTTCAGCCAGGAAGTGGCATGAACCAGAGGTTCTGCCGATCGGCCCGCAGATATCTGGCGATCACGACATATCGACGCTCGGCGAAATAGTCGAGGATCTGCTGGCGTGCCTGCGGGTGAGCTTCGACGCAGACGAGCCTGGGGAGGAAGCGCCTGATATCGAAGCCTGCCAGCACCTTCGGTTCATGCAGTTCGACATCCAGCGACACGAAATCGATCCGCCTGACGCCTTCGGCATCGAGCAGGTCGTCGAGCTTGATCGTCGGGACCTCGAGCGTGGTCTCGACGTTCGTGTACCCGTCCGTGAAGTCGCTCTGCGCCGAGGAGAACAGTCTGTTTTCGCCCACGTACAGGATCGCGCGATGGTCTGACGCGTCGGACACGAACATCGCGAAGAACTTCGTCTTCGGCCGGTACGCGAGGTAGTCGGCGGCCAGATCAGGGAGTGGGTCTATGGCGATTCCGGACCAGCCGAGCTCATTTTCCAGGAAGTAGGTATTGCTGCGGTCCCGAAAATGACCCGCGCCGATGTCCACGAAGAAGCCGTCCCTTTGGTCGGAAAAGAAGTCGCGGATGAAGAGTTCCTCGTTGTGCGATGAGTAATGGGGAGGGCCCAGGCGTTCGAGGAAAGGCTTGAGCTCGTCGCTGAGCACGGGCCGCTTGAGGCCGGATCTCGGCCTCGTCACGGAAGCGGTGGATGGCTTCCCGGCGTCATCCTGACGCACCCGCAGAACCAGCACGACGAGCGCGACGACGAGGAGTCCGCCGAGCACCCACAGCCCTATGCGTTCGCGCCTTGTTCGCATCGTCCGTCGTTCCGCATGATTATACACTTTTTTTGACATCCATGACATATCTTGGGCCTCGGCCTTTTCCGGCCGATACTCTCGCGGGCAAAGACAAGCATGGAGTTGAAAATCGGGCCCCGATTGGCATAATCTTTATCCGGCCGTGATCAGGCCATCCCGAGGTGTTCATGGAGGATCTTGATGAAAGCGGTTGTCTATACACAATACGGCCCGCCGGAAGTTCTTCAACTCAAAGAGGTGGAAAAACCGACTCCCAAGGACGACGAAGTTCTCATAAAAATACATGCCACAACTGTCAATCGAACGGACTGCGGATTTCGAAAACCGGAATACGGTTTTGTCATTCGCCTTATCAACGGGCTTTTTAGACCCAGAAGAAACATCTTGGGCAGTGAGTTTGCCGGGGAGATTGAGGCCATCGGCAAGGGCGTCAGAACACTCAGCCGAGGCGATCAGGTCTTTGGATTAAGCACAGGCCATTTTGGAGCTCATGCGGAATATCTTTGCATCCCCGAAAAAGGCTCAATCGCAATCAAGCCAAGCTCGATGTCCTACGAAGAGGCGGCGGCCGTCTGTGACGGGCTCATGCTGGCCATGACATACATCAGGACGGTCGATTTTAAGAAATCCAAAGATATCCTGATCAACGGAGCCTCCGGGTCTATTGGCTCCGCATGTGTCCAGCTGGCCAAATATTATGGCGCAACAATCACAGCAGTCTGCAATACAAAGAATATCGAGTTAGTGAGATCACTTGGCGCAGAAAAGATCATTGACTATACAAAAAACGATTTCACGAAAGATGACCAAGTCTACGACGTCGTTATCGATGCTGTCGGCAAGAGTTCGTACTTTCGCTGCAAAAAACTGCTGAAGCCAGGCGGGGTATATTTTTCAACGGATCTGGGGTTCCTGGCGCAGAATATTTTCTTGGCCCTATGGACACCCATTTTCTGCAGAAAAAAAGCGAAGTTCCCACTCCCCAAGGACAGCAAAGAAGACATCCAGTTTTTCAAGGAACTCATCGAGGCAGGACATTATAAGGCCGTTATTGATAGACGTTACCCCCTGGAACAGATCATCGAGGCCACCAAGTATGTCGAAACAGGGCAAAAGACAGGAAATGTCGTCATAACGATTTTATAAAAGGGTTTACCGGCCTATGACATCGATCGCTTTCTCGAGTATCCGGTCTCTATCGCTGCCGAGATCCTCGACGTTCTGAGGCACTTCATAGTCCGGCCGCAATCCAACCCCAATCAAATCGCTCCCGTCCGGCTGGAAATCCCATTTCGTACACACCCATAGAACGCCCCCCTGAGGGAGTCCAAAACTGATAATCTGTCCGGTGTCTCCAGCCGTCCTTTCGCCTACGAGAAGCGCCCTGCCGCATTTTTGAAGGATCATGGCGAAATCTTCGGCCGCACTTCCCGTCTCCGGACCAGTCAGGAGGATGAGCGGGCCGGCGAAGCGAGGAATTCCACTGTTGCCAGGTTGGATCATTGGCTGCTCGAGCTTCTCCCACTCGTCTCCCATCCTCCAAGCCTGGTGCGCTCCAACGTATTTCCTGACTCTGGATATTGCGCCCGGAGCTGCCCTCAAAAGGAATCGCTGCGCGACCCCGAAGGCCGCTTCATCATTTCCGCCTCCGTTTTCACGGACGTCCAGGACAATCCCTCGCAGTGCGGCCGTTGAGTTCTTTTTGAGAATTTCATCGAACTTCTTCAAATAATCAGCGGGCTCGACTTGGAATGTGGTCAGGTTCAAATATAGGATCCCGTTGATCAACCGGCTTTCGAGATTGTGCCGATAAGGATCGTCCGCTTTCCGAATGAAGTACCCCCCTCCGTCTTCCTTCGTATCGCGCCGAAGGATGATTTCTTTCCCTCCGCTCACCTTGAACCGAGCCGGGGTATTCCTCGGGCCCGCCATGAACCACATCGAATATCGCCTCAAAGCAGTCTCTTTTCGTGAATAAGAGCACAAGGGCAGAATCGTATTCTCGATATGCCTCAGCGGTGGTTCGCCGTCGATTTCGATAATTTCGAGTCCTGGCTTGAGGCCCTGTTTCACGATTTCCTCCCGCTTTCCAACGCGAGAGATATAGACGCGGTTTTCGATCACCGCGCATTCAATCGGGGGCATGTTAAAAGTCTCCCAATACGCGTTGGGCGCAGAGACGAGAGTGTGCCCATTTCCCAGAGATCCGACCCATCGTTTCAAAACGTTGTAATAGGACGCGACATCCGGAGAGTTCAATATTTCGGGGACCAGCCGTGCGGCTTTCTGGTCCCAGTCTTTCAGGCGGTCGGGAAAAACGAAGTTGTATTTTATCTCGGCGTAAACGGTCATGAGCCCCTGGACCTTCTCCTGAAGAGCAAGGGCCGAGGGCGCGGACTGTTGAATGACGAATCCCGGGTTGAACAAGATCGCCGGTAAAATCGAAAGGACCACTGTTTTCTTCGACACGGCTTGATTCTCCCCATTGATAGATTGGCGCGGCATTTCACCAGACCTAACGAAAGCCACAAAAGAAAGGTTTATCCTCTGATTTCTACGGTGTGTAGGAAGCGGGGAGCCCAATTTGGGCACAAACGACAAGCAGGCTCACGCGTTTGACCGGCCGCTCCAGCGGTGATAATATCCGGGCATCGGGACGGGGGAAGCTGCCATGGAATGCCCGAAATGTCACGCCGAGAATAAGGAAGACTCGCACTTCTGCGGCAACTGCGCGATGCCCCTGGGGAAACCAGGGCCGGAGCAGGCTTCGCTGACTATAACGCTGGAGACGCCCGTCCCCGTCCTGAAGGCGGGAAGCCTCATCGCCGGCAAATACAGGATCCTCGAGGAGATCGGCCGGGGCGGGATGGGGATCGTCTACAAAGTCGAAGACACCCAGCTCAAACGGACTGCCGCCCTGAAGTTCTTGTCTCCCGATTCGACCGCCATTCCGTCGCGGGAGAAACGGCTCGCCCAGGAGGCTCGGACCGCCTCGGCTCTCAACCATCCCAATATCTGCACGATCTATGAAGTCGGAGAAGCGGAAGGGAATTCCTACATCGCCATGGAGTACGTGGAAGGGCGGCCGCTCGATCGGATGATCCCCCCCGGCGGGATGCCCCCGGATGATGTCCTGCGCTTCGGCGGCCAGATCGTCGAGGCCTTCGAGCACGCCCACGAGCGAGGCGTCATTCACCGGGACCTCAAGACCGCCAATGTGATGATAACCCCGGCCGGGCGGGTCAAGGTCCTCGACTTCGGGTTGGCCAAACGCCTGATCACCGAGGAGCTCGGGGAGGCGACGCGTTCCCAACTCTCGCTGACCGAGGAGGGCGTGATCGCGGGCACACTGCCTTATCTGGCGCCCGAGACGCTTCAAGGGAATCCCGCCGACGCCCGGAGCGACATCTGGGCCCTGGGAGTCGTCCTTTACGAGATGGCCGCCGGGGCGCGGCCTTTCGAGGGACGGACGGGGTTCGAGCTGACGTCGGCGATCCTCAGAGATGCGCCGGCCCCGGTACCCGCGCGAACTCCGGCCGGCCTCAGCGCCGTTATCCGGAAATGCCTCGAAAAGGACTTGGAGAAGAGGTTCCAAACGGTGAGTGAAGTGCGGGCGGCGCTCCGGACGGAGGACCTCTCCGTGAAGGGTCGGAGGCGGTGGGGCCTCTGGATTTTGGCCGGAGTCGTTCTGTGCGTCGCGGGAGCTCTCATTTTCATGCTGGCGCCTCGGGGCGGTGAAAAACCAGAAACGGGGAAGGGCCGGCCCGTTCTCAGCACCGGAGCTCGGCCCTCGCGGATCGCCGAGGCCAACGAGTATTTCGAGCGAGGGATGCTCTTCCTCAAGGCGCAGTTCAACCTGCCGAGCGCCAGGAAAATGCTCGAGCGGGCCCTCGAGATCGACCCGAAGTTCGCGGAAGCCCGGGGATGGTATGGATTCACGCTCATCCTCGAGATCGACGGCGGCTATTCCAACGATTCGAGCTGGCTTTACAGGGCCGAGCAAGAGCTGCGCCGCGCTTTGCAGGACGACCCCGATTCAGCCCGCGCCCATGCGAGTCTCGCGGCCCTTTATTTCTATCAGGGCCGGAAAGACCTGATCCCGGAGGAGGCCAAAAAGGCGCTCGCGCTCAATCCGAACGAGGTGGACGCCAAGATCTGGTGGGCCAATTACGACATGGCGAACGGCGAGTATGCGTCGGCCACTGAACTCGCCGATCAATTGCTCGAGAGCGACCCGCTTTTTTTCCCGGCCCGCATGATGTTGGGCGAGATCCTGCGCCTGGAAGGCGATATCGACGGTGCGATCCGCGAGCTGGGAAAAATCTTAGAGCAGGACCCCCGGAATATATACGCCGCCTCGAAATTGGCCCGGGCGTATATCGACAGGAACGACCTTGCCGCGGCGCGCCGGAATCTCGAAAGCCCTTCTCCCGAGGACCAGCGTGGGTTCGAGATCAAGCTGACGTGGGCCCTGTTGTTGGCTTTGGAGGGGAAAACGAAAGAGGCGCTGGAAAAGATGGACGAGGAAAGCATGAAGTACGGCGCCCTGGCGGTCTGGTCGACGTCCTTGGTCGCGGAGTTCTATGCCATCATGGGGGATTCCCAGAAATCCCTGGATTGGCTCGAGAAGGCGGTCCGAAACGGCGACGAGCGGGATGCCTGGTTCCGCCGCGACCCATTGCTGGCCAAGATCCGGGATCTTCCCCGCTTCCAGCAAATCATCGACTCCATCGACTTCCGCCGCAAATCGCGAATTCGAAGCGCGAATCGGGGGCGAATATTGGGAAGAACCTGGTGGGCGATAGAGGACTTGAACCTCTGACTTCTACCGTGTGAAGGTAGCACTCTGCCGCTGAGTTAATCGCCCCAGGGTCAATATTTTACAGAATCCGAAGCGGTTGTCAACCTGCCGCCGAGGATACCCTGAAGCCGGTCCGTTGATGCCTAGGCGGTTCGTCGGGAGAATCGCATATTCACAGCTCATTTCCTACGACTCTGAAGCCTGTAATGCGCAGGGTTTCATCCTCATTCTTCTCAAGGACGAAAACGATGTCTCCGCATATACCGAGGAGCAAACCGTCGAGCTTGAGCCAGAACGCATCGACGTATCGTCCTTCCTGATCGAAGACATCGACATAGACACCCTTTTCTTTCGCCCTTGTCGATGTTGTCGCCCATACGACCTGCCTGTAAACGTACAGACCGGAGACATCCTCCATGTATTCGGAGCCGGGAGCTTCATATCTTGTCCCGTCCGGGGCTACAATGGACGCGCTTTGAGAACCGGGCGGACGCTTCACCCTTTCGTACCGCCGTGAGATGGTTTTCATGATCACTTTCGCTCGCGAATCGAAAACGCCCAGCGCGTATTCGCGTGAATTGGAAACAAAAATGTAACGGCGCTCAAGCGGCACCTGATGAAGGGATTGGAAAACCACCGCGCCGCCCGCCACGACGGCCTTGTTGATGAAAGCGGCCGTCTCGGAGGCCTCTCGCCCGTCACCGGTCACGGCCACGAGGACCTGGCGCATATCGACGGCCTCGCCTTTTCCGGTCGGCGGAGGGTAGATATCCTTGAAGAACCAGGCCGTGCCATCTTGAAACATAACGAATCTCAACTGGCTTGCCAACGACACCAGCGAGACCTCTTTGACGAGCTTTCCTTGCAGATCGAACCAAACGAGCTTGTTGGGGGAGTTGCTGTGAACGATGACGTGTTCAGGCTCAAAATCAAAATCCGATACATAACCCAATTCTCCCGGCCCCTGACCCCTTTTAAAGTAATTGCGCAAATAGCGCCCGCGGGAATCGAACTGCAGAAGTTGGCCCTGATCATAGACGAAGTATGTTCCGTCCGGGGCCATCTTGATGATCCGAGGATTCTTGAAAAAGTACTCTCCGCCGACATCTTCGATCAGGACGGATGGGTTGAGCTTGATGATCCGCCCGGCATTTTCCGAAACCGGCTTAGCCGGTCTCTCAATGATCTGTCTGAATCCTAAAGCGCTTACCGAGAGCAAGCCCACGAGGAAGATCAGACTGGTCCCAAGCCCTTTCTTCATTAGCAACCCCTCTACGACGGATCAGCCACGAGGTCAGGATATGTCATGAGGGCAAAGCAATCAACCCTCACAAAAGGAGGAAAGCGTAATGGGATTTTCAGGGAAATCCAAAAACGCGCTGAGCGAGTTAATCGCCCACGGCTCAACATTTTATCGAAACCGGGCGGGAAGTCAATTTTCCCCCGTCCTGGCGCGGACGACCATGGTGCGTCCGACGAACCGGACGACGGCCGCGGTGGCCGGGCAGCGCATCAGGAAGGCGATGATCTTGTTCTTCCAGCCGGGGACGCAGACGACGCCCCGGCCCACGCGGCGCAGGGAGATGCGGACGACTTGCGAGGCCGTCATCCAGAAGAATCCCGGGACGATCGACTTGTCGATCTCGGCGACCTGGTGGAATTCCGTATGGGTCATTCCCGGGCACAGGGCCTGGATGACGATGCCCTTGCGCCTGACCTCGTCCTGGAGGTTCTCCGAGAACATCACCAGGAACGCCTTGGTGCCGCTGTACATCGCCCCTGAGAAAGCGGAGAAGGCGGCGATGGAGGACAAGTTGATGACGGTCCCCCGCCCGCGGTCGATCATCCCCGGCAGGACCGCCTTCGTCAGCCGGATTGTCGCCTCGATGTGGACGCGGACCATGTTCATGTGATCGGCCGTTTCGCCTTTGACGAAGCCCGTCCGGCCGCCGAATCCGGCATTGTTGATGAGGAGGTCGAGTGTCGGATTCGCCGCGATGCGGCCTTCCACGGCGGCGAGCCCTTCCGGAGTCGACAGGTCGGCCTGAAAGGCCTCCACCCTCACCCCGTGCTTGGACCCGAGCTCCTTGGCCAGCCCTTCGAGCCGGTCCAGGCGCCGGGCGACAAGGATCAGGTCCGTCCCTGCCGCGGCGAGCCGGCGCGCGTACTCGGCCCCCAACCCGGCCGAGGCGCCGGTGATCAACGCGGTCCTAAAGGCGCTTCGCGGCATCATGTCCTCCGTTCGTAGTCTACGGGAACGGCCCCCGCATTTCAATTGACATCGCCCCTTTTCCCTATGATAATAAAGGCAATGGCCATCACCCGCTGCCCCTATTGCCACGCCATCATCGACGAGAACGACAAGTACTGCAACAACTGCGGCACCCAGCTGCTCTTCACCGAAGACGAAGAGATCGAAGAAGAGATCCCGGGCGAAAAGATCATCGAAGCGGACGTCGAGGAGAAGGACTACACGGTCGACGAGCCCGAAAGCGAGAAGCGCCCGGCCGCGAAAAAGGACCTCGACAGCGAGATCGATGAGGAGCTCGAAGAGGAGCTCGACGAGAAGGCCGAGGAGACGGCTCTCGACAAGCTCATCGCCGCGGAGGCCGGAGAGGAAGACGACGAGGATGTCACCGAAGAGGTCATCCTGGTCGACGAGATCGAAGCCGCCGAAGCGAAAAGCAAGGACGGATCCGCGGCCCTCGAAAAGCCGGATACGGTCGAGGTGAAGGAGCCCGAGCGGGAAGAGTCGAAGGGCGCGGACGCCGAGGTCACGAACAAGGTCGAAGACGAAAGAGACCAGGCAAAAAAGGAAGAAGAGGGAGCGGGCGGCGAGGACGAGGAAGCCGAAAAGATCCCTGAAGCGCTCCCCCTGTCCCCGGAGGAGCCCGCTATCGAATACGCCTCCGGGAGCGAGACCCCCGATATAGCCGCGACAGCGGGGGAGGCGGGGCTGCGCCCAGCCACTTTCGACAGCCAGGAGCTCGAGAACCTCGGCAAGACCGTCGACTTGAGCCGGGAGAGGATCGACAAGTTCCTCGAGGTCATGGCTGAAAAGAAGGTCGAAACCGGGCCTGTTCCCGCGGAACCCGCCCCGGAAAAGACGCCCGAACCGCCGACCGGGACGCTCCCGCCCTGGGCCAGCACCATGAAGGGCGCGCCCGTCTTTCCGGAGGAAACCGGGCCTGTCGAGACGCGCAAGATCCGCGGTGGCGAGCCCGGGACGCCGGATACGGAAGAGGTCGAGATCTTCCCGCGGCAGAGGACGTCGGACTCGACCATGGGGCTTCCGGAAAAGGTCAGTCAGTCCCCCCTTCCGTTTGAACGGCACACGGAAGAAGTTGAAGAAGGGGAAGAAGGGGAAGAGGAACGGGAAGAAGAAGGGACGACGGAAGAAGAGGCCAAGGACCTGACTCCCACTGAGGTCGTTCTTCCCGGAGGCCAGGTTGGGCGCGCCCGCGAGCCGTTTTTGCCCGTCCGGGAGCGGGAGCCGGAGAGACCGGCCCGCACCGAGATCGAGGCCGCCGGGGAGGTCGAAGAGCCCGCGCCGCGGCCGCCGTTCAGCTTCTCGGTCTTCCTCAGATCGAAGACCTTCGACCTCCTTTTCGTCGGCCTCTTCTGGCTCGTCGCGCTTTGGCTGGCCGCTTCTTCCATGGGCATGACCCTGTTCGGGATCCTGGGCTCGATGTCCGGGTCCATGCTCCTGCTTTACGCCGTGTTCGTCCTCCTCTATTTCTTCCTGTTCAAGTTCTTCCTCGGAGAAACGCTCGGCGACCGGCTTTTCCGTCCGCGGGAATAAACCCCTGAAAACCGTCATCAGCGCCTCGCGGCGCACCGACCTCGTCGCCTCCTTTTCGCAATGGCTGGCCGAAGCCCTGCGCGAGCGGCAGGCCCGCGTCATCGGTCCGAAGGGCGGGGTGCACAAGGTCGATCTGTCTCCCGAGGCCGTCCATACAATCGTCCTCTGGTCGAAGGATTTTTCAAACCTCCTGGGAAATGCTTGCGGACTGAAAGACGTCCTCGCCGCCTATGACCAGCTTTATCTGCATTTTACGATCACGGGGCTGGGCGGGACGCCCATCGAGCCGGGAGTGCCGGACTATCGCGCGGCCCTCGCCCAGCTGCCCGCGCTGGTCGCTCTCGCCGGGGACCCTGTGCGCGTTTCGGTCCGGTTCGATCCCCTGCTTTTCTGGGAGGAGCGAGGGCAGGCCCGCTCCAATCTGGACATCTTTCCCGAAGTGACCGAGGCCGCGGCGGCCGTCGGGATCAGGGACATCCGGGTGAGCTTCGCCCAATGGTACGGGAAAGCCGCCCGCAGGGCCTCGGCCCGCGGCTTCGCTTTTTACGTTCCGTCGGAAGCGGAGCAGCGTTCCCGGGCGCTCGAGCTCGCGGCCATCTCCGCCGCCCAAGGTCTCGTTCTTCACGCGTGCTCGCAGCCCGCTCTCGCGGGGATCCCGGGGATCCGGCCGTCCGCCTGCATCGACGGGGCCCTTCTCGAATCGCTCCACCCGCGGCGTGAGCAGGCATCGCGGCGCAAGGACCGCGGCCAGCGGGCGGCGTGCCTCTGTACGGAATCGAAGGACATCGGCAGCTACACGCAGGCTTGTCCCCACGCCTGCGTCTATTGTTATGCCAACCCCAGGCAGTCCTCACCCGGCCCATTTTCCGGGTGAGGGCACGGCTGCATCTACTGCTATGCCAATCCGAGGATTTGAGATCGGGGACATGTACCTGGGGTACGTGTCCCCCGAATTCAGATACCCAAGCTCAGGCGCTCGGCCAGAGCCGGCGGGAGCTTCTCGTCGATGATCTTCCGCTTGGCCTCTTCGATATCGTAGTCGACGCGGCTGAACTTGATCGTCCGGGCCTCGGAGTCGTAGATGGCGAACGCGGCCCGGGGGTTGCGATCGCGCGGCTGGCCGACCGAGCCGGGATTGACCAGGTAGCGCACGCCCTTCTCGAGCTTGATCTCGTTCGAGTTCCCCTCGAGGAAGGTGCCCTCGACGTTGCCGTCCTTCTCGGTGTAGACGAAGGGAAAATGGGTGTGGCCGAAGAAGCAGACGGGCGTCTGGATGTAGGAGAAGGCCTCGGCCGCGTCGAACTCGCCGAAGATGTAGTAATCCTCGTCGAAGGGCGCGCCGTGGCAGATGGTGATCGAATCCTGGACGACCTCGGGGCTCTGCTTCAGGCGGACCAGGAAATCGAGGTACTTCCGGGCGATCGTCTTCTTGGTCCAGAAGATGGCCGAGGCGGCGATGGGGTTGAAGGTCTGGACGGAATCGAGCCCGGAGACCGCCTTGTCGTGGTTGCCGCGGATGATGGACAGGGGTTTGAGGGTCAGGATCTTCTGAATGACCTCGTTCGGGGAGGCCCCGTAGCCGACGAGGTCGCCGAGAAAGATGTAGTGGTCGATTCTCTTCTTCTGGATGGCCTTGAGGACCGCCTGGAAGGCCTCCATGTTGCCGTGGATATCGGTGAAGATCAGGTAGCGCATGTTCCTTCGTCCTTGTGCTGTACCGTTTCGTAGAGCCGGCCGGCCTCGTAGGAGCTCCGGACGAGCGGTCCGGAGACGACCTCCAGGAATCCGAGCCGGCGGGCGGCTGTCGCGAGAACGGCGAACTCGTCCGGCGTGTAGTATTTCGCGACCGGCGGATGCGAGGCCGTCGGCTGGAGGTACTGCCCCATGGTCAGCAGGTCGCAGCCGGCCTGCCGCAGGTCGGCCAGCGTCCGCAGGATGTCGGCGTCGCTTTCGCCGAGCCCGATCATGAGGCCCGACTTGGTCAGGGCGCCCCGCGCTTTGGCCGCGGCCAGGACCCCGAGCGAGCGGCGGTAGTTCTCCCGGGGGCGGCGGATGGCCGGGTAGAGCGATTCCGTCGTCTCGAGATTGTGGTTGAGGACGTCCGGCCGGGCGGCTAGAACCACCTCGAGCGCGGCCGTGTCCCCTTTGAAATCGGGGATGAGGGACTCGATCCGGGTGGCCGGGCTCTTCGCGCGTATGGCCCCGATGACCGCCGCGAAGTGGGCCGCACCGCCGTCGGGGAGGTCGTCGCGGGTCACGGACGTGACCACGGCGTAGGCGAGACCGAGCGAAGCCACCGCCTCAGCGACATGGACAGGCTCTTCCGGGTCCGGGGCGAGAGGTATTCCCTTGGTCACGGCGCAGAAGCCGCAGTTCCGGGTGCAGGTGTCCCCGAGGATGAGGAACGTGGCCGTCCGGCGCTCCCAGCACTCGCCGATGTTCGGACAGCGGGCGCTCTGGCAGATCGTGTGCAGGCGTCCGGCTTTGAGGATCTCCGCGACACGGAAGAAATCGCCGTGCGACGGAAGCCGGACCTTCAGCCACGCGGGTTTTTGGGTCGCCGTAACTCCCCCTCTCTCGCCATGGACCCGGCCTTTCGGATCGGGCGCGGGGTCGGATCGGGGCGATAGATGGCCGAAAAGAGATGAAAGTTCTTAATACTCGACGTCGCGCTCTCTCTTGATGCGCCGTCTCATCCGCTTGCGCGCCTGGGCTTCCTTCATGCGGCGCTTCTCGCCGGGCTTGAAGTAGACCGAGTGCTTCTTGATCTCCTTGATGATCGCTTCCTGCTGGACTTTCCTCTTGAACCGGCGCAGCGCGGATTCGAGATTTTCACCTTCGTCAAGCTGTACAAAAGCCAAAAACTTTCACCTCCTCACTTGGGGAAAAGTACCGCTGAGTTATACCCGAACGCCCCCCGAAAGTCAACTGTGATTGGGGCTGTCCTGAAAGGACTGTCCCTCTTGAGGAGATGGGGAAGACTCAACGAAGATATTTATCAGAATCGAGGTTTCGAGTCGCTCTACCTCGATTCTGAGGTCCGCTCCTAAGAATTCGCTCCCCGTAGTCGGGCTCCGGCGCGGCGGATGGCCGCCCGGGCGCCGATGGTCATGGGTTCCACCAGGGGGACGGGCAGGTCGGCAGCCCTGAGGACGAGGGGAACCTCGGTGCAGCCGGCCATGATCGCCTGGGCCCCGCGACGGACGAGGCCCGCCGCGATCTCGAGGACGGCCTCTCGGGCCGGGCCCTCGGTGAAGCCCGCCTTGACGCCCCTTTTCCCGTAGATCGCGGCCATAATCCTTTTCTGGTCCCGGGCGGAGGGGACGATGACCGCGATCCCGGCGGCCTCGAAGGCGCGGGCGACGATGCCTGACCGGACGGTCCCCGAGGTTGCGACGAGGCCGATCGTCCCGGGGACGGGCCTCATCTTCTTGACGGCCGCTAAGGTTTCATCGATCAGACTGAGAAGGGGAAGGCGGGAGCGGGGAGCGATCCGGGGATAGAAATAATGGGCCGAGATGCACGACATGACGGCGAAATCGGCGCCCGCCCTCTCGAGGGTGCGAAGACCGCGCCGCAGCGCTGGGACCGGGCTGGGCCCGCCGTGGAGGATGGCCTCGGTCCTGTCCGGCACCTGAGGCAGACTGTAAACGATGATCGGGGGATGGTCCTGGTCGCGCTCGGCGGCCGTCTCGTGGATGATCCGTTCGAGGAGATAGGCCCCCGCTTCCGGTCCCATGCCGCCGAGGATGCCGATCGTCTTGAGCTTTTTCCGGGTCATCGGAGAAGGCCCTTGACCCTGTCGAGGGGGAGGGGCTCGGCCACGTGCCCATCCTTGCCCTCGGTCCTCACGGCTTTGAAGAGGGAATTGAGGATAGCCTCCTCGGCCGCTTCGGCCGCGGCCTGGAAAAGCGGCGAGACGGCGTCGTCCCGGAGCAGTGTGACCGTCTGGGTCCGCTCCGTCAAGCGATGGGCGACGCGAACGCCTTCGGCGGTCGAGAAGGCGATGGCGTAGTCGCCGCTGCCGTTCGAGAAGTATCCGCCGGTGCGGGCGATCCCGAGGAGGGCGCGCTTGGCCAGGCGTTCGAGGTTGCGGGCGTCGAGCGGGGCGTCGGTGGCCACGACGATCATGCAGGAGCCGTCGCCGGACGGGTTTCCCGCCGCCGCCGCCGTCCCGCCCACGCCGGACTCCTTCCGATCGAAGGGAACGCCGCGGATGGTCAGGACGCCGCCGAAGTTCGTTTGGACGAGGACCCCGACTGTAAAGCCGCCCCGGTTCTGCGGCAGGCGGCGCGAGGACGTGCCGATGCCGCCCTTGTAATCGAAACACGTCGTTCCCGTGCCGGCGCCGACAGCCCCTTCGGCGACCGGCCCGCCGGAAGCGGTCAGGATGGCTTCGAGGACGTGGGCCTTGGCGACGTGCCGGCCGCGGATGTCATTGAGCCAGCCGTCGTTGGTCTCGCCGACGACCGGGTTGACCGACATGACCCTCTCGTTCCCGGGGAGGCCGAGCGTCCAATCGATGACGGCCTCGGCGGCCGTCGGGACGCTCAGAGTATTGGTCAGGATGATGGGCGTTTCGAGAGTGCCGAGCTCTTCGACCTGGGTCACGCCGGTGAGCTTGCCGTAGCCGTTGGCGACCGAGATCCCTGCCGGGACCTTGTCCTGGAAGATGTTGCCGCCGTGGGGGAGAACGGCCGTGACGCCCGTCCTGACGGCGCTCCCTTCGATGAGCGTGACCTGGCCGACCTTGACCCCGGCGACATCGGTGATGGCGTTGAGCGGGCCGGGAGGGAGGACGCCCACGACGAGGCCGAATTCCCGGGCCCGGGGCCGGTCGTCTGAGGCCATGACGACGGCGCCGACGAGGATGAGGGAGAGACCGAGCGCGAAGAGCACGGACATGGATCCTTCCTTGACGGACATGGCGCCCTCATCATACGAAGACGGGCTGCAAATGACAAGCGTGACACCTTGAGCCGGCGGCGGCTTTTTGATATGACTGGATGGCCGTGATCGAGAACAAGTGCCCCTATCTCACCGTGCCGCGCTTCGCCGCGGTTCCGGGGCTCCTCCATGGCTTCGGCGACGCCCGGTGGAGCGAGGCGGATTTCCTGGCTTTTGCCGCGTCGAAGGGTCTCCACGCGGTCATCATGCGCCAGATGCATTCGGATATCATCCACAGGCTGGCTGAGGCGCCGGGAAAGAAGCTCGAGGGCGACGCCCTGATGACGAACGTCCCCGGACTCCTCCTCGTCATCCGCACGGCGGACTGCCTGCCCGTCCTTCTCGTGGACGAGGAGAACCGGGCCGTGGCCGCCGTCCACTGCGGCTGGCGCGGCACTGAAAAAAGGATCCTGGAGAAGTCTGTCAAGGCCATGGGCGAGGCCTATGGCTCGAAGCCCGCGGACACCATGGCAGCCCTGGGGCCCTGCATCGGCCCCGCCTGCTATGAAGTCGGGCCCGAAGTCCGTCAGGCGTACCTCAAAGCAGGGTTCCCTGCGAGCGTCTTTGCCGAGCGCGGACGCCTGCCCGCGATCCAGGTGCCCAACCTCAAGGGGAGGTATCTCCTCGACCTGCGCGACGCGAATACCTGGCTCCTTCGCGAGCTGGGCTTCAAAAAAACCAACATTTTCAACCCCGGTCCGACCTGCACGCACTGCGAGCCCCGCCTCCTGTCCTACCGCCGCAACTCCGCCGATCCCCGCCGCATGTACAATTTTGTCGGCCTCTTGCCCGGATCGGATATTCTTTAGACTAGGGCCGGACTTTCTTGTGAGGCAAGGTGTCCGCTCATTTCCATTCGATCCGATAGCGCTTCACCCAAAACCTCTCTTCGCCGGCGTCGGACTCGATCGTGTAGAAATCGTCGTTCCACGCCAGGGCCTTGCTTTTCGCCGGCGCCATGAGAAAGTCCCACTGATAATACTTTGGAACCCGGACCGTCGCGAGAAAGCGTCCGTCGATATCGAACAGATCGCCGGCCAAAGTCATCTCGTCGCCGGCTTTATCAAACGTGACGACGAGGAGGTGACCGTCTTTCAAGGGAAACAGTCCTGCGATCGCCGGGACCCGGTCGGGAACGAGATATTTATAGGGCGACTTCTCTCTCGGGTCGGGGAGCAAACGATCCAGGTCCTCCTTCTCGACTTTGCGCGGCTTGACATCTCTCGTGATTGTCCGGACAAGGTCCCCGCTCGGTGAAACGACGAAGATTTCGTACTTGTTCGAGAAGGCATAAACCACATTATCGTGCGGGTCGAGCGCGTACTTGAGTTGGGTTCGATAGAGGCTGTCTTCGTACATCCCATCCGCACGCCGCCGTGGACCCCACTCATAGCCGGCGATTTCCTTGACGATGTCCCCGCCCGGGGCGCATTTCGTCAAAACGACCCGGTTGCGTTCTCGCGACTTCGAAGCCTGATAAGCCAGGAAATACCGTTGGCCCTTCGAATCCATTTGAAATTCGTCGCCATAGAGACCCATTTTTTCGATGTGGACGACCTTGAAGTCCGGATCAAGGATGGTGAGCCGCCGTTGGGACCAATCCGCCGCGAACAGCCGGCCGTCCGGAGAAAAAACCGGATCGAAACTGTTGAACTCCCCTGGTCCCTGTCCCTTGAGGATGCGGCGGCGGAACACTTCCCGGCCCGTCGGATCGAACCCGAGGAGGGTCCGTTCCCTCCCGGATAGAACATCAATGTTCCCCCGAGTGTCGACGATGATCTGATAGGGGGACCAGTCATCCCGCGCGATCGAAAGAGTCTCCTTGAATGTTACGGCTTTTTGACCGCCAAGAGATGCGGCCAAAGTGGGAACCGCCAAAGCCATCACCAAGCTCAAGACGATCGATCGGCGGATCATTGTCGCTCTTTTCAGCCCCTCAAGGGATCGGGCAGAAGGACTATCGGAAGAGCCTGGGTTCAAGGCCCTCGCTCGCGTCGTCGGGGAGAACTGCCGACGTCCGAATCTCGTTTCTCGCCGTCTGGGTGTCTTTCAGATGAACAAGCTGCCGAAAGATCAGAAGTGTCCCGAACATGAAAACGGCCATGAAAGCAAGATAGACCGCCGCGAATCTCCTGGGACGGCGAGCGGCGACTGTCGACGAATAAAGAACGATCGCCGGAACGATGTTGGAGATCCCCCCGACGATGAGCCAAAGCGCGATCAACCAATACAAGAGCATCTGCTTTTCGAAAAGGAACTGGAAATAGGGAAATAAAAGATGGCTGAGGAGCCGGGCGAGGAGAAAAATTGCCACGACGAAGCCTGTCGAGCGCACGATCAAACGCCGGGGTCCGGGTCGATGCGTCCGGCCGCGGGCGTTATCCTTCATGAGACTCATGAAGACGAGACCGGCGGCGAGCATGATCACGAACTCGATCGTTAAAAGGCGGCGGGCGCGGAGAATCAGGATGTGTTCGAGATCGACCCGGGAATCCCCTTGTCCCTTCGACGGATATATGAAAAAGGCGGGAATGGGAGAGACGAAATGTTCCGGAGCGGACGCGGCGGCGACGCCTTTGCCCTCCGCGCGATCGACGACGCTGGCCTCGGTTCGAAGATCGCGCGTGATCGCGAGGATCGTCAAGCAGCAGGCCAGGCCGATCGACAAGCCGGCTATCGAAACTGGGGAAGTCTGCGCGCCGTTCCTTGGTTCGAGGCCGGGCCAGGTCGCCCCGCCATGAGGGCGCGACCATTTTCGTCGCAGCTTTTCGGCAAACAAGAACGGCAAGGATCGAATAAGATGGGGCCAGAACCAGATCTTTGTCCGACGAGGACCTTCTTCGCGAGCCATGGCGGCTGCCATCTCGTCCATATCACCCAGGACGGCGTCTCGGATCTCCCGGCTGAGGCAGAGGTTCAAAACCCACTGTCTGAGCTTCGTCACGGTCATATCTCGTCGACCCGAATGGGCTGGGCATCGCCCCAAAGGACGTCATGGACACGTTTGGTCCTCAAGAGAGACTTTTTGCCGTCTGGAGTAAGCCTGTAATAGACCTTGCTTCTTCCTCCTCGCTCAGGCGTCGGTTCGCCTGGGATCATACGGACCAGTCCCTTCCGTTCGAGACGGTAGAGCGGCGCGTAAACGGCTCCGATGGACCAAGGATATCCCGCAGCTTTGCTGACCAGGGTTCGGATCGTTACTCCATAAGCGTTATCCCGGAGCTGCCAGACGGCAAGGAGTACGATCTCTTCCGAGCGGGAGAGCAGGTTCATGGCGGTCTCCCCAGACCTATTTGTATTCGTATATAAAACAAATCAGAAGCTCTGTCAAGGGTTATGTTGTTCCTCTCTTGAATTGGTCTTCACCTAGGCTGTGCATGATTTCATCGGCCTCCTCTCGGAATAAGCAGGACAGCCCGTCTATGAGGAGGCGCACCGCCTGGACAAGCCAGCCCTGCGGCAATTCTACGGGCCGGACTGCGGTCCGCGCGCAATAACCCGGAGGTTAGGCGAAAATGCGGTAGATGATCGGGGTGATGAATGATTCAATTAGCGCGGCGATCACGACCAGGGGAAGGATTACGGCTGCGAACATCAAAAAGATCTCGGCCAGAGCATCCTGACGGTCGAGGAGATTCTCCTGGGAAATGAACTCGAATAGCCGGCCAGTGCTGTCCGTTAGCCGCGGTTTCTTCCGAAAGAGCCGTTTCGTCATGTGCGAGGAGAGATGCAGAGAGAAGCCCGAGACAAAGATCATCGTCGGGATCTCGATGATCCCGTGCGGCAGAATCAGAGTGAGGAACCGGGTGATGACAGGCTCATGTTGAATCAGTCCGGCCACAAAGATCAGGCATAGGAGGGTGGTGTTGAAGACCAGGCCGACCACAGCGGGAAGAAAGAGGGGCAACAATCCCGCCAGGCAAGCCGAGAAGGTAGCGCGCAAGTTATTAATAGCGATATAGAAAAACGTTCCCGATTGACTCGTTAGTCGTGGACGTTCCTGAAGATACCTTGTCCTATAGTCCGTCATCCAGTGGAGGGCCAGATCCGGTTTTAACAGAAAGAAAATGGTCCCGGCGGCCGTGGTTAATAGAAAGGCAAGAACCGCGAGCCTGAGATACCGCCTCATACCCTTGATGACCTCATATTGCCTGGCATAAAATGCCGCGATACGCTTAACGGGGGAGGCCTTTGGCACGGCCGTCTGCTCATTAGGGAAGTAATCCCGAGGCACTGAAAACCCCCTTTTCTGCGAGGAACATACCATAGCCGTCTAGCGCAGTCAAAGAAGCCCTCGTTCTTTCAACAAGCAAATCGGACCAGCCGGCCATCGCAGTTCTTGCGAGCTGAACCCCTGAGGAATGGGAATTGCCGTGTCCTTGCCATTTGCTTTTTAAAAATGATTTGGCTATCCTTACTGGGTTCACGAAGGAGAGCAGGTTATGGAACGTCCCATCGGCGATATCGTACTTCCCGGTCTGCCTCTTTTCCGCAAGGGCAAGGTCCGCGACGTCTTCGAAGTCGGCGACAAGCTCCTGATCGTCGCCACGGACCGCATCTCCGCCTTCGACTGGGTGCTGTCCTCGCTCATCCCGTACAAGGGCAGGGTTCTGACGCAGCTGTCGAAGTACTGGTTCGATTTCGTCGCACTGGTCGTCCCCAACCACCTCCTGGCGACCGAGATCAAGGACTTCCCGCCTGTCCTGGCCCCGTTCGCGGATATCCTGGCCAAGCGCTCGATGCTCGTCAAGAAGACCAAGGTCGTCCCCGTCGAGTGCGTCGTCCGCGGCTACCTGGCCGGCTCCGGGTGGAAGGAATACAAGACGACCGGCAAGATCTGCGGCATCAAGATTCCCAAGGGTCTCAGGGAATCCGACCAGCTCGCCGAGCCGATCTTTACGCCCTCGACCAAGGCCGAGAAGGGTCACGACGTCAACATCTGTTTCAAGGACGTCCAGAAGGAGATCGGCGCGGGGCTCGCCGGGAAGATCCGCAAGGTCAGCCTCGAGCTCTACCAGAAAGCCTCCCTGTACGCCATCTCCAAGGGCGTCATCATCGCCGACACGAAATTCGAGTTCGGCCTCGACGGCGACGACCTCATCCTCATCGACGAGATCTTCACTCCCGACTCCTCGCGCTTCTGGCCCCTGGCCCAGTACGAGCCCGGCCGATCCCAGCCCAGCCTCGACAAGCAATTCGTCCGCGATTACCTCGAGACGACCCCCTGGGACAAGAACACTCCCCCGCCCGAGCTGCCGGCGGAGATCGTCGCCAAGACCTCCCAGAAATACCTGGAAATCTATAAGGTCCTGACCGGACTCGACGACCTGGCATGAGCGGACGGGTCGATCTCCACGTCCACTCGAATAAGAGCAGCGACGGGGACTATCCGCCGGCCGAACTGGTCGGTTTCGCCAGAGATCACGGCCTGCGGGCATTTTCGATCGCCGACCACGACACCGTGGCCGCCTACCCGGATGCGGTCGCCGAGGGGCGCCGGGCCGGCGTCGAAGTCATCCCCGGCATCGAGCTGACGACCCTTTACGGCGGACGCGAATTCCATCTCCTCCTGCCGCTCGTCGACTGGACGAGCCCGGCTCTGGCGAAGATCATCGAGGGGCAGACCGAGTGCCGGATGGCCGAGACCCGCGAGCGCGTCGCCAGGATCCAGGCCCTCGGCTTCTCCCTGACCATGGAGGACATCGAAGCGAAGTCCAACGGGGCGCCGCCGCTCGGGGTCAAGATCGCCCAGGTCCTCCTCGAGAATCCCGAGAACGTTGGGAATCCCGCCTTGGAGCTCTATTACCGGCCCGGGAACCGGCGTTATGCGCCTTACATGTTCTACGGGGATTTTTTCGCCGAGGGAAAGCCCGCCTTCGTTCCCAAGAAGTTCATCGCTCTCCTCGACGTGCTGTCCGCCGCCCCGGCGACCGGCGGAGCCCCGGTGCTGTCCCATCCCGGCGCGTACTTCCAGCGGACGACGGCCGAGGACGCGCGTGATCTCAAGACCCACGGCCTCATCGGCATGGAGGTCTACACGTTCTATCACACGCCCGCACAGACGGCTTTCTATAGAGACCTGGCCGCGGAGGTCGACCTCGTGGCCACGGCCGGCTCGGATTTCCACGGCCGGATCAAACCCCACGTCCACTTCGGGGCCTTGGCCGAAGGGGATTACGGCATGGTCGAAGAGCTGCGCGCAAGAAAGGGAGGAGCGGCATGAACTGGCTCGATTTTGTCTTTCTGGCCATCATTGTCGTGACGGCGATCGTCGGCATCTTCAAGGGCTTCGTCCGGCAGGTCATCGGCCTGGTCGCGGTCGTCGCCGGGCTCGTCCTGGCCGTCGTCTATTATCGGCAGACGGCCGCAGCCTTCATGCGCTTCGTCAAGAACCAGCTCGTCAGCAACTTCCTGGGCTTCCTGCTCATCTTCGTCGTCGTCCTCATCGCCGGGGCGATCCTGGGCCACCTCTTCACCAAGGCCATGGTCGGCCCGCTGGCCTTTGTCAATCGGCTCTTCGGCGCCGTCTTCGGCCTCATCAAGGCCGTCCTCATCTGCGGCATCATCGTCTTCGCCCTGGTTTCGTTCGAGATCGCCAAGCCCGCGCTGGAGACGTCCGTCCTGGCCCCGGCCTGCCTCGGCGTCACGCGGGCCGTGGTCAACCTGGTCCCCAAGGATCTCAGAACCCGGTTCAACGAATCGTACAAGCGGATCCGCGAGAGCGGAGGGAAACATGGACAAGAAATCTAGCGACCTCAACTTCCATCAGCGCATGGAGATGCTCGTCAAAGACATGATCGAAAAGGGGATCAACCTCAAGGACGCCCTGCGCGAATTCGAGAAGATCTTTTTCGAGCAGGCGTCCCGGAAGCACGACGGCAATCGGACCAAGATGGCCCAGACCCTCGGCATTCACCGGAACACCCTTCACAACCGGGCCAAGATCCTCAAGATCAAGAAGAAATATTAGCAATCAATATGACAGACTGCTAATATTTGTGAGTTTTCCCTCTTGACAAAACCAGCCCTTTTTGTATACTATTAGCACTCAGGTTTTTTGACTGCTAAATTTCAAGTATCCCACAGGAGGTTTTCATGAAAGTTCACCCTCTGTATGACCGAGTGCTCCTCAAGAGACTCGAGGAAGGGGAAGTCAAGAGAGGCGGGATCATCATCCCGGACACGGCCAAGGAAAAGCCCCAGGAGGCCGAGATCATCGAGGTCGGCAAGGGGCGGGTCAATGATGAGGGTAAGACCATCGCTCTCGCCGTCAAGAAGGGCGACCATGTCCTCATCGGCAAGTACAGCGGCACGGAAGTGACGATCGACGGCGTCGAGCTCGTTATCATCCGTGAAGAAGAGATCCTCGCCGTCATCGAGAAGTAAGGAGACACCATGGCTAAACAGATTCTATCCGGAGACGATGCCCGTCATGCCCTGCTCAAGGGCGTGAACACCCTCAGCAACGTCGTCAAGGCGACGCTCGGCCCCCGCGGCAAGAACATCGTCCTTGACAAGAAATTCGGTTCCCCCTTGAGCACCAAGGACGGCGTCACCGTCGCCAAGGAGATCGAGGTCAAGGATCCTTGGGAGAACATGGGCGCCCAGCTGGTCAAGGAAGTCGCGTCCAAGACGTCCGACGTCGCGGGCGACGGCACCACGACCGCCACGGTCCTGGCCCAGGCCATCTACGGCGAGGGCCTGCGCTACGTCACGGCCGGGGCCAACCCGACCGTGATCAAGAAGGGCATCGACAAGGCCGTCGAGACGGTCGTCGAAGAGCTCAAGAAGCTGAGCCGCGAGGTCAGCGGCGAGATGATCGCCCAGGTCGGCGCCATCTCGGCCAACAACGACCTCTCGATCGGCAAGATCATCGCCGAGGCCATGGACAAGGTCGGCAAGGACGGCGTCATCACGGTCGAGGAGGCCAAGGGCCTCGAGACCACGATGGAGACGGTCGAGGGCATGCAGTTCGACCGCGGCTACCTTTCGCCCTATTTCGTGACCGACCCCGAGCGGATGGAGTGCGTCCTCGAGAAGCCCCTCATCCTCCTCCACGAAAAGAAGATCAGCAACCTCAAGGATTTCCTGCCCCTGCTCGAGAACGTCGCCCGCATGGGCCGTCCCCTGCTCGTCATCGCCGAGGAAGTCGAAGGCGAAGCCCTGGCGACCCTGGTCGTCAACAAGCTCAAGGGCACCTTCATGTGCTGCGCCGTCAAGGCCCCCGGCTTCGGCGACCGCCGCAAGGCCATGCTCGAGGATATCGCCACGCTGACCGGCGGCCAGGTCATCACCGAGGAGATCG
This sequence comes from Candidatus Aminicenantales bacterium, assembly GCA_049696855.1. GTDB lineage: Bacteria > Acidobacteriota > Aminicenantia > Aminicenantales > Saccharicenantaceae > RBG-16-66-30. Next base: position 33,948 of record JBAVUQ010000035.1, read on the forward strand.
GCGTCAAGCTCGAGAAGGTCGGCGCCGATTGGCTCGGCGAAGCGAAGAAGGTCGTCATCGACAAGGACAACACGACCATCGTCGAGGGCATGGGCAAGGCGAACGATGTCCAGGCTCGCATCAAGCAGATCCGCGTCCAGATCGATGATACGACGTCCGACTACGACCGCGAGAAGCTCCAGGAGCGGCTGGCCAAGATGGTCGGCGGCGTCGCCCTGATCAAGGTCGGCGCGGCCACCGAGACCGAGCTCAAGGAGAAGAAGGCCCGCGTCGAGGACGCCATGCACGCCACCAAGGCGGCCGTCGAGGAAGGCATCGTGCCCGGCGGCGGCGTGGCCCTGCTCCGCGCCCAGAAGGCGCTCGACAAGCTTCAGCTCGAAGGCGACCAGCAGATCGGCGCCAACATCGTCAAGAGGGCCATCGAAGAGCCCCTGCGACAGATCGCTTCCAACGCCGGGTTCGAAGGCTCCGTGGTCGTCGAGAAGGTCAAAGAGATGAAGCAGGACATGGGCTTCAACGCCCTGACCGAGAAGTACGAGGACATGATCAAGGGTGGTATCCTCGACCCGACCAAGGTCGTTCGGATCGCCCTGCAGAACGCGGCTTCCATCGCCGGCCTGATGCTGACCACCGAAGGTCTCGTCGCCGAGCTGCCCGAAGAGGACAAGAAGCCCGCGTACCCGGCCCCTCCCGGCGACATGTACTAGAACCCAGAGGGACAGTCCCCTTCGGGGACAGTCCCCGCGATGAATCGCCAGCCCCGGGCGGCCTCCCGCCCGGGGCTTTTTTTTCAGAAGGGGTCAAACCTACGGCTGGGAGCGGATTCTTAGGAGCGACCATCAGAAGTGCGGCGGAGAGACCCGGAGCCGCACTTCTGGGAAATATCTTAATAGTCTTGAAAAGTGGCATCGCGTAGGTTTGACCCCTTCTTTTATTTGCTATATTCTGCTGAGACATGCCGCGCCTTATTGACCGGTACCTCCTCCGCGAGGTCGTCCCGCCCTTCCTCGTCGGCCTCCTGCTCGTCATGTTCGTTCTCCTGATGAACCAGGTCCTGCTGCTGGCCGATCTGTTCATCGACAAAGGCGTCCCGGTCCTCAAGGCTCTCCGCGTCCTCGGGCTCCTCGTCCCGTCCATGCTGGTCTTCGCCCTGCCGATGGCCGTCCTCATGGGCATCCTCGGCGGGCTGGCCCGCCTCTCGGCCGATTCCGAGATCATCGCCTTCCGCTCGCTCGGCGTCGGCCCGGGCCGCCTGGCCGGGCCGCTCATCCTTTTCGGGCTCGGCGGGTTTCTGCTGACCCTCCCCCTCGCCCTTTTCGTCGCGCCTCACGCCAATGACGCCTGGGTCCGGACCATGACCGAGTCGGTCATCGCCCGGGTCCGGCTCAACGTCGAGCCCCTGGTGTTCAACGAGACCCTGCCCGGCGTGGTGTTTCTGGTCAGGGACGTCGGCCGGGACAAGGTCTGGCACGACGTCTTCGCTTACATGGGCAAGGATCCGTCCAATCCCCGGCTGGTCATGGCCCGGTCCGGGACCGTCCGCCTGTTCCCGGAAAAGCAGCGGGCCATCCTGGAGCTCTCCGACGGCCACGTGTATTCCGGGCCGCTGGCCGCGCCGGGCGAGGACACCCTGACCACGTTCGAGCGTCTTGAGGAAGAGATCGATGTCGAAGGGCTCTTCCCCTCGGTCTCGAACGCAAAACGGGTCAGGGAAAAGGATATCGGCGAGCTCATCCGCGACCTCAAGGTCCTCGAAGCCGCCAGCCCCGGGGAACGGCCGAATGTCCGGCAGATCCGCGCCCACCGCATCGAGATCCACAAGAAGCTCGCCCTCCCCGCCGCCTGCCTCGTGTTCGCGCTCATCGGTCTGCCGCTCGGCGTCATGACCGGTCGGGCCGGCCGCACGGGCGGATTCTCGCTCGGCCTGGTGATCATTCTCCTCTACTATGCCCTGATCACAGCCGGGGAAAAGGCGGCCATGGATGGACGCCTGTCCGCACTCCTCGGCATGTGGGGCCCGGATATCGTCCTGGCCGTCGCCGGCGCGTGGCTCTTTGCGAGGCTGGGGCGGGGGAGCCGGCGAGGTCATTTCTTGCGCGGCCGAGCCGTCCGGCCGGAGGCCGCGTCTCTCCCGGCGACCCCGTCAGCGCCCGACGCGTCCCCCGCCTCCGGGCGCGCCGGCCGGCCTCTCCGGGCGTCGATCCGCTTTCCCGGCCTCCTCGACAGGTACGTCTCCCGGAGGTTCCTGGCCCTTTTGGCCCTCGTCCTGGCGGCCCTTGCCGCCGCGACCCTGCTGGTCACATTTTTCGAGAGCCTCGACGTCGCCCTCGAGCACGGCAAGCCGCTTGGGCTTCTGGCCGGCTACGTCGGGCTCAAGCTGCCCGAGTTCCTGGCCTTCATCCTGCCGGCGGCCGTTCTGGCGGCCGCGCTCCTCGCGCTCGGCTTTCTCTCCCGGACGAACGAAGCCACGGCCATGAAGGCCAGCGGCGTCAGCGCCTACCGGACGGCCCTCCCGGTGATCGTCCTGGCCACGGCCACGGGCCTCGTGGCCTTCCTCATCCAGGAGCGCGTCGTGCCGGCCTCCCACGCCAGGGCCGAAGCGGCTTGGAACATCCTCCACGACCAGCCGCCCCGCAGCTCCAGCTACCTCAACCGTCACTGGATCCTCGCCGGGAGCGGCGACCGGGTTTACCATTACGACTTCTTCGAGCCCGGCACGTCGACCCTCGGCCGGCTCTCGGTGTTCGACATCGACACCGGCCGCTGGGACCTCGTCCGGAGGACCTTCGCCGAGAAAGCCTCGTTCGACGGGGACGCCCTCGTCTATCGGGACGGATGGATCAGGGATTTCGCCGCCCCCTCGGGTCCGCCGTTCGTGCGGGTCGAGAGCGGCCGGGTCGACGCGACCGGCGACAAGGGCGTGTTCGAGGAGCCGGGGCAGGAGCCGCTGCAGATGACCCTCGGCGACCTGCGGCGATACGCGGCCGAGGTCCGGTCCATGGGCTTTCCCGCCGTCCGGCTCCGGGCCGAGGCGGCCCAGAAGATCGCCCTCCCGTTCGTCAGCCTGATCATGGCCCTGCTGGCGGTCCCCTTCGGCTTCCGCATGGGACGGAAAGGGACCCTCGTGGGCGTCGGCCTCAGCGTCGCCATCGCCATGGCCTATTGGGGGACCTTCGCCGTGTTCAGGAGCCTCGGCGGCGCCGGCGTATTGACCCCTTTTCTCGGGGCCTGGGGAGCCAACATCCTCTTCGGGCTGGCGGGGTTGATCGGGCTATTAAGACTGAGGACCTAGGGGCTACATCTTATACTTGCCGAAATCCTCCGGCCGCAGCGTCTCGAGCCACTTCCGAAGCTTCTCGGAGGATTCGACCTTTTCGTCGAACTTGAGGCCATTCGCTTTGCGGACGACCTCGTCCTCGACGAAGATGGGCGAGCTCATCCGCAGGGCCAGGGCGATGGCGTCGGAGGGACGGGAATCGATGACGATCGCCTCCTCGGCCCGGCGGCAGTGGATGAGGGCGAAAAAGGTATTGTTCCGGACGTCGTTGACGACGATCTTCTCGATGGCGATGCCGAGCTTCTCGAGGAAGCTCTTGAGGAGGTCGTGGGTCATCGGCCGGGGGGTGGGAACGTTCTCGATCGTCAGGGCGATGGCGTTAGCCTCGAAGACCCCGATCCATATGGGCAGGATCTGCTCGTTGCGGGGGTTCTCCAGCACGACGATCGGCATCTTGGAAATCGGGTCCACGACGAGACCCTTGACCTTCATCTCGATTTGCATGCTGGCGCGTACCGACTCTACTATAGGTTCGGGACTGGGGCTTGTCAAATGCGGCCTCGGAACGGCTCGGAGGACAGTCTCTCCCTCCCGGGAGAGTTTTTCACGCCGCTCCGTGCGCCGGACTCGGCGCCAAAACAACTCGCTCGGCGTGCGCTACGCCTCGCTCAAACACGTTTTGGCGGTTTCCCCAGAAACTGCCCTCGTCCAGCTTCGGATCGGCTAAACTCTCCCGATGTCGGGTTCGACTGCCGCTCCTCGCCGCTTGAACCGGCCGCGTTGACAAGCCTTTGGAAAAAAAAGGATTAGAAGAGGGAGAGCTGGGAGGCGGAGGCGTCGGCCTGCGGGCCGTCGCCGAAGATGCGGATCTCGCCGTACTCCCCGTCGTGGCCGGGCCGGATCGTGACTTGGCCCTTGCGCATCCGGTCGATGGCCTCGGCGACGTTCTCCGGCGAGACGCGCGCCAGCTCGGCCACGGGGACTTCGGTCAGGACGGCGTGCTCGTCCCCGAACTCGCGGATGAAGCGGAAATAGAGCTCCCAGACGCCCTGGCTCTCGGGGGTCCTGCCCACGGCCTCGGCGATGATCTCATTGAGCGGAATGAGTCTCTTGGAGGGGATGCCTCCCGGCCGCCCCTCGCCGGCCTCCCGGTCGGCCAGCTCCTCGACCCGGTGGAGGACGCCGATCGTCAGCTTCTTGCCGCACTTCGGGCAGAGGTCGCCCGTCTTCATGCTCTCGCGCGGCGCGCTGACGACGCCGCACTTGCGGTGCCCGTCATAGTGATACTTGCCCTCCTCGGGGAAAAACTCGACGGTGTAGAGGAACTTCGCCGGATCGTTCGTCCGCAGCGCGTCGATGAGGCCGCGGAAGCTGAAATCCGTGTCGAAGGCGTTGGCCTCGCGGCCGATCTTCGAGGGCGAATGGGCGTCGGAATTGGAGACCAGGGCGAAGCGGTCGAGGGCGGAGAGCCGCCGATTCATCGGCGGGTCCGACGACAGCCCCGTCTCCAGGGCGAAGATCGACGGCGTCATCTCCTCGAAGCACTCTTCGATCGCGTCGAAGCCCGAATTCGCGCCGAAGAGCGAGAACCAGGGCGTCCAAATATGGGAAGGGATGACCACCGCGCGCGGCGCGGCCTCGGCGACCATCCGGCAGAAGAGCCTCACGTCGAGCCCCAGGATAGGCCGCCCGTCCGAGCCGAGGTTGCCGACCGCCTGGAGGCGGCGGTTGACCCGCTCGACGGACTCGAAGTCCGGGGCCAGCAGCATGACGTGGACCTTGCGGACCTTGCCCCCCTTCGAGTAGATGAAGCTCAGCTCCGAGGAGAGGATGAAAGAGACCGGACGCGCCAGGGCCGGCAGGCCCTGGAACAGCGGGGCATCGAAGGCCGTCGTCGCGCTCTTGAGCCGGAGGAAGCCGTTGCCCATCGGCTCGAGCTTCTCCTTCATCAGGAACAGCCACTCCGGATGAGTGAAGTCGCCGGTCGCGAGAAGGGAGATCCCCTTGACCTTGGCCCACGGCGCCATGGCGTCGAGGACCATGTCCCGCGACGTGGCCCGCGAGTACTTCGAATGAATGTGGAGATCGGCAAGGAACTTCATGGCGGAGTCCTCAGTTTAGGAAAAGCGAAGGGCGAATGCAAGCGCTTTCCGGCCGGCCGCGGGGCGACCGGAGCGCGCCGCCCGCCGCCTTGAAAAAGGGCCGAGGACGCGGTAAACTGGATCGTCGCGTCCCGGACCTGAAAGGGCTCCTTATGAGACTGAAATCATTGGCGATTCTCGTCGGCGCTCTGGCGCTCGCCGCGCTCCCGGCCGCCGCGCAGAAGACGGCGGTCAAGGATCTGTCGCCGCGCTACCGGACCTGGCTCGAAGAGGAAGTCGTCACCATCATCTCGCCCAAGGAGAAAGACGTCTTCCTCCAGCTCGCCAACGACCGGGAGAGGGAGATGTTCATCACGGCCTTCTGGAAGGCCCGGGACGAGGACCCGACGACGCCCGAAAACAAGTTCAAGGACGAGCATTATCGCCGCATTGAATATGCCAACAAGAACTTCGGCCGCGGCCTGAAGGCCGGCGGCTGGCGGTCCGACATGGGCCGGATTTACATCACCCTCGGCGAGCCGAAGGACATCACGCGGTACGAGAGCGAGACCAACCTCTACCCGCTCCAAATCTGGTTTTACTCGGGCATCGACGGTGCGGGCCTGCCGAACACCTTCAACGTCGTATTCTTCAAGAAGGACGGGGCCGGCGACTACGTCATTTATTCCCCGGTCCGGGACGGACCCCAGAAGCTCATGCCGTTCTACAGCGGCGACATGACGAACTCCCTCCAGGCCTGGAGCGAGCTGAGGCAGACCGTCGACCCTACGGTGGCCGACGTCGCGATGTCCCTCATCCCCGGCGACTACGTCACGGGCATGAATCCCACCATAGCGTCCGATATCCTGATCAACCAGAAGATCCCGAAGATGGGCTATGAGAGCGTCCAGGACGCCTACGCCGAGAAGCTGCTCAAGTACAAGGACATCGTCGAAGTCGAATACACCGCCAACTACATCGAGAACGACGCCCTCGTCCAGGTCACCCGCGACGCCGCCGGGCGGGCGTTCGTCCATTTCCTCATCGAGCCGGCCCGGCTGAGCATCGAGCGCTATGAGGGCCTGTACCGGACGGTCTTCGACGTCAACGGCATCGTCTCCGATTCCGCCGGCAAGACCGTCTACCAGTTCGACAGGCAGATCCCGCTCGAGCTCAACGGCGATCAGTTCGCCAAGTTCCAGAATCGCCGCATGTCCTACCAGGACGCCTTCCCCCTCATCGAGGGCGATTACAAGCTCAGCGTTCTCTGGAAGAACACGGTCTCCAAGGAGTTCACCTCCGTCGAGGCGTCCCTGAAGATCCCGCCCGCCCACACCCTGACGCTGACGACGCCCATCCTGGCCAACCGGGTCGTCCGCAACCCCGCGTTCGCGGGGCAGATCAAGCCCTTCACCTTCGGGGAGACCCAGATCGTCGCCTCACCGCGGAACGATTTCACCGTCCAGGACACGCTGACCCTGTTCTGCGAGGTCGGCGGCCTGACCGCGGATCTGAAGACGAACGGCAGCCTGTCGATCACTCTCGTCCGGAATAACCAGGTGGTGGCCGCGATCACCAAGTCCCTGGCGGATGCGCCGGACCCGCTCCGCGTCGTGGAGGAATTCCCCCTGGCGAACCTGCCCCCCGATTATTACATGGCCAACGTCGACCTCCTCGATTCCGCCAAGACGACGGTCCTGTCCTCCAAGGCGCCGTTCTATATCAGCCTCGACACGTCCCTGACCCGGTCCTCGATCGTCTATGCCTCGCTTCCCCCGGCGAACGACCCCTCCTATGTCGACATCCGCGGCATGCAGTATTTTCAGACGGGCGCCGCCGCCAAAGCCAGGCCGCTTCTCGAAGAGGCCTTCCGACGGGCGCCGGGATCCGCGCCCTTCGCCCTCGATCTCTGCCGCGTTCTCTTCGCGCTCAAGGATTACGAGGGCGTCCGGAACGTGGCCACCCCGTTCTATCGGGACAAGAAGAACTACGAGTTCGCCCAGTATCTCGGCGAGAGCTCCCAGGCCCTCAGCCGCTACGGCGAAGCCATTGGTTTCTACAAGGACTACTTGACCTCCTTCGGGACGAACCTCGTCGTGCTCAACTCGATCGGCGACTGCTATGTCCAGACGGGCGACCTCGCCGGCGCGATCACCGTTTGGACGAAGTCGCTCGAGCTCAATCCGGACCAGACCGAGCTGAAGCAGAAGCTGGCCGCGATCCGGGACAAGATCAAGCGGAACTGATGAACATCCGGCGCCTGCGCTTGGCCCTCTTTCTGGCCGCCGTCCCGATCGTCGCCGCCTGCGCTTCGACCCGGGGCTTGAAGGAGCTCGATCCCAAGAGCCGCGATTTCATCTCCAAGGTCCGCTACACGATCACCTCGGAGGAGAGAAGGGCCTTCCTGGCCCTGGACCCCGAAGCCCGGACGCCGTTCATCGAGGACTTCTGGAGGAGGCGGGACCCGACCCCCGCGACCCCGGAGAACGAATACCGCACGGATTATTACGCCCGGATCGAGCGGGCCAACCGCCTCTTCTCAGGCGGAGGCTCTCCGGGCTGGCTCCAGGACCGGGGCCGGGTTTATATCACCCTCGGCCCCCCGGACAGCCGGGTCACCTATCCGCGGGGGATCACGTTCTACGGCCTGCCCACGGAGATCTGGTGGTACGGGCTTTACACGATTCTCTTCATCGACGAGTACTGGAACGACGACTATCGCATCTCCCCGGAGAGCGCCGGGCAGATCGCCGTCATCACGCAGGCCCAGAGCCAATGGAACCGGCCGCGTGAGCGGATGCCCAAGCCGGGTGAAGCGCCCTACGCCTCGGGCATCGCCGGACTCGAGGTGCAGATCGAGATCGGGGACGCACGGACGGCGCGCTTCTCGCTGGCCATCCCCCACAAGAACATCGGGCTGAAGCTCTCCGGCAAGAGCTTTCAGGCGAGTGTCGATGTGACGATGAGGGTCCTCGATGAGGCCGGCACGGAGGCCTGGACGTTCTCTCAGACCTTCCCCATCGATATCCCGGAGGCGCGCCTGAAGGAAGCCCTGGCCCAGGATTTCCTGGCCCAGGCGGCCGCTCCCCTGAAGCCCGGCGCCTACACGCTGAACGTTCTGGTGATCAACACCACCGACGGAAGCAAGGCCGCGCTCGAACGCAAGTTCGAGATCTGAGTCCCGTCCTATTTCCGGGCGGCCGCCGCGGCGGCGGCTGCAGCTGCCTGTCCCCTCCGGGCGTTCTCCTCCGACAGGGCGTTTTCTCCGACGCGATTGTAGAGGTCGGCCAGGAGGAAGTAGCCGAGCGGCAGTTCGGATGTTTCGGGCTTGAGCTCGATCCCCTTCTTGACGAGATCGATGGCTTCCTCGTAGCGCTCTCCCCGGTTGAGGTTGATCCTGGCCAGGTAGAAGTATGTGAGGGGAAACCTGGGATCGACATCCAGGCACTGCTTGAGATAATCGAGTTCTTTGGCCTCGTCTCCGACCGCCCGGTAGAGGCGCGAGAGATTATAGAGTGCCTTGAAGTGCTTTGGTGAAGACTCAAGTTCCTTGAGGTATTCCGCCTCCGCCGCGCGGTTGTCCCCCCTCTTTTCGTCGATCTGAGCCCGGTTATAGTGCAGGTTGGCCAACGTCGGGTTGAGCCGGGAGGCCTCGGCCAGGCAGCTTTCGGCCCGCTCGAGATCTCCCTTGGTGATGTAGATCGCCGCGAGGACGTTGTAGGACCCGGCGGATTCGGAGTTCACGGCGATGCACTTCTCGAAATACGGGATGGCTTTGTCGTACTCCTTCCGGATGAAGCTCAGGTTTCCCAGCATGAAGTAGAATTGGGGGTCCGGAAAGCCTTTCGCGATATACTCCAGGAGGAATTTTTCCGCCGCGTCGAAATCCCCTTGACCCTCGTAGGACAGGGCGACATTGATGGCGGCGAAGGTGTCGTCGGGTTTCCGGCCCAGGACCTGACGGAAATACTCGCCAGCCTCCTTGTACTTCTGTTCCTGGAAATAGATGTTGCCGATCGAGAAATAGGCGTCGGTGATATCAGGGTCGTCGGCGATGATCCCCTGGATGATCTTGATGGCCTCTTCGGGCTTTCCGTTCATGCCCAGTTCGCGGGCTTCGGAGAGCTGGTTGAAAACCCCGATCTTCTCCCTCGGGTTGGCCAGCTTTTTTCCTTTGAGCTTGGCCGGGTCCGCGAAGGACCCGATATAGCCGAGCGCGGCCAGCTTTTCCCGGGTTTCCTCGTCGATTTTGGAGAAGTCCGTCTCGTAAGCGTTCCGGCTCGAAGCGCTGATGAACGCTTCCGCCTCGGCGTTCATCCTTTCGTAGACCGCCTTTTCGAGGTAGACGAGGTTCTTCTCTTCCCTGGGGTCGGCGGCGACGTCGTAGAGCTCGGGTACCGGGGCCAAGATGAGCTTGTACCGCCCGTCCTGCACGCTCTTGAGGTCCGACCAGCCATAGTGGAAGCGGGGGTAATAGGTTTCGCTGTAGGAGAGAGGAGCCGCGGCCCTTCGACGGCCGAAGAAGTCCGGCAGAAGACTCTTCCCCTGGACCTCCGCGGGAATGGGCAGGCCGACCATTTCGCAAACGGTGGGCAGAACGTCGGACAGGCTGGCGACGTCGGAAGAAACGACGCCCTGGAGCTTGGGAAACGGCGTGACGATGATCAGGGGGACATGGATAGCGGCCTGGTAAACGAAGAACCCGTGGGACTGCTCTTCGTGCTCCCAGAGGCTTTCGCCGTGGTCGCCGGCGAAGACGATGAACGTTTTCTCGAGGAGGCCGTCGCGCTCGAGGAGGCTCCAGAGCCTGTCGATCTGGGAATCGGCGAAAGCGATCTCGCCAAGGTAGGGACGGTCGGCGTAGAGCTTGTCGTAGGGAGGCGGCGGCTCGTACGGCGAGTGGGGATCGTAAAGATGGATCCAGGCAAAGAAGCGCTTGTCCTTGCGGGCTTCGAGCCAGGGCAGGGCTTCGTCCATCACTTCATTGGCCGGCCTTTGGACCGTGCCCAGGGAGATCCTTTTGAATTTGCGCAGGTCGAATTTGTCGAAGTACGTCTCGAATCCCTGATTCAAGCCCCATTTGGAGTCGAGGACGTAGGCCGCGATGAAGGCGCCCGTCTCGTAGCCCTTGTCCTCGAAAAGCTCGGCCATCGTTTTGAGCTTTTCAGGGACGACGAACCCGCCGTTATCTCTGACCCCATGGAAAAGGGGCAGCGTCCCGGTCATGAGACTGGTGTGGGAGGGCAGGGTCAGGGGAGTCTGGGCATAGGCCTTTTCGAATCTGACGCCCCGGGCGGCGAAGCGGTCGATGGTGGGGGTTGAGACGTCTTGACAGCCGTAGCAGGCCAAGCGGTCCGCCCGCGTCGTATCGAGGGTGATGACGATGACGTTGAAGTCCCGGTCTCGTCTAAGGCGGGCCAGGCTCGGTGCCCGGGACGAGAGGAGCCAGTATCCGGCCGCCCCGGCGAGAGCGACTCCGGCCGCGACGAAGATCAGGAGCTTTCCGGCTTTCATTTGAGAGAGAGATTTTAGCACAAAATCGAAGGAATTTCCCTTGCGCGGGCGGCCGAGATTCCCCGACACGTCTCGATGCCCGCCGGACTTGGCGATGCGTACGGCTTTCGGCCAAAAAGAAAAGGGCGGCGGGAAGACCCGCCGCCCTGCAGAGCGTCTGCGCGGAGCGTGGCTAGAAGATCAAGCGAATGCCGACTCTGGCCCGCCTCGGCAGGACGAGGCCATCGAGGTCGTGGCCCAGGGTCGAAGGCGCGGAGCCGTCAGCGTACCAGCTGTAGTCGATCGTCGTCCCCCAGCTCGTGATCGAGTCGTCGTTGAAGACGTTGAAGACATCGAACATCAGGCCCAGCCTGTATTTCGAGGCCAGAGTGAACGTCTTTTCGAGTCTCACGTCGAGGGACTTAGCCATTTTGTAATGATGAGAGCCCGACGGCTCGGTATTGAAAGTCACCGTCCCTTGATCGAGGAATCGCCTCAATCTGAATTGCTGGGCCCAGGCGTCCCCGGTGATGCCGTGGAAATAGGCATTGAAGGAGATGCCCAGCGGCAGCGCGTAGGTTCCCTGGACCTTGATCATGTGGGTCGGGTCGGCGGTCAAACGGCCGGCCCTGTTGATCCAATAATTCGGGTCGCCCCAGTCGTTCCAGCCAAGGTCATCGGCGGCGCCGGTATTGTCCAGGGTGCCCGTGGTCCGCGAATAGACATAAGACGCCATCATCTGCCATTTGCTCGAAAACCGTTTGTTGAAGAGGAACTCGAGGCCCCAATACTTGTGGTACGGGTTCATGGTCAGGCCGATGGAATCCTGATACAGGCCGGCGATCGTTTCGATGTTGGCGATGTGCCACTCGGCGGCGTCCCCCGACGTGAGGTTGTAGAGTGTGAAATCCCTGCTCACTGCGCCGGGGATGTCATCGTCGATATGATACGGGACTGCCTCGTAGGTGGCCAGCCGGTTATAGGCTGTCACGGGGTTGTGATAGGTGCGGTTGATGTAGGTGACCGAGAACGAGGCGTCCTTGAAGACCTCGCGCTCGAAACCGACCGTGAACTGCCTCATAAATGGGTGCTTGATCCCGCCGTCGATGACCCACGTCCCGTGGACGACCCGGTAGCTTTCGTTCCATTCCTCGGTCAGGGGATTCCAGTACTTGAGGATCCAGTCGGAGAACGTCGGGCTCAGGCGGTCCAGGAAGGAGGCGTACATCCCTTCGGTGAATTCCCCATAATGGGCCTTGAGGATGGTCGTCTTGTCCCCGAGGAGGTCGAACGTGAAACCCAACCGGGGGGCGACCCGGAAGGTGCTCCATTGGTTGCTGGCCGCCTCCGCCTGCTTGCCCCAGTTCTGGCTCAAACGGATGCCGAAGCTGACATTGAGCCGCTTGGAGATCTGCCAGCCATCCTGGACGAACCCTTCCAAGCGCGTGATGCGCGTCCGGGCGTTGTAGCCTTCGTACTGGTAGGCGCTGTAGTTTCCGGCGTACGGGTATCCTTCGTAGTAGCTGGGTCCCCAGTAGTCATAATAGCGCGTGTGGGTCGCGCCGGTGTAGGAAAAGAGGTTCCGGACGCGGGAATGCTCAAACTCGACGCCGAACTTGAAGTCGTGGCTGCCCTTGATGAAATTCTCGGCGTAGTGCGTCGCGCTGGCATTGGCCTGCAGACGCGAGCGCGGGTGCTCGGCGTAGCCCCCCCAATTGTAGTATTTCCAGCGGGACTGATCGCCCGGGATGTCGGGATTGTCGTCGAGGAAGTAGTGCATGTAGACGTCCCGGCCCGTCCGCGGCTCCAGGTTGTAGTAGCCGCTGAACGAGGCGAACTTGAAGTCGAAGAACGTCTTGGCGGAGAAGATGTGGGTCAGGTTGAAATTGAGGACGGTCTCCGGGTCGATCTGGTCGCGGGTGGCGTCCGGTGTGACCCTGGCCGAGGCGCCCCTGTAGGTGCCCTTGTAGTTGTCCCACTCCACGGCGGCGCTGGCGTTGGTCTTGGCCGAGAACTGTGAGCTCAGCTTGAGGAAGAGGCGGGGCTGCTTGTAATCCTGGGCCAGGGGAAAGCCCGTGACCCAGTCCTGGGACCGGTACCACTGGGCCCCGGCGAAGAACCAGAGCTTGTCCTTGACGATCGGTCCGCCGAGGTGGGCGTTGATGTCGAACAATTTTTCGAGGGGCGACGTGACGCCCGGCCAATCGGCGGCATAATCCGCGTTGTTTTCGGTTCCCCAGAAAGAGCCGCCCGGGAAGACGCCCTTCAAGCCCTGAGCCTCACGGGACTTATTGCCCTGGAAGTCGGCCTCGAAGTGGCCGGAAAACTCGTTGCCGCCGGACTTGGTGATGATGTTAAAAATGACACCGGTGAAGTTTCCGTATTCGGCGGGCAGGCCGATGCCGGTGACCTTGGCTTCTTCGATGATGTTATAGTCGACGAAAACCCAGGATGTTCCATAGTCCGGATCGCCGACGGCGACGCCGTCCATTTGCCAGGAAACGCCGCGGCCGTAGGCGGCGCCGTAGGCGACGTCCCCGTTGACGCCCGGGGCGAGATTGACGATGTCCACCGAGAACTGGCTGTTGGGGATGTTGCGCAGGATCTCGTTGCCGAGGGTCACCGAGGCTGTTTCCGTGGACTTGACGTCGACGGTAGGCGACTTGGCGATGACCGTGACCTGCTCCTGCACCGTCGCGGCTTTCATGACCAGGGTCAGGCTCAGCGTGACCGTCGTATTCAGTCGGACATTTTCCTGAACGACGGTGCCGAACCCGCCAAGCTCGGCCTTCAAGCTGTAGGTGCCCGGAGGCAAGGCCGGATACCGGAAGCCCCCGTTGGTGTCGCTGACCGTCGCGCGAATGCCCATGAGCTTCTCGCCGCTCAAGGTCAGGTTGACTCCGGGGAGGGGGGACCCCTGTTCATCGGTCACCTTCCCGGTTATGGCTCCCGTCTCGCGGGATTGCGAGAAAGAGAGCGACGAAATAAGGAGGAGGATGAGGAGTGCCACATAGATCTTTTTCAAATTTCCCTCCGTTTCATGACCTGAAAGAATCTTGCCGCCATAGCCTGGGGATGATTTGCGCGGCCTCGTTTCACCTCCTCGAAGCGATAGAATTCTGGTTTTGCTTTCGGACGCATTGTATCGGGGTTCCTACAGGCCGGGATTCAGGACGTACGCCATACGGCAGATCAGACGGTGCCGCTCCCACGTTGATCGAAATCTCATTATTGGCGGTCTGATTATGGGAGAAGTGCATGGGCCTTGTCAAGCCCGGGATCCAACAAACCGACGGGACAAAAAAAAGGGCGGCGGGACCGCCCGCCGCCCTTGAGCGTCTGCGTGGGATTCGAGCTTAGAACATGAACCGGATGCCGAGGCGCGCCTGCCGCGGCATGCTGATGCTCCGGAGTCTATGCCCGTCCGTGGAGCTATAGCTCGGCGAGCCCTCCGGGCTGTCAGCCGTGAACCAGTCAAAGCCGATGCGCGTCCCCCAGGACATGATGGTGTCGTCGTTGAAGACGTTGAAGACATCGAACATCAGGCCGAGGCGGTACTTCTTAGCCAGGGTGAAGATCTTCTCGAGGCGCAGGTTGAGGATCTTCTGCATGGGATAGTGGTGGGAGCCTCGGGCTTCGGTGAAGAACGTGATCTGGCCCTGGTTGAACGCCTCCGTCAGGAGTCGCGTCGTCCAGGCGTCTCCCGTGATCCCCCAGAAGTAGCCGGTCAGACTGATGTCGAGGGGCAGGACGTAGGTGCCTTGGAGCTTGATCATGTGGGTCGGGTCGTTCGTGAGGTGGCCTTTGGCGTTGATCCACATGTTCGGGTCGTTCATGTTCCCGGCGGCACCGATGTCGAAGGCGAAGCCGTTGTCCACGGTCCCCGTGGCCCTTCCGTAGACCCAGGATGCGAGAAGCTGCCAGCGGCTGGAGAAGCGCTTGTTGAACAGGACCTCGATGCCCTCGTATTTCCTGTAGGGCTGCTCCAGAACCCAGGGGAAATCGGCGCTCTTCGTGATGTTGGCGATCACGAAATCGCTCAAATCCAGCGTTTCGGCCGTCTGCTCATAGACGGTGAAGTCCTGGCCGAGCTCCAGGGAGGAGGCCGTCCGCGTGATGTAGTCTGCGGCCCGGTTGTACCGGCCGATGATGTTGTTCCATTTCCGGTTGATGTAAGTCACGCCCAAGGAGGTGTTCTTGAACAGCTCACGCTCGATCCCCACCGTGAATTGGGTCATGTAGGGGTGCTTGATGTTGGGGTCCATGGTGAAAGGGTTGTGGGGGATCGAGTACATCTGGTCCCATGATTCGGTTTCGGGATCAAACTTGTAGCCGATGTAGTTGCCGAAGTTCGCGCTGGGGTTCATCCTGTCGTGGTAGACGGTCAGCATGGCTTCGGTGAATTGGCCGTAGTGGGCCTTGAGGATAGTCGTTTTGTCGCCCAGGATGTCGAAGGTGAAGCCCAGGCGGGGAGCCAGCCTGTGCGTCTTGAAAACGGTTCCGTCGACGCCCTTGACGTCGCCCCAGTTCTGGCTGTAGCGGACGCCGAGGCTCAAGTTCAGCCTTTTCGTGACCTGCCAGGAATCCTGGACGAACATCTCCAGCCGGGTGTAGCGGGTATTCGTGTCATAGCCGGTGTACTGATAGGCCAGGTAGGGCCCATCAAAGTAGACGTAGTGATGCGCCAGGTTATACGCGTAGCCGACGTAGTCGTTATAATTGATGTGATCGCCCAGGGGACCCCCCAAGCCGTTGTAACCAAAGCGGCTCCGGGCCATGGACCGCTCGAACTCGGCTCCGAACTTGAAGTCGTGGGAGCCGGCGATGAAGTCCTCGGCGTAGTGGGTCAGGCTGGCGTTGGTCCCGAAGCGGGCCCGGTCGGCGTAGTAGAAGTAGCTCGCGCTCCCCGAGGACATATCCTCGTTGTAGCTATAGTGGGAGTAGGCGTCGGGCCCGGCCGCGGGGTCGAGATAATAGATGCCCTCGAAGTAGTTGGCCTTGACGTCGAAGAAGGTCTTCGGGCTGAGGATTTTGGTCAGGTTGAAGCTCAGGAGCCAGTCGGGCGAGTTCTGCGTGAGCGTCGCTTCGGGGAGAACCGTGGAGCTGGCGAGGCGGTTGATGCCTTGATACTTGGTTCTCTGGAAGGCGAGGCTCATGTTCAACGTCGGGGTCAGCTGGGAGCTCAGCTTGGCGAAGATCCGCGGCTGATTGTAGCGGACGTCGGCGGGGAAGCCGGTCGGTCGATCTTTGGTCTGATAAAACTGGCCGCCGACATAGAACCAGAGCTTGTCCTTGATGATGGGCCCGCCGATATGGCCGTTGATGTCCATGAGCTTCGAGCTCGGCGAGGTCAGCGCGGGGAAATCCGCGACGTAGTCCTGGTTGTTGTTGGCCTGCCAGAACTTGGAGTCGGCCTGGTAACCCTGGAAATCGAACTCGAAGTGGCCCGAAAAGTTGTTGCCGCCGGACTTCGTCACCAGGTTGAAGATGACGCCGGTGAAATTGCCGTATTCGGCGGGCAGGCCGACGCCCATGACCTTGGCCTCTTCGATGATGTTGTAGTCCGAGAAAACCCAGGCCGATCCGGCCTCGGGATCGGCGACATTGACGCCGTCCATGGAGTAGGCGATGCCCGTGTTCGCCGACGCCCCGAAAGCGACGTTGTTGTTGATGCCAGGGGCCAGGTTGACGATTTCCGCGGTGAACTGGTTATTGGGGACGTTCCTGAGGATCTCATTGGACAGAGTGACCGAAGCCGTCTCTGTGGACTTGACGTCTACCGTCGGGGACTGGGCGGTGACCGTAATTTCCTCGGACACCGTTGCCGGCTTCATCTGGATGTCCAGGGTCAGGGTGGCCGTGGTGTTCACCCGTATCTTTTCGCGGACGACCGTCCCGAAGCCGCTAAGCTCGGCCTTGATCATGTATTCGCCGGGCGGCAGAGCGGGGAAGCGGTACTCGCCGGTGGCGTCCGTGACGAAAGTCCGCAGGCCCATGAGGTTCTCGCTGGAGAGCGTCACGTTGACGCCGGGCAAGGGACTTCCCTGTTCGTCGGCCACGACGCCACGGATGGCGCCCGTTTCCTTGGATTGGGAAAAGGCGATCGGGGCGAGAAGGAGGATGATGGCCAGGAAGGATAGGAATTTCGTTCTCATATAAACCTCCTTTCAGATCTGTCTCGGGGGAATGGCTTTTTTGGGATGGACGCCTTTATATTCTTCGATGGACACCTCCTCATGCAACACGGATTCTGCCATAAGGGTCAGCAATAATAATGCCAAACCCGGAATTCTAAGAATATTATTTGTTTTCAACGTAATAGGAATTACGGGCCACCATGATTATCCACTTGATTGGATAATATCCAATAAAATATGCGTTTTCAACATAAAATTTCTTTACGGACCGTCCGACCCGGAGGACCCGGATCGGCATCGTTCATCGCCCGTTCGCCGGAGAGTCAGATATTTCGGATATTTCGGTCCGGCTCGGCTCTGAGTCGCTCAGCCCATTTGTATCAGCGTCGGCCGTGTGCTATCGTAGTTTCTCTGAGCATGAAGAAAACCAGCCCCCTCATCCTCCTTGGTACGGCCCTCCTTTTCGCGGCGGGGCTCCAGGCCGCCCGGGAAAAGATCTCGCCGGATCTCGCGCGCTGGCTCGAGGACGTCTCGCCCATCATCACCAAGGCCGAGCGTTCCGTCTTTGCCAAGCTCGAGACCAACGCCGACCGGGCCAAGTTCGTCCGTTTCTTCTGGCGGATGCGGGACCCGCTGCCTGACACGACGGAGAATGAATTCCGGAAAGAATATGAGGAGCGGATCCGCTATGCCGACCAGAACTTCGGTCATGACTCGCCGAAGAGGGGCAGCCAGACCGACAGGGGCTTCTTCTACGTCGCCCTCGGGAAGCCGCTCGAACGGACGTTCTACACGACCCAATCGCAGGTCTGGCCCCTCGAGCTTTGGTTCTACAAGGGGGAGCAGGAATACGGACTGCCGGACTATTTTTACCTGATCTTCTACCAGCCCGAAGGGATCGGCGATTTCCGTCTGTATTCGCCGAGCGTTGAGGGACCCGAGAAGCTGGTCATCCCCAACCTCGGGACAGCGGTGAACCGGTCGACAGCCGTCAACGCCATCAAGGGCATCAACGGGGAGCTGGCCAGCGCTTCCCTGAGCTATCTGCCGGGCGAGTCGCCGATGGGGGGCGCCTCGTTCTCTTCCGATTCCATCATCGCCTCCGTCCGCAATCTCCCGGAAAAGAAGTACTCCGACAGCTACGCCCGGTCCTACATGAGCTTCAAGGACTTCATCGAGACCGACTACTCGGACAGATACCTCCAGAGCATTTACCAGGTCCGGGTGTTCTCGGAGGGCGGCCAGGCCTTCCTGCATTGGTCGATCGAGCCGGAGAAGATGAATTTCGCCACCCAGGGGAACGCCGTCTACGCCAGCTTCGAGTTCATCCTGAGGCTCGAGGACGGCCGGGGCAGGGCCGTCCATGAATCGACCGAGGAGATCCCGCTCCGGATCTCCCCCGAACAGTACAAAGCCCACGAGCGCCAGCGCTTCGCCTTCCAGGATCTGCTGGCCGTCGTCCCCGGCGAATACAGGGCCCTGTTTCTTCTGAAAAACAAGACGACCAAGGACTTCTCTTCGTTCGAAACAAGGGTCGTCGTGCCCAAGGCCGACACGGTCGCCCGGGCCGGCCTCAGCAAGCCGCTCCTGTACTACGCCCGGAGCGCCGTCCCCGAAACCCAGGAAAAGAACCTCAAGGCCTTCGTTTTCGGCGGACAGCAGTACCTCGTCGGCGCCCGCAATGAATTCCCCTCGTCCTCGCAGCTCGGTGTCTTCGTTCAGGCCAGAAACGCGGCCGGGCTTGTTCCCTCCGCGCGGCCTTCGTTCATCGTCAGCCTCGTCTCGCTCGACACGGGCCAGAGCGCCGGGGTCTTTCCGTTGACCGATATCGCCCCCGATCCCGGCGATGCGGAGACCCTCCTCGTTTCCGGCGCCGCTCCGCTGAAGGACGTCAAACCCGGCTATTACCGCGCCGAGGTATCCCTGAGGTCCCCCGACGGGGAGAGCCTGCTCACCGAGAAGGAGAATTTCGTCGTCCTCGGCGAGCCATTCCCCGTCATCCCCTGGGTCTACGCCCGTCTGCACGGCCCGTTCCCGGGTCCTGAGCATCTCACGGCCCTCGGCTCGCAATACTTCCTGGCGGGCGATTACGCCCGGTCTCGGGAGGTCCTCGAAAAGGTCCTCCAGGGCCGCGACGACCCGTCCGCTCGTCTGCTCCTCGCCAAATCGCTCTACGGCCTGGGCCTCTACAAAGAATCCCTGGAGCACGCAACGGCCGTCCACGACCGCGGCGGAGACCGGGAGTCGGCCAAGGTCATGGCCCTGGACCTGGCGGGCCTCAAGGACTGGGCGGCCGCGCTTTCGATCCTGGAGACGCTCATGGCCGAGGCGACCGAGATCCCCGTCCTGAATCTCGCCTCCGAGTGCCATATGGCCCTCGGACATCCCGAGAGGGCCCTGCCCCTCCTGCAAAGATCACTCGCCCTCGCTCCCGACCAGCCCGCTGTCAGGGCCCTGGAGGAGGAGGCGAAGAAACGCATCGGCCAACGATAGGAGTCGCCCATGATGTTCCGAAAGGCCGCGTTCGTCGCCCTGATGGTCTGCCTGCTCGCCGCTTCCGCCTGGCCTCAGTACCAGGGCAAGGTCTCCGGGACCGTCGTCGACTCGTCCAAGAATCCCGTCGAAAAGGCCGAGGTGG
>JBAVUQ010000036.1:0-5151 GCA_049696855.1 Candidatus Aminicenantales bacterium
TGCGTCCTGCCGCAGAGGGTCACGGAAAAGCTCGTGGCCATGCTCAAGAAGTACCACCCGCTCTACGTCAACGTGCACTTCAATCACCCCGACGAGATCACGCCGGAGTCGGCCCGGGCGCTGAACCTGCTGGCCGACGCGGGCATCCCGCTCGGGAACCAGACCGTCCTGCTCAAGGGCGTCAACGACGACCCGCTGGTCATGCGGCGGCTCATGCAGAAGCTCCTGGCCGTGAGGGTCCGGCCGTACTACATCTACCAGGCCGACTACGTCTCGGGGACGGAGCATCTGAGGACGACCGTCGAGAAGGGCCTCGAGATCATGGAGAGCCTGCGCGGCTGGACGTCGGGGCTGGCCGTGCCCTACTACTGCATCGACGCGCCCGGAGGCGGCGGCAAGATCCCGGTCCTGCCGAAGTACCTGCAGTCGATCACCGACGAGCAGGTCGTGCTCCGCAATTACGCCGGCGAGCTGTTCATCTACCCCCAGGTCAAGCCCAAGCCGAAGCGCCGGCCCCGTCCCGCGGTCGCGCCCTGCTACAGCCTCGACACGCCCGCATAAGAAGGGGTCAAACCTATTTTTCGTTACTTTCCGACAAAAATGTAGAATCGGCCCCTCCGGGGCGCTCGTTCAAGCGACAAACGACTTCCTGGAATGCGTTGACGAGCGTAGAATTGTGGTCCATCTCTTTCCGAATTCTTCGCTTCGCGCTATAAACCCCAGAGATGCTCATTCCCCAAAAGGCCGCAATCTCCTCGAGAGGATAATCCAGGGCATGCTGACATACAAAGATAGCTAAGGCCTTAACGAGCCTATTATTGGGCCCCATCTCCCGTTCGGTCAGTGCGAGAATGTCGGCAATTTCGGGCCTCTTGCGAAAAAAACGAAGCTGTGGCCTCTCTCGATCCCTTTGAGCCATCTGCTCCTCAAGGAACTCCGTCTTGATCCGCTTAATGAATAGTGAGCTTCCCAGAACCCCCGAGCGCTTTGAATCGGCATAGCCCGAAGGAGGGTCGCAGCCTATGCCCGCGAGGACGAATCTCGCATAACATCCTCTATCTTCCTCAGTGGGATTTCCCGAACCTCGAGAAATCAGCGAGGTGACTAGCCAGGGGAAGGCCCTTCTCATCCCCAGATATTCCCGATAACTCGACCAAGGAAATTCCTCGGGCTGGCCTACGATCCCGGCCCTGACCGGATTCAAATGGATGTATCTCGAGAGTTCCCATGCATAGGTTTCGGCTTCGACAAGAATGGATTTGAAACGGCCCTGGAAAAGATGCCCGCACCGGGAGTGTTTCTTATTGAGATAGACGGTGTAGGCCGTATTGATCAAGTGCAGGGCCCGTGAAAGCCTGCCGAATAGCGTCTCTACCAACAAGTGATAATGATTCGGCATCAGGCAATATGCGTGGAATCGAACTCCGAATTTCTCGTTCGCGTCTCCCATGACCTTTAAGAAATAATACCGATCTTCGTCAGTAAGAAAGATGTCCTGTTTCTGATTTCCTCTGGAATAGACGTGGTAGAATGCGCCGGGATATTCAAACCGCAATTGACGGGCCACTCATCCTCCGAAGGCGGCGATAAGCTTCCAGCTACCATATATATAGACGAAAGTTGGCCGGAGATTCTCTCAGAAATGAAAAGCGGGAAACACAGTATTGCAGAAAAAGTAACGAAAAATAGGTTTGACCCCTTCTTGATTTATCTGATGCCGGAGAGGTAGCGGCTGAGGCCGACGGATCTCACGAGCCCCAGCGCTTCGGCGTGACCTACGCTGCGCTTCTCCTTGAGCGATTCGAGGATGCGGATGATCGAGAAGGCCACCTCGGCCGTCTGCCCGGCCTCGGCTTGCCTGTCCTTGAGATAGGCGATGGCGTCGTAGAGGACCGCGTTGGCCTCGCCGTACGTGACCGGGGTGCGCGCCCCGTGAGCCCTGACCCACTCCGCCCGCCCCAGGACGTCGTTCACGTGCGATTGGATGAGGAACGTGGCCCGGCCGATGAGCTTGAGATTGCTCGGGCTGACGCTGGTCATCGTGTTCCCCACGACCTTGCCCAGCTTGGCCATCACGGCCGTCGAATGGGCGTTGAGCAGCATCTTGGCCGCCATCTGCTGCCGGATCCTGAACGGGTCGCCCTCGCTCTTCACGGCCACGGGCACGACCAGGAGCCGTCCCGCCGCCCCGGCCCAGCGCCGCCGGACGCGCTCCGCGATCGCCGGGAATTCCTTCGACGGCCGGTCGGTGAAGATCATCACGCCGGCGTCGGCCCCCCCGTCCGCGGCGAGCCTCAGGACCCGCTCGAACCCCGATCCCTCTTCCGCGAATAAACGCTCCTCCGGCGTCAGGGCGACGAGGACGCACAAATCGCCCTTCCGCGGGCCCCGGCCCTCGGTGTTCGCCTTCGACAGCGAGAAATCGTAGAGGTCCGCCTGCTCGTCGCCGGCCTTCTTCAGGCTCTCCAGAGCGGCCCGCCGCAGGTAAGGATCCGCGACCTCGGTCTCGAACGGCCGCTTGTACATCTCCGCGCTCAGCCCCCGGAACGGCCGCCCCAGGAACGCCTGCCAGGCCTGCGCCGGCGTCGCCGCGTCCGTCCAGACCTGGATCCAGCACTTCCGCCGGGGCTCATTGACCGTGTCGAGCGGGAAGAGACGGAAGGTCGGGCTCCGCTCCGTGCTGTCGATGAAGACGGTGATCAGGCCCCTCTCGGCGTAATAAGTCGAGAAATGCCCGCCCGCGTAGGCCGCCGCCTCGACGTCCGTGAGCGCGGCGAGCTCGCCCAGCGCCGCCCGCGCCCCGGCGAGAACGCCGCCGAATTCGCGGAGCTTGGCCGCGACACCCGTCCCGCCCCGCTCCGCCGTCCCGCCGCTGAATCCGAGCCTCTCCATGTCCCCCCGGCCCAGCGCCGGGCCGAGGACGCGCTCGACCGCCGTTTCGACGATGGCCGCGACGACGTAGGTCTCGATCGTCGTCGCCTGCATCCTCGTCGACCCCGTGATAGCCTGCGGCCCCGTCGTCAGGTTGATCTTGGTGATCCCCGGCTCGGTGAGCACGCTCCGGCTGCGGTCGAACGGCATCAGCCGGTCGTCCGGGTTGTTGTAGACGAAGTAGAGGTCCTTGCGGCTTTCGGCGGGATCGTACCCGGGCTCGCTCTTCCACTCGTCGAGCGCCGCGAGCACCGTCCCGATCACGGACGACGTCTCGCCTCCCTCGGTGACGCAGATGACCACGTCGCCCTTGGCGATGCCCCTGTCGCGGAGCTGAAGCCGGCCGATGAGCTGGAGGTCCTCGAACCCCTCGAGCGAGCTGATCAAGGCCCTGTCGGCCCCCGTCATCTCGCCGACGAGGCTCTCCTCGATGGCCGTCCCCGCGGGCAGCCGCCCGGCCGCCTTCTTCCAGATCCTCCCGTCGGCCTTGACCCCGCGCCAGAACGGCCGCCAGAAGGTGCTCTCCATCTGCTTGGCCAGCCGGCCCGTCGCCCCGCAGCCGTAGACGTAGATCTTTTTGCCGCCGAGGATGGCCCGCTCGACCGCCCGCGCCGCCTGCTCCAACGCCTCGGGCGCGGCGGCCAGCTCGTCCATCTTCGCCAGGATGTCGTCGTCGACCGACGAAAGCATCTTCAGCCCGGCCAGCGTGTCCTCCTGGATGCGCTCGCCGAGGTACCACGTCTTCTGGTGGCGCTGCTCGGTCAACAGCGTGTGGAGCTGGAATTGGGTCTTCGTCTGGACGTAATCGATCGACTCCGCCGAGGGCTCGACCCCGAGGAGCTTGAGCAGCCCGCCGGCCGCTTCGCCGGCCGGCGCCACCTGCCCTGTCCCGCCGGCCAACGCCACACCCATCAGCATGGCCGCGACGGCCGCGAAGACCCCGGAAACTCTCCGACTCATCAGTCCTTCCCGTACTGACGCTCGTCGTCCAGGATGTCGCGCTCCTGCCAATCCCGGATCCAATCCTCGACCTGGAAGATCATAAGCCCGCCGTCCGCCATCGAACAGACGACCCTCCTGAGCCCGCAGTTGATGAGCATCTTCTTGCAGATGTAGCAGGGGAAGGCGTTGATCGGACCCGCCGAGTCCGTCGCGCTGCCATAGATGTACATGTCCCCCCCGAGGAGGCTGACCCCGGCCCGGGCGGCGTTGATGATGGCGTTCTGTTCGGCGTGGACGCTCCGGCAGAGCTCGTAGCGCTGGCCGTGCGGGATGCCCAGCTTGTCCCTCAGGCAGAAACCGTGCTCGAGGCTGTCCTTGGTCTTCCTCGGCGAGCCGACATACCCCGTCGAAATGATCTGATCGTCCCGGACGATGATGGCCCCGATGGCCCGGCGGAAGCAGGTGCTCCGGGTCGAGACCTCCTTGGCGATCCCCAGGTAGTAAAGGTCCTTGGTCGTTCTCGGCGGCGTCATGCGACCTCCTCGAGCTTGCGGTGGAATTCCGCCAGGGTCCCGTCGTTGATGATGAGCCGGTCGGCCGCGGCCAGGCACGCCTCGAGCTGCTGGCCCGTCGCGCCTCCGGCCCGCTCCTGGTCCTCTTTTTTGCGGAAGGTCTCGAGATCGGCGGCCGATTCGTCCCGGCCGCGGACGGCCACCCGGGCGAACCTCATGGCGATCGGCGCGTCGATGGCCAACAGGATGAAGCCGTCCTGCCGGCGCAGAAAATCGACCTCGCTCGTGTTGCGGACGCTGTCGATCGTCGCCCGCCCCGTCCCGCCGACCTTGTCCATCGTCCGCCGGGCCAGGACGTCGGCGCCGAAGCTCTCCCGGAGCTCGTTGCCCGTCCGGATGAGATTGTCCCGGCTCACCGGCTCGTCCCGGCGCCCGAGCTCCTCCCGGATGACGTCGGACAGCGAGTAGCGGGCGTAGCCCCTGGCCGCGAAGTACGCAGCCGCCTCGCCTTTGCCGGCCCCGTTGGTCCCCGTCAGTCCGATGAGCCGCGGCGGCGTCTTCATTTTTTCAGGATCCTCGGGAAGGCCCGGACATAATTCAGCAAAGGAGCGGTGGCCACGATCCTCCGCCATTCCTTGCGCAAACCCACGACCGCCTTCATCCGGGCTCCCAGACCCGCGCCGTGGAAGACGGTGACGGCCTTCTCCATCACGCCCTCGAGACTCTTGTCGTAGGGGAACCACCAGGTTTGCGATTTCTTCCTGAA
>JBAVUQ010000037.1:0-7601 GCA_049696855.1 Candidatus Aminicenantales bacterium
GTGGAACTGCGGCGTGAACATCACCAAAACGTTGAGCCGGGTCTTGCCCTTGACGATCGGCAGGTCCCAGATCGAGGCCAGGTCGGCGCAGGAATCCGGATGGATGGTGATCGGCTCCGGGATGAACATGATGTAATTCTTGATCAGCGAACCGACGCCGGCCCAATGGTGGGAGCGCATGGGACGGGCATTGATCAGGGCCGTCGATTTCAGGAAGATCGGGTTCCGGAGAACGCCGAGGTCGTCGATGCTGATGTTGCTTTCCTTGACGCCGGCCTCGAGGATCCGCTTCTTGAGCGCGTTCTGCACCTGGGGCGTCGTCTGGAGGTAGCCCCAGCGGTTGTTCTTGATGCCGACGATGTCGTCGGGCCTGATGATCGTCTTCCAGGCGCTCTGCGGATCGGGCTTTCCGGTCAGTGTTTTGAGGCCGGTGTCGAGCATCTCCTGGACGATATCCTGGCGGGGCAGCCCGTTTTCGTCGAGGACGTTGACGTCCCGGAGCAGTACGACCCGGCTTTTCCCGGCCGGCCCAGGGGCCGTCCCCTCCTGCGCCGAGAGCAGCAGGGGAGCGGCGATGGCCGCGGCGGAGGCGCTCTTGATGAATTCGCGACGGGTGATGGATCGTCGGAGCTTCATGACGGTCTGCCTTTCATTCCTTGATTCCGGCCAGGATGTCGCGGATTGAAGCCGCGTCCGGAGCGTTGAGGACGATGCTGACGAGGCTGCCCCGGCGCTTGATTCCCGACCAGCGGCCCCCCTCCATCTGCCGGATCCCGTTCTTCGCGCCGCCGAGGATCTTCTCGTCGAATTGCCCCGCGGCGGACTCGGCCCTCGGCGTGTCGGGATACTGGATAAGGAGGAGAAACAGCGACGAACCCGGCGTGCGGTACTTGGCCAGCGTGGCGGGCGTATCGGCTTCGATATTCAAAACGTTCTCGTTGGACACGAAATGGAAGCTGTTCAGCCAAATGTAGTGGTGGAAATAACGGACGGTTTCGGGCTGGAGGTTTTCGGGAGGCAGGAGAGCCAGGATGGGGGGAAGCGGGCCTTCGTCCTTGATCGCCCCGGCGATCGCCCGCCCCAGAGTGGTCACGGCGTTCTTCGAGGCCGGAGTCTCGGGATACGCGAGGACGGAAACGTAAAAGCGGCCCTTCCAGAACGTCAGGAGCCCGGCGGCGTATTCGCTGCCCTGGCCGAAATCCTTCTCGTTCGTCTCCCGCGAATGGGCGAAGACGCCGAAAGCATCGTAGGACGAGCCCATGTCGAAGATGTCCACGGCGATCTCGTTCTCGGACGCGTCTTGGTATTTTACGGCCAGCGAGCCTTTGAAGTTGTAGGACAGGTAGAGCTCCGCGCCGCCGTCGATGTAGTCTGATAGGGTTTTGGGAGAATAGGTTCCCGGCGGCTCGACCCTGTTCCAGCGATCGACCTTGTCAGGCAAGGCCTTGACGAACTCGGTGATTGACTGCGGCATGGCGGTCATCCTCGTCCCGGCGATCAGCCCCGCGAGCAAAGCCAGAAGGACCACCGGACTCCGACGGACTGTTTCTTTCCTGATCGTGGCTTTCACGATATCGTCATGGTAACAAAACGGACGGCGAAATTCAAAAGGCCGATCCTCCCGTATTGCCAATGGCCCACCGTTTCCTTAGAATGAAAGAAAACTGCCCGGGAGGGACACATCAAAAAGAACAGCTGCCTGGCGGCGATAATCCTGGCTCTCTCGATCGTCGGCTCCATGAGCCTGTCCGCGCAGAATCCCCAAGCCGCCCCCTCCCAGAGTGAGCAGATGGACAGGTTGTTCGACTTCTGGAACCGGCTCGACCAGCCCGGTTTCGCGGTGGTCGTGGTCAAGCAAGGCCAGGTCGTCTACGAGAAGGTCTTCGGCCTCGCTTGCCAGGAGCACGCCGTCCCCATCGCTCCGAGCACCCTCTTTAACACCGCCACCCTGGCCCAGGCCTTCGTCGGCCAAGCGGTCGCCATGCTGGAGAAGCAGGGACGGCTGAACCTGGACGATGACGTCCGGACGTTCATCCCCGAGCTTCCCGATTTCGGGACCCTGGTCAAGCTCCGCCATCTCGTCTATCAAACGAGCGGGCTCCGCGACTGGCAGTCGGTGCTCCAGCTGACCGGCCGGGACCGCGAAGAGATCACGATCGACAAAGTCCTCGCGGTCGTCAAGGCGCAGAAGCAGCTTCTCTTTCCTCCCGGCGACCGATACCAATACGCCGACACGAACTACGACCTTCTGGCCGAGGTCATCAAGCGGGCCGTGAAGCAGCCGTTCTCGGATTGGGCCTGGGAGAACATCCTCAAGCCGCTCAAGATGACCCAGTCCCAGTTCCGCGAGAACTCCCGTTCGATCCTCGACAACCAGGCTTTCAGCTACAACTTCACGGCGCGCGAATATCTCCGGGGCATCGACAACCTGTCGCTCGTCGGTTCGCACTCGCTCTTCTCGTCCGTCGCCGAACTCGCCAAGTGGATCCTGAACTTCGAGACGGGACAGGTCGGCGGGCCGGATGTCATCGCCAAGATGACCACGGCCGGGACCCTCAACGACGGTAAGGCTTCGGGCTCCTCGTACGGGCTGATGGTCGCGAGTCCGAGCGGCCGGCGGCGTATCTCCCTGACGGGGACGTGGGCTGGCTCCGGAGCCGACTTCGCCTATTTCCCCGACGACAGGCTCGGGCTCGTCGTCCTGGCCAACTGGGATTACACGGGCATCGACGGATTCGCCTCGTCCATCGCCGAGATCTATCTTCCGGCTCCGACTCCGTCCGCGGACGCCACGCCGGCGCCCCCCGCGGCGAAGGCTCCGTCCGCCGTCAGGAAGGCCGTCAAGGTCAGCCCCAAAACGCTCGAGGCGTACGACGGCGAGTACCGCTTGAGACCCGGCCAGGTCTTTGTCATCAGCCATGCCGGCGGCCAGCTCCAATTGGGCTTCTATGGCCAGAGGTTCCCACTGACGGCACTCTCGGAGACGGAGTTCTATCTGGACGCAGCTCAGGGAAAGATGACCTTCCAGAAGAACAAAGACGGGAAGGTCACGCAGCTCATATGGAACCAGGCCGGCGAGGACGGGATCGCCCCCAGGATCCTCCTGGTCAGGCCCACGCCGCAGGAGCTTCAGGAATTCGCCGGCGGCTACTTCAACGACGAACTCAACACCCGATTTGGAGTCGAGCTGCGCGGCGCCGGCCTCGTGCTTCTTATGCCCGGCCAGCCGGAAGTCCGCCTGTCCCCCGACGAAAAAGACCACTTTGCCGGCGGCTCAGCGGCCGTCCCGATGATCGTTTTCCAGCGGGACGCGCAGAGCCGCGTGACCGGGTTCATCATCGACCGCGACACCGTCCGCGACCTGGTCTTCAAGAAAAGCTGAGGATTCTCATGAAAAAGACTCTGCTATTTCTTGGGTTGATCTTCATGCCGACGCTGGCCAATCCCAACGGAAGTCCGATCAATACCGGAGAGATCCGACGGACCGGCAATATTCAGATGATCCAAAAAAAAGATATCCGTCTGGAAGAAGAAAGGCTCTCCGTCCGAATCGCGGGAGACTATGCCTTCGTTCAAGTCATTTATCGATTGAGAAACTCGGGCCCAGCCGACAAAGTCACCTATGGGTTCCCGGTTGAGAGCGACCCGGCGTTCGACTCGGATTACAGGCCGTTAGAAAAATCAACGCTCACGGATTTCCGGATTTCCGAGGGATTGGACTCTCAGGTGCCCGGCCGGGTCATCCCTGTCGAGAAAGTGGTGACGGACAAGACCGGGGAGCCTCCCGGGGAGGACATGAAGCCGTTCACGTCGTGGCATATTGTAACCATTCCTTTCAAAGAATATGAGGAGAAAACGATCACCGTCAGCTACCGGCAGAAATGCCGTCTGGAGGATTACGTTTATTCAAAGAGTTTCCGCCCGGAATTTTCCAACAGGACATTCGCTTATACTCTCAAGCCCGCTCAAAATTGGGGGGAGGGCCGCGTGGCCAACTGCTCGGTGTTGATTGATGCCCGCGAATTACTGGGGCAGGGCGGCAACATTCTCGAGATTCGTCCAGAAGGCTATTCCGCCAACGGTGGGATCATCAGTTGGAACTATCAAAACCTGGACCTTCACACAGCCAAGGATATCGAGCTGGTCTATGACAATTCGGACTCAGCTTTCACCAAGTACGTCCAGGAATCCAGGCTCCCGCTCTCGGCCCTCTCGAAGATTGAGGCCTCGTCTATTCTCAAGGCGGACGCAATCAATCGTTTCAATTATGAGCCGAAAAGCCTATTTGACGATGACTTGAGTACGGCTTGGGTGGAGGGCGTTGCGGGGAGCGGCGTTGGGGAATGGGTGGAGATCCAGTTCGAAGAGGGCGTTCAAATCGAAGCTGTCGGCATCATCAACGGCTACACGAAAAACGAGGCGATCTACAACGCCAATAACCGGATCCGCAAGATCAGGCTGGACGTCGAATTCCGTGACAATTGGCCAGAAAATGCAGACCCAAAAAGCATAGACATCGATCTGACGGAAAAGCAGTTCAATGAGCTCAATCGGAATGTCCAGGCTCCGTTCATAAGCTGGCTGGCGGATTATGGGATGGGCCGCGCGGTTTCCAAGATCCGATTGACGATTTTGGAGGTGGCCGGGGGAACAAAGTATGATGACACCTGCATCTCGGAGCTTTATCTGCTGGGCTACGAGCCGGGCCGCTAGAGCATTTCATGTCCAGGTCGAGAATCTTCCTCACTCTCGTCCTATTGGCTGTCTCTTACACGCAGGCCTCAGAAACGGACGTCTTTCTGATCGGGTCAGTGGACGGGCGGGTCCCCCGCCAGGAAACCGCATTTTTGCTAAACAGCAATGCGCGTCTCGTGCTTACTGTCGTCTTGATAGAGCAAGGACGGCAGTATTCCGCTGTCAATTCCTTTGATGCGCAGGGCGGGCTCCGCCCCGTCCCAAACCGGTTGCCTTCTCACTTGGGCATTTCCTGGTACCAGGTCAAACCAAAGCTCAAAGAATACAGCAATCTCTGGAAGCCAGGTCATCCGGATGTTGGGGATATCCACCTCGAGCCGATCGAGTACGAAATAGTCCCAATGACCGGATGCCGCGGCCAAGACAGTGTTGATATCTCGACCTTGCTTCCTCCCGGCAGGACGGGTACTTTCTATTTTGCCGCCGAAATCGACGGCGTTAAGGGTCCATTTTCAACACAATTGGAGGGCTTTGCTGAGTCATCCCCCCTCCACCTCAAGTATCGATATCGTATCATTCAAGTCGTCCGTGGCGAAGATGACTCTTACCTGGGCTACTTATCAGAGCTATTCGGAACGCCTTTCGTGATCGGACCGAGAATGACGGATCAAGGCGTGAATGAAACGGACGCGAGGATGGGGAGTGACTGTGCGGCATTCGCTATATACGGCAAGCGACGTCAGGGATTTCGGGTTCCCTATTGCGGGCCGCTCGGGATCTACCGCTACCTCTCGGCTATCGAGGATATGCCTCTCCGGCCAATCCCGTTCGATCAAACGGGAGTCTATGCCACTCCCGACAACCGGTTCATCCGGATCGGACCCGGAGGGCTTCAGGCCGGAGATATCGTCCATTTTGGTGAACAGGTTTCGGTCTTTTACGGCGACGTTGGGATCAAGGGCGTATTAGACAAGGATGATCTGTTGCTCCAGTGTTACGGCAGTCAGCCGACGATTACGACCGTCGGAGACTCAGGTTTTTATCATCTGCCCGTGCGCATCTTCAAGTGGAGAGACGATCTGAAAAAGGCCGTCATATGAGGGCGCGGATCTCGGCCTCCTTCATGCCCTGGCTTCGGGAGCGACGCCCCTCTCTCGTTTGCGGTATTCTGCTGCTCGGTGCCGTCGTGGCCGCGCCGACCGCTCAGGATTCGCGGTCTCCAGATTGGATTCGAGTCCCGGCAGACCTGGGATTGGTGGATGTCCAAACGATCTGTCCAGACATTCTGGTGGAGCTGAAGTATGCCACGGAGGACAATTTCCTTCATAAGAATGTTTACGGAGACATGAAAAGGTGTTTCCTGTTGAAGGAGGCGGCCTTGAAGCTGGCTGTCGCCCAAAATAACCTCG
Organism: Candidatus Aminicenantales bacterium; assembly: GCA_049696855.1. GTDB lineage: Bacteria > Acidobacteriota > Aminicenantia > Aminicenantales > Saccharicenantaceae > RBG-16-66-30. The sequence continues at coordinate 6,105 of JBAVUQ010000037.1, forward strand.
CGACACTGAAGCCAGGCTGGCGGCTCAAGATATATGACGGGGCCAGGCCGAAGCGCGTCCAGGCCGTCATGTGGGCGCTCGTCAAGGGCACGCCTCGGCAGCTGTTCGTAGCGAACCCGAAAACGGGATCCAATCACAATTACGGCGCGGCTGTCGATCTTACTCTTGTCGATGAAAAAAGTCTGGAATTGGATATGGGAACCGCATTCGACTTTTTCGGAGACTTGGCCCAGCCGCGATTGGAGGATGCGTTCTTCAAGAACGGAATGCTCACCGCCGACCAGGTTCAGAACCGACGGCTCCTGAGAAAGGTCATGACCGAGGCTGGATTTATCCCCATTTCCAGCGAATGGTGGCATTTTGACGCTTTCCCGACAGACGAAGTCAGGAAACGGTTTAAGATCATCGAATAAAGTGCTTAGGCCTTCCCGGCCTTATCTTGGCGCATTGATTTCAGCTGGTCCTGGATATCGGCCAGCGCCGCCTGGATCTGCTTCATTTTCACCGTCCGTGCCTTGAAGGACAGGCTAACCGTGAGGGCTACGGCGATGATGAGCAAGACTTGGAGCCCGATAATGGAGCAGATGCCCCACAACTCGCTGTGGAATCCCGAGAGAGCCCCGGTGACGCCCGAGGCGAGGAAAGCCGCCGCCAGCAGTATCCAACTGAAAGCGGTGATGCGTTTCGTGCGCCTGAGACGGGCCTCATCTTTGGCCAGGATGGCCAGGGCCTCCGTTCGAGCGGCGTTCGGAGAGCGGTCGGCCTCCCTGTCCATTTGTTTGAGCAGCTCTTCTCTCAAGTCACTGTCTTTTGCCATTTTTCGCCTCCATTTCTTTTTTGAGGGCCAGCTTGGCATAGTAAATTCTCGATTTGACGGTGTTCAGGCCGCAGCCGAGGATATCAGCGACCTGTTGGTATGACATTTGCTCGAGAAAGCGCAGGGTCAAGACTTCCCGATGCGCCGGGTGCAGCCTTTTCAGGCCGTCGTGGATCCTGGCCGCGTCCGCCGGCGAAAAAGCCTCACTGGGCTGTTCATCGGGCAGGACGACGTTGTCATTGAGCTCGTAGGGCCTCTTGTTCTTCCTGAGATGCTGAAAGGCCGTATTGCGGGCGATCCGGTAGAGCCAGGTCGTGAAGCTTTCGATGTTCCTGAGCGTGTGCAATTTTCCGATGACCCCGACCCAGGTGTCTTGAAAGACATCTTCGGTCATTTCGGGGCTTTCCGACAGATGGCCGATAAAATAGCGCAGCCGGCGGGAATACCGTTGGATGAGCTCGGAAAGGGCCTCCCTGTCGCCGACCCGGCAGCGGAGGATCAGGACATTCTCTTCCAGCCGGTCGCTCATGCTCGTTTTGGCCCTCCATATATAAAGATACATGAGAGCTCAATATGTTCAAGAAATCAAAGGTAAAATTTTCTTACAGCACGCGAGTCGGCTGCCCGATCTCCAGGGGGCGACCGTCCGGAACCCTGGCATGGTAATTGCTCTGAACATG
>JBAVUQ010000038.1:0-46719 GCA_049696855.1 Candidatus Aminicenantales bacterium
AAAACGGCCACGGGCAGCGTGAAGAGATAGAAGCGATTCCGGGCCCGGACGCTTTCGGGCTCGAGGAAGCGGAGCGGCTTGACCTCATCCTTGACCGCCTTGGTCCACGCCCGGTACCAGGTCTGAAATTTCTGCGGGTTCTTCTTCAGGTAGTCCTGGAGCTCGTCGACCGTGAGGGAGGCGCCCTTCGACATCCAGCCGGCCTGCTCTTCGTAAAGGAAGGCCAGGAGCGAGCGCTCGAAAGGCCGCAGGCCGATGTCCTCGCCGGGATCCTTTTTGAGCGTGATCGTCGTCTCGACGATCTCCTTCGTGCCGAAGAGCCGCTTCTTGGAGACGTTCCGGTCCTCGATCTCCAGGATGCCGCGCCGGGCGAGATCGAAGATCGTCGCCGTGAAGGCCGCCGGCGTGACCGTCCGCCCCTCTCGCATCAGCGACTGGACGACGGCCGGGGGCCTGTCGGCCGGGAGCTCGCGGACATAATCCGGCAGGCTTCCGAACCGGTAGTCCTTGCCGACAGCCGACCAGACCCTGAAGAAGACGACCAGCCAGATGAGCGGACCGACGATCTGCCAGATCCCCCAGACGCCCAGGAGCTTCAGCATCTTCCGCTTGTTCGCTTCGTCCCTCTGACGCCGTCCCGCCACGTCCGCCTGGGCCCTCTGGACCCGGGCGATCGTGTCCTGGACGTAACCCGCTTCTTCGGCCCTGATCGCGTCGAGCGCCGGCCGGCCGGAAGGGACCCCGGAAACGAGCCCCTCCGGCCAGACGACACGGACCTCAAAATACTGGCGGGCGGCGAGGTCCGGCGCGGAGAAGCGGGCCGTCCGCTCGTCGACGACCTCCGACCAGCCCGCCAGCGGCCCGTGAGCCCAAACGAGCAGATCGGCCTTCGACGGAACGGGATCGGGGAGGGTGACGGTCACCTGGACATCCCGGGCCGGCTTGTCCCAGCCGCCGCTGATGACCTGCCAGTAGAGCTCCGTGACGTCCGGGTAGCTCGTGATGCCACCGGAAACACGATAATGGATGTGGAACGTTCTGCGCTCGTCCTCGGCGGAATAGAACCACTTGGCCGTGAGCTCGCCCCCGCTCTCGGAGATCTCCGTCTTCAGGGCCCGGCCCTGCTCGTCCGTCATGGACAGCTCCGAGATCTCGACGTCCCTGCGGACGCCGCCCTGGTCGAGCCGGAGCGGGATGACGATATAGGCGAAGTGAAACGATCCCTGGAACTCGAACGTCCGGAACTCGTCGACAATGAACGATCCATCGCGCTCGACAGCGACCGCGACCCGGACCTGAGGAAAATAATAATCCTTGTCCGCCGCGGATGCGGGCGCAGGCCCAATGGAGGCGGCCAGGATCGCGGCGGCGATGAGGGCCGGGACGAAGCAGCCGAGGCGACCTCTCTCCATCAGCGCCTCTTCCTCCTTTCGGGCAGAGAGCGCCCCATTTGTAGCCCAGGACAGGGAGAAATGCAAGCCGGAGGCGCGATCAGCCCGAAGAGCCGTCTTTCCCCCCGAAGATATGGTCCATCAGGGCGAATTCGGCGTCCGGGTCGAGACCGACGAACTTGAGCCCGGCCTCGAAGACCTCGCCCGCAAAGAGGTCCCTGACCCAAAGCACTTCGGCCACGGCCTTGACGCGCTTCCGGGAGCGGCTGAGAGTCAGGTCGACGCGGACGCGGATCCCGGCCTCGAGCGGGGCCCCGGTCATAAGGCGGAGCCCGCCCAAGGAGATGTCGCAGGTCAGGCAGGGAAAGACGCCCGGAACGCCGGGCCGGACCTCGCCGGTCATCAGGGAAACGACGACCTTGTTCTCTTCGATGACCCGGACGTCGCGCCGCCGGTCCTTCATGGGGCCGCTTCCCGGCGAGGCGATCGTGCCCCCGCTCCGACGCCGTTTGCCTGATCCCTCATCGATCCCTGCTCCTGTCGGCGAGTCCTTCTGCCGGGCGCGGTCCGATCCCCGCTTTCCGCATCGATTTAGTCGGTCCGCGCCCGGTCAGGATGAACTTTGACATTTGGTCCGGCAGAACGTAGGATGAGGAGCTTCACGCCCACGAGGAGGGACCGCATGCCGGAACGGACCTTGCCCGGACTCTTCGAAGAAAGCGTCAAGGCCTACCCCGAAAACGTGCTGATCTGGGAGAAGACCGGATCGCGCTACGAGCCGACGACCTATGCGGCCATGCGTCCGCTCGTGCACGACTTTGCCGCCGGGCTTACGGCCCTGGGCCTGGGCCGCGGCGACCGGGCGGCGCTCATCGCCGAGGGCCGCCGCGACTGGATCACGGCCGAGCTGGCCATCCTGACGATCGGGGCCATCAACGTGCCCATCTCGGTCAAGGTCGACGAGACGAGCGACCTCAAGTTCCGCCTGGCGCACTCGGGATGCCGGATGGCCGTCGTGTCGAAGTCCCAGCTCGGCAAGGTCCGCCAGGTCCGCAACGACCTCCCCGACCTGGCCGCGATCGTCGTCCTCGACGCCGTCGAAGCTCCCGGCCCGGACGAGGTGCCTCTGGCCGAGGTCCTGCGCCGCGGCCGCGACCTGCTGGCTTCGCGCCCGTCGGCGGTGGACGACGCGCTCGCCGCCGTCAAGGAGAGCGACCCGGCCAACATCTGCTACACTTCGGGGACCACGGCCGACCCGAAGGGCATCGTCCTGACCCACCGGAACTACACGGCCAACATCGAGCAGTCCCGGGCCCTCGTCGATTGCCCCGAGCGCTACGTTTCGCTGCTGATCCTGCCCTGGGACCACGCCTTCGCCCATACCTGCGGCATCTACAGCCTGATGGCGAGCGGCGCGGCCATGGCCTCGATCGAGCTGGGCCGGACGCCCATGGAAACGCTTCGCAACATCCCGGTGAACATCCAGGAGACCCGGCCCCACCTTCTCCTGAGCGTTCCGTCCCTGGCCAAGAGCTTCCGCAGGAACATCGAGAAGGGCGTCCGGGAGAAGGGGCCCATGGTGGAGGCCCTCTTCGCCAAGGCCATGAAGCTGGCCGTTGACTACAACGCGGAAGGCTGGAACAAGGGGCGGGGCTTGAAGAAGCTGAAGAAGCCGCTGGTCGCCCTCTATGACGGGCTCATTTTCAGCAAGATCCGGGCGAACTTCGGCGGCCGGCTCGAGTTTTTCGTCGGCGGCGGGGCCCTGCTCGACATCGACCTTCAGCGCTTCTTCTACGCCCTCGGCATCCCCATGTTTCAGGGCTACGGCCTAACCGAAGCGGCACCGGTCATCTCGGCTAACAGCCTCAAGGCCCATAAGCTCGGCTCCTCAGGCCGCGTGGCGCCCGGGATCGAGCTCCGGATCTGCGATGACAATGGCGTCGAGCTCCCCCGAGGCCGGACGGGCGAGATCGTCGTCCGGGGCGAGAACGTCATGACCGGATATTGGAGGAACGACAAGGCGACCCGCGAGACGATCCGCGAGGGCTGGCTGTACACGGGCGATCTCGGCTATCTCGACGCCGATGGATTCCTCTACGTCCTCGGACGGATGAAGAGCCTGCTGATCGCGAGCGACGGCGAAAAATACAGCCCGGAGATGATCGAGGAGGCCATCACCGACGCCTCGCCCTATATCGACCAGATCATGCTCTACAACGACCAGTCGCCCTGCACGGCGGCCCTGCTCGTGCCGAACAGGGACGCCCTCCTCCGCTGGCTCAGGGACCAGGGCCTCAGCCCCAAGACTCCCGAAGGCCAGGAGGCCGCCCTGCGCCTCATCGAGCGGCAGATCGACGCCTTCCGCGAGGGCGGCGCGCACGCCGGCGAGTTCCCGGCCCGCTGGCTCCCCTCGGCCGTCGCGGTCCTCGGCGAGGGCTTCACCGAACAGAACCACTTCCTCAATTCGACCCTGAAGATGGTCCGCGGCCGCATCACCGATTTCTACCGGAACCGGCTCGATCACCTCTTCACGCCCGAGGCCAAGGACATCGCCCACGCCCAGAACCGGACGATCATCAGCCGGCTCGAAGACGCGCCGTAGCGCATTGACAATCCCGCGACACTTAGGGTATTAGATTCTTCCATAAAGAAGGAGGTCCCATGAGTGTGAAGTTCCGTCTCGGCGCCATGATGTTCCTCCAATATGCCATCTGGGGCTCGTGGGCCCCCGTCCTTTCGGCCTATCTCCAGAACAACCTCGGCTTCACCGGCGCGCAGCTGGGCATCATCTTCAGCCTCCTGCCGCTGGCCACCATCATCTCGCCCTTCCTCGGCGGCCAGTTCGCCGACCGCTGGCTCCCGACCCAGAAGGTCATCGCCGGTCTCCAGCTCATCGGCGGCGTCATCCTCATCCTCATCGCCGGCGTCACCGCGTTCACGCCGATGATGTGGCTCATGCTCCTCTACTGCCTCGTCTACGCGCCCACCCTGGCCCTGACGAACTCGATCGCCTTCGTCAACCTCAAGAGCTCGGAGAAGGAGTTCGGCGCGATCCGGGTCTGGGGAACGATCGGCTGGATCGCCGCCGGCTGGGCCTTGACCGGCTGGCGCCTGCTGGCCAAGTCGCCGGAAGGCGTGGCCATGAAGGGCGACACGCTCCTGCTGGCCGGCATCTTCTCCCTGATCATGGGCGTGCTGTCGTTCGGCCTGCCTCATACGCCTCCCCAGAAGGAGGGCACCAAGCCCTGGGCCTTTCTCGAGGCCTTGAAGATGTTCAAGGACAAGAACTTCCTCATCTTCGCCGTCATCTCGTTCGTCGTCGCGACGGAGCTCCAGTTCTACTACGTCCTGACGTCGCCTTTCCTGACGTCGTCCGCGATCGGCGTCAGCCAGAAGTCGATCGGCGCGGTCATGACCATCGCCCAGTTCGCCGAGATCTTCGTCATGGCCTTCATGCTCTCCTGGGCCCTGAAGAAGTTCGGCATGCGCCGGACGCTGACCCTGGGCATCCTGGCCTGGCCCATCCGCTACATCATCTTCGTCATCGGCCAGCCGTCGTGGCTTGTCATCGCCTCCCTGGCCCTGCACGGCTTCTGCTATGTCTTCTTCTTCACGGCGGCCTATATCTACGTCGATTCGATCGCCCCCAAGGACATCCGGCACTCGGCCCAGGGCCTCATCGCGACGATCATCCTCGGCTTCGGCAACTTCGTCGGGAGTCTCTTCTGCGGCTGGATCCAGGACGTATTCACGACGACGACGACCTCCGCCGCGGGCGAAGCGGTCAAGGCCATCAACTGGCGGGGCGCCTTCCTCGTCCCGACCGCGCTGACGCTCGTCTGCCTGGTCGTCTTCCTTCTCTTCTTCCGCGAAAAGAGGGCCGCGGAGGTCCAGCCGGCCGTCTGAGACAGACGAGCGGGGACATGGTCCTCGGGGACTTGCCCCCGTTCGAACACATGACGGGGAGCGTCGTCGTTGGACGCGTCGCCCTGTGAGGAGATCGGAACCATGAAAAAGACAAAGGCGCCTCTCGGGGTCGGCATCATCGGCGGCGGGTTCATCGCCCGCTTCCACATCAAATCCTGGATCGGCGTCCGCGACGCCGACATCCTCGGCATCTTCGACCCGGACGCGAAGCGGGCCCGGGAAGCTTGCGCCCTGGTCAAGTCGCTCGGCGTCGGCGAGGCCAAGCCCTATGCCTCGATCACGGCGATGGCCGCCAATCCGCGCATCGGCGCCCTCTGGATCTGCGCCCCGAACTACACGCGGGGGGAAGTCATGGAGGAGATCAGCCAGGCCGTCGTCAGCGGCCAAGCGGAGCTCATCGGCGTCACCTGCGAGAAACCCCTCGGCCGCAACGTCCGCGAAGCCCGGAGAATGCTCGATCTGGCCGAAAAGGCCCGTCTCCTCGACGGCTATCTCGAAAACCAGGTCTTCTCGCCGGCCGTCGTCCGCGGCAAAGAGATCGTCTGGGCCCGCGGCGCGGCCCTGTCCGGACCGCCGTATCTCGCCCGGGCGGCCGAGGAGCACAGCGGACCGCATAGGCCCTGGTTCTGGGAAGGCGCCCTGCAGGGCGGCGGCGTCCTCAACGACATGATGTGCCATTCGGTCGAGGAGGCCCGCTTCATGCTCACCCCGCCCGGGGCGCCGCGCGGCGTCCTGATCCCCGTGAGCGTCACGGCCTATACCAACTGCCTCAAGTGGCAGGAGCCGAGGTACGCCGCGATCCTGGCCAGGAACAGCGGCGGCAAGACGGACTATCTGAAGCGGCCGTCCGAAGACTTCGCCCGGTCCCTTGTCGAGTACAAGGACCAGGCCGGAAAGATCCTGGTCGTCGAGACGACGACCAGCTGGTGCTACGTCGGCGCAGGCCTGCGGCTGAGCATGGAGCTCCTCGGCCCCGAGTACGCGCTCCAGATCAACACCCTCGACGCCGGCCTCAAGGTCTTCTTCAGCCGCGAAGTGCGCGGCAAGGCGGGCGAGGACCTCGTCGAGAAGCAGAACGCCGAGATCGGGCTCATGCCGGTCGTCGCCGACGAAGCCGGGGAATACGGCTACATCGCCGAGAACCGCCACATGGTCCAGTCGTTTCTGAAGGGCGTCCGGCCCGAGGAGAACTTCACCGACGGCGTCGCCGTGGCCGAGCTGCTCATGGCCGCCTACCGGAGCGCGGAGCTGGGCAAGACCCTGCCCTTCCCCTTCAAGGGCCTCGAGAGCTATATCCCTCCCGTGGCCCGGGGGAAATGGAATCCCAAAGCCAAATGAGACCCCAGGAGGACCCATGAAAAGCGTCATTTCCACCCTTGTCCTGACCGCGTCGATCGCCCTGGCCGCGGCCCCCGCCTGCGGCGCGGCGCCGCAGATCCGTCATCTCTCGCCCGCGCTGCAGAAGGCCGTCGCCGACACGGACTACGCGGCCGTCCGCATCAAGAGCTTCCCCTTTGCCGCGGAAGCCTGGACCTTCCGCAAGTTCACCTTCGCCGACACGCTCAAGAAGCTCAAGGAGCTCGGCGTCGGCGCGGTCGAGGCCTTCCCGGGCCAGGCCCTGGCGGCCGAGCTCCCCGGGGCCCCGTTCGGCGAGACGATGACTGATGCGCAGGTGGCCTTCGTCAAGGAGGCCCTTAAGGCGTCCGGCGTCACGCTCTACGGCTACGGCGTCGTCGATATCGGCACGACCGAGACGAGCATGCGCAAGGTCTTCGACTTCGCCCGCAAGATGGGCATCCGCGTCCTCGCCTGCGAGCCGGCCGACGACGACTTCAGCCTGCTCGAGAAGCTGGTCAAGGAATACAACATCAAGATCGCCATCCACAACCATCCGGCGCCTTCGAAGTACAACCTGCCCGAGACCGTTTTCAGCCACGTCCAGGGCCGGGACCCGCGGATCGGCTCCTGCGCCGACAGCGGCCACTGGATGCGCGGCTTGGTCGACCCCCGAGAGGCCTTCAGGCTGCTCGCCGGCCGCATCCTCGACGTCCACCTCAAGGACCGGAGCGACTACGGCACGGCCAAGGGCGTCGACGACGTCCCCTGGGGCTCGGGCCAGGGGCACATCCGCGACCTCCTGGCCGAGCTGACCCTGCAGGACTACGACGGCTGCCTGACGATGGAGTACGAGAACGAGTCCGAGGTCGGCGACCCCATGCCGGCCTTCCGCAAGAGCATCGCCTACGTCAAGAGCGTCACCTATTACGACGGATATACTCAGATCCTGCGGCGCGGCGGCGGCGGATACGAGAAATACGGCTGGAACCACTACGGCCCCGGCTATTTCGAGTGCGATCCCAAGACGGGCATCCTCAAAGGCCAGGGCGGCATGGGCCTGCTCTGGTACGGAAAAAAGGTCAAGGATTTCGTCCTCGAGTGCGATTTCCGGTGCTCGACGCCGACGACGAATTCCGGGATCTTCCTCCGCGTCCCCGACGTCCCCGTGAGCGACGACTACATCACCCACGCGATCGAGATCCAGATCGACGACACCTCGACGGGCATCCACCACACCGGTGCGGCCTACGACATCGAGGCGCCCAAGGTTTCGGCTTCGCTGCCGACCGGGGAATGGAACCACTTCCGGATCGAGTTCAAGGGGATGCATCTCAAGGTCGACCTCAACGGCAAGACGGTCCTCGATTGGGAAGCCCGCCCGGGCGGCAAGGTCCGCGACCTCTCGCCCGAGGGCTACATCGGCCTCCAGAATCACGACAGCCAGTCGCCGCCGTTCTTCCGCAACGTCTATCTCAAGGAGCTCTGACCCCGGCGCCTAGAATCCCGGGCTGATGCTCAGCTGGAGGTGCCAGCCGCGCACCGGCCTGTCGATGGGATAGACATAGTTGAGCCCCATGACGAGATAGCCGAAGAGGTTCGTCCGGAGGCCGATGCCGAAGCTCCTCACGGGCTTCCTCAGTCCGCCGTGGAGGAACCAGGGCTTGACCTGAGCGGGATCGGGGATTTGATTGCCCTCCCCATCGGTGATGAAACCGCCCCACCATTGGCTCGGGTTCGAGGCATAGGCGATGCCCCAGTCATAGAAGGCGCAGAACTCCAGGGGCCAGGCGCCATAGAAGCCCTTGCCGAGCCCCAACAGCCCGAGCAGCGGGAAGCGTAATTCGGCGTTGGCCACGATCATCTTGCTGCCGTAGAGCCGGTTGAAATCGAACGCCTTCGACGGATCGCTCTGGTATTCGCTCAGCTCCGCGTTGGAGATCGACTCGTAGCCGCGGACCAGGTCCCAATAGGCGATATAGAGCGGGTAGAACCGGGTGTCCTCGGAATCCTTGCCGTAGCGTCCCATGTGCAGGGCCCGGAAAGCCAGGGTGAAGGGCTTGACGGGCATGAAGTATTTGCGGAAATCCGCCGTGAGCGTCGTGAACGAGACCTTGCCCAGGGCCGGCGAGACGGAGACGCCGAAGTTCTGGCCCAGGATCGGGCTCGTCGCGCCGAAGATGCCCGTGTCGTAAAAATAGCCGGCCGTCGCGTAGGCGAAGGACAGGGCGGGAGGCACATCGTTCGGGTGGGATTTCCGGTAGTCGAGGAGATACCCGTTGAGGTCGTAGATCCGTTCGTAGACGGTGTGGTTGAAATCCTGGACCCGATAGCCCGCGCTGAGCTGGAACCGGCCCACCTGGCTGAAGGGATACGATCCGAAGAGCGAGACGTCGTAATTGATGAGCCGAAAGACGTCTTCGATCTCATGGAAGAAGCCATCGGCGGGGTCGAGATAGAAGAGATAATACGGGTAGGGATAGACGATCCGCTGGGCCGCCGCTCCCCAATTGAACCGGCCCCGGTTGTTGAGGTAGCCCACGACGCCCGAGGTGTCGATCAGTCTGGACCCGGTGAACGCGGTCGTGACGATGGTGTGATAGCCCAGCATGTCGCTCCAATAGGCCGCGACGCCGCCCGTCCCGTAGGTCCCGTAGCGGTCGACGCCGACGCCGACGCTCGGGGGCATGACATAGTTGAGGCCGAGCTTGGGCTTATAGGGGACGACGGCGAAATTGCTGTCCTTGGGCAGCCCGAAAAGGGGGTTCTTGAGGAGCCCCAGCAGGGCGCCCTCGGGCTCCTTCCGGGGCGGCAGAATGGCCGGGTTGCGCTCGAACTGGGCCAGGAACGACTGACCCTGCAGGAGCGTCTGGTCATCGATCGAATAGACCGTGTAATACCCGTTGTGATAGCCCGAGAAGACGACCCGCCCGGTGCCCAGGGCGACGGAGATGGACGGGCTGAGCTCGGTGATTCCGGAGATGCCGGCATAGAGGTTCGTGATCTCGGAGATCTTGGCCGTGGCAATGTCGATCCGGTAAAGGTCGGTCTTGCCGCTCTGGTCCGAGAGGAAATAGAGGGCCGAAGAATCGGGGGTCCACTGGGGGTTGATATTCTTGCCGTTGGGGAAGGCCAGGAGCTTCTGGATCCGGCCGGACTCGACGTCGAGGAGGGCCAGCTCATAGTGTCCGACGTCGACCCACTCGAGGTTGGTCGAGAACCTCTCCGTGACGAAGGCGATGGTCTTTCCGTCCGGAGACCAGACCGGCTGCAGGTCGCCGTACGGATCGCGGGTCATCTGCTTGAGGATCTTGTCATTGAGGTCGTAGATGAAGATGTCCGAAAGGCCGCCGGCGAGCCCTGTGAAGGTGATGTAGCGGCCGTCGGGGGAAAAGGCCGGGCTGAGGATCTCGGCCAGCTCGCCGAAGGGGATCTCACGATCGATCTTGTGCTTTTTCATGTCCAGGATGGTCAGGACCGGCCGGCCCTTGGCCACGCCGCCGAAAACGAACCTCTCGCCGCCGGCGTCATACGAGCCGGCGGACTTGATGAACTGAATGCTTTCGAAGTGGGGGTCGACCGCCGTCGAGATGATCTTGCGGTCGATCTCGCCGGTTTCGGCGTCGGCCAGGAAGAGGTCGACCGAGAACAGGTCGCGGCTCGACAGGAAGACGAGGGACTTTCCGTCCGGGCTGATGGCCGGGGCGATGTTGTAGGGATTGGACCGGGTGCCCTTGAACAGGGGCTTGGCGATCTTTTCGGCCAGCTGGGTCTTGTCGAGTAGCGGCGCATAGGCGTCCTGCATGGACTTGTGCCAGTCGGCCGAGAGCTGCTTCATCTTGATGCCCAGGATGCTCTCGAGGATGACCTCATAATCCCCGGTGCGGCCGACGGACTTCATCATCTTGCCGATGACCTCGTCGCCCCAGCGCCCGGTGACATAGGCCCAGACCGCCTGGCCCCAGCGGTAGGGGAAGAACTTGTAGGAGTTGCCGAGCTTCCTGATCTCCGGCAGCTCCTTGCGCCGGACGGCGTCGCGCATCCACATGGACGTGTTGGCGTCGACCGGGCCGATGGACAGGTACTCGGCCATGCCCTCGATGAACCAGAGAGGGATGCGCAGGTTCGAGTCGTAGCCCCGGGACTGGTCGGAATGGCCCTGGGCCATGATGTCGTACTGGAAGGCGTGGACAAGCTCGTGCCCGATGACATGGTCGGTCTCGGAGAGCGAGGCCCCGTAAGGCAGGACGATGCGGCGCTTGAACGACTCGGTGACGCCGCCGGTCCCCTCGCCCAGGATCTCGGGGATGACCGTCGTCTGTTGGAATTCAGGGCTGCTGCCGTAGAGCACGAGCGGCTGGCGGCCCTTGAGCTCGTGGTTGAACATCCGGGACAGACGCGAGTACCAGCGCTCGGCCATCATGCCGGCCATTTTGACCGTCGCCTCGTCCTGGAGATAGAAGTAGACGTCGAAATGGCGGGTCTTCATGATCTTGAAGTCGAACCTCTGGTACTGGACCTTGTTCCGGCCGTACCACTGGGCCCGAAGCTCGGGCGCGCCCACCCCGGCCAGCAGGCCGGCGAGGCTCAGAGCGGCGACGAATTTGGCGAATGCGGGAGTCCGCATGGAGGGCCTCCTTGGACAGACATGGGACGATTGTAGCGGAAGATGAGACCGATGGGAAATGCCCTCCCGGACGGGAGGCGGATGAGCGCGCATAGGTCGAAACTCCTTTCGACCCCTTTCCGTCGATATCTTAGCAATTATGCCCTGGTTTGTCTATAAGGCATAGAACGCGGCCGGCCCGGCGCGCGTTGCCGGACCCGGGAGTTCCCGTCCGACCGGAGCCGGCGGAGGGGGGCGGGCTTGTTGACCGCGCCTCCGCAATTCCTGTAAGATGCAAGGCCGAGCATGACGATACAGATCCTGGTGATATTGGCGGTCATGGTCGCCGCGTACGCCGCGGCCAAGGCGGCCAAGCTTTCGGTCGAGCTGGGGATCTTCGCCGCGGCCGTCGGCGGCGGCCTGGCCGGAGCTTTCCTCAACACGCCGCCGATCGGCGAGATCGGGCGTCACCTCGTCGAGGGCTCGACGACCTACCTCGATGTCATCCTCGTCTTTTTCACCGCGACCCTGTTCATGACCATCGTCAACGAATCCGGGGGGGTCGATTATGTCGTCCGGGCGACGCTCCGGGCCTTCGGCAAGAAGCGCGTCCTGGCCCTCCTCGTCCTGATGATCATCGTCCTCGTTCCGGGCGCGCTGACCGGGGCCGGCAGCGTCTCCCTCCTCGTCGTCGGGGCCCCGGTGGCGCTGGCTCTCGGCCGTCTCGGCGTCCCCAAGAAGAGAGTGGCGGCCATCCTGTTCATTGTCGCCGGCTTGAGCGCCGCCGCCCCGCCCGTCAACATCTGGGCCATGATCCTCTGCGCCGGCACGGCCATCCCCTACGTCGGATTCGAGTTCACCCTGGGCATCCCCGTCCTCCTCCTGGGGACGTTCACGATCCTCGTGTTGGGCTGGAAAAAGGATCCCGGGGCGGCCTCAAATGATGCGGACCTGCCGATCGCGGCCCCTGGCATGACCTGGTGGCGGGTCCTCGTCCCCTTCGCCGTTCTCTTCGGCATGGTCGCCGCCTACAGGATCTGGCCTTTCTCGACGCCCATCTTCGGCCTGTCCCTCGAGTTCACGGCCGCCGCGGCGGCCGCGCTCCTCCTCAGCCCGAAGCGGATCGCCTTCCTGACCCTGGCCCGGGACACGGCGAAGAGGCTCCTGCCCCTCCTCGCGACCATGGTCGCGGTCGGCATGCTCCAGCAGATCATGACCGCGACCGGGGTCCGCGGCCTGCTGTCGTTCGCCGTCATCTCGACCCCTCTCGTGCTGCTGTTCTTCCTTCTTCCGATCATCATCCCCTTCTCCGAGGGCATCCTGACCTACGGCGGGGCGGCCATCATCGGCATCCCGCTCATCTGGTTCCTGGACTCGATCGGGTTCCACGCTACGGTCGTCATCGCCGGGCTGAGCCTGCTCTGGCCCCTCGGCGACGGCCTGCCGCCGACGGCCCTGATCGGCCGGTTGAGCAACATGGTCTCCGGCTACGAAGGCTCCTACCGGGATTTCCTCAAGGCGACCTGGCTGCCCTGGCTGGTCATCACCGCGGTGGCCATGGCCATGATCATTTTCAGCTCGAAGCTGGCCTTCCTGGTCAAGTGGAGCATGTAGGGATCGAGGAGGCGCGCCCATGATCATGATCGCCTATTACGCCATCACCGCCTTCCTCCTGGGGCTGCTCGGCTGGAATTTCGTCCGGGAGAAAAGCCGCCGGGGCGACCTCTTCCTGTACCTTCTCGTCATGGTGCCGCTAGTCCTCAGGCTGCTCAGGTGGAAGTGAGCGAGGCCGCATGAGAAAAGACGCCCTTCTCAAATCGACCCTGGCCGCCGCCTTCGCCGCGCTCGTCCTCTGGGGCGGCCTGCCCCTTCTCCATCACAGGCATCACGATTTCCCGATCGTCAAGGGTCCGGGCGTCACGGCGGTCCTGCGGCTGAGCGATTTCTCGCCCGGCCTCAAGGGCACGGCGGGCGATACCGCCATCTATGTCCTCCAGGGCCGCGAGCCGGGCGGCAAGGCTCTGATCATGGGCGATTCGCACTCCAACGAGCCCGAAGGCATGCTGTCCGCGGTCGTCGTCATCGAGAACGCCGTCGTCCAAAAGGGGACCCTCTACGTCATTCCCGTCTTCAACAACAGCGGCAGCCGCAACACCCGGCCGGGCGACGGCTATCCGCTCTACTTCGATGTCGCCGCCGACTGGGGCAAGCGCCGCTTCCGCTTCGGCAACCGCGACGCCTCGCCCCTCGACCAATGGCCCGACCCGGATGTCTACATCCACTACCCGGAGCGCCAGCTCCTCTCCTACATCGATATCCGCAACACCAACCGGGCCTGGCCGGGCCGGCCCAACGGGGCGCTGACGGAGAGGGTGACGTTCGGGGCCATGGAGCTCATGCGTCGCGAGAAGATCGACGTGGCCATCGATATCCACGGCGCCGAGACGATGTATCCCGTGACCAACTGCATCGTCGCTCCGGAAAGCTCGGTCAAGATCGCGACCCTGGCCGCCCTGACCGTCAAGGCCAAGGAGGGCTTCGAAAGCCACGTCGAGCCGTCGCCGTCCGGCTTCCGCGGCTTGTCGCACCGGGAGATCGGCGATCACGGCCCGTCGCTGCCTTTCCTGATCGAGGCCCCCATCCCCTTCCTCGATCAGCCGACCGGGCCGAAGACGACCAAGCTCCTCCTCGACGGCAAGGACCCGTTCCTGCTCAGCCTGTCGAAGAAGAAGAAGCTCTTTGTCCCGTACGATGAGAGCGGCTGGCCGCTCGAGAAGAGGGTCGGCCAGAACCTGTCGGTGACCCTGGAGATCTTCCGCCAGTTCTCGAAAAAGGCCGCCGACCGGCCGATCACGGTCAGCGGCGTCCCCCGCTATGCCGAGCTCGTCAAGAGCGGCGTCGGGCGCTTTCTGGCCGACCCGTCGAAGGCCCCGGCGGGCGGAGTCGTCATGAATTGAGGAGGGACCGGCCGGCGGGGCCGCCCCTGAGGAGTTCGAGATGTTCAAGGAGAAAGCGTTCCCCGCGATCCTGGTCTTCGCCGCGGTCCTTTTCTTGTCCGGCGGCGTGAGCCTCGGTCCCCGCGGCCTTTCCGGCCGGCCGTCCGACCTCGACCTGACGTCCGAGGCGTGCACCGTCATCATGGTCGGCCGGGAGGCGTCGATTGACGGCTCGGTCATGAGCACCCATGCGGCCGATTGCGGCGTTTGCGACTTCACCTGGCGCCATGTGCCCGCAGCCGACCACAAGCCGACCGAGAAGCGGAGGCTCTACAACATCGACCAGATCCGCACCTGGCCGCCGGCCGAGGGAGGCAAGTGGGCCATGGTCCTCAAGGACCCGACCGGGGTCGAGATCCCCGAAGCGCCCCACACCTACGGGTATTATCACGCCGTCTTCGGCTACATGAACGACCAGCAACTGGCCATCGCCGAATCGACCATCGGCAACGTGCGCAAGCTCAGCAACCCGACGCCGACCCCGGCGACGAACATCACCCAGCTGTCCCTCCTGGCCATGGAGCGCTGCCGGACGGCCCGTGAGGCCATCCGGCTCATGGGTTCGCTCGCCGAGGAATACGGCTACGGCTACCACGACGGCGGCGAGATGCTGGCCGTCTCCGACCCCAAAGAGATCTGGGTCTTCGAGATCATGCCCGTGGGCCCGCTGTGGACGCCGAAGAGCGGCAAGCCGGGAGCGGTCTGGGCGGCGGAGCGCGTCCCGGACGACCACGTCGCCGTCTGCACGAATGAATCCGTCATCGGCGAGATGGACCTCGGCAACCCGGACTTCTTCATGGCCTCGGCCCACGCCGAGTCCTTCGCCGTCGAGGCGGGCCTCTACGATCCCAAAGGCGGCAAGTCCTTCAGCTGGAAGAAGGCCTACTCCCCGTCCGAAGGGAGCGCCATGAGCACGGGCGGCCGCCGCTCGCGGACCTGGCGCTTTATCGACCTCGTCGCCCCGTCCAGGAAGTTCAATCCCGAGACGCCCAACATGGATTTCCCCTTTTCCGTCAAGCCCGATGTCAAGCTCTCGGCCAAGGACGTCATGGCCCTGACCCGGGACAAATCGGAAGGCACGGTCTTCGACCCGGTCCGCGGCCTGCGCGGCGGCCCCTTCAAGAACCCCAACTACTACAAGGGCACGCGGCTCATCAGCGTCTCCAACGTCGAATACACGACCCTGAACCAGTGCCGCTCGTGGCTCCCCGACCCGATCGGCGGCATCGTCTGGGTCGCCCTGGGCGCGCAGGACACGTCCTGCTATGTCCCCTTCTACTCCGGGGCCACCGACGTCCCCAAGTCTTTCGGCATCGGCGACCATTTCGTCCTGGACCGCCGCTCTGCCCGGTGGGCCTTCGATTACGTCGACTTCCACACCCAGGTCGCCTACAACGCCGCCATCGAGGACGTCAGGGCGGCCCGGAAGAAATGGGAGGACGGGGCCCTCGAGCGCATCGCCGAGATCGACGCCCTCGCCGGCGACCTTTATAAGAAGAATCCCGGGGAGGCCGTCAAGTACGTCACCGGCTTCGGCCTCAACAACGCCCAGAACGTCGTCGACGCCTGGTGGAGGCTCGGCGACGACCTGTGGGTGAAATACAACCACCTCGGCCTCTACGACGCCGAAAAGCGCCGCGGCGGCCGCATCCCCACGGCCAACCCCGAATGGTGGAACAAGGCCGTCAGGGCCTTCGATGTCCTGAGCGAACCCGAGAAGTGATCAATGGACCCCTATGAATAAGGAGCTGCCCATGAATCCCAAACGCCTCATCCCCTTCGGTCTGACCCTCGTTCTAGCCGTCCTTTTGGCCGGCCACGTTGCGACGGCCGTCGGCCAGTCCGCCCCGGCCGGGTCCGATGCCGTCATCGCCGGCGAAGGCTGCACCTCGATCCTCGTCGGCAGGGACGCGTCGACCGACGGCTCGGTCATGACCACGCACACCTGCGACTGCGGCACGTGCGACTGGACCTGGCGGCACGTCCCGGCGGCCGACCACAAGCCCGGCTCGACCCGCAAGATCTACCACATCTCCCAGTACAAGACCTGGCCGCCGTCGGAAGGGCTCAAGTGGGATCTCTATAAGAAGGATTTCGCCGGCCTCGAGATCCCGGAAGTCGCCCACACCTACGCCTATCACCACGGCATGTTCGGCTACATGAACGAAAAGCAGGTCTCGATGGGCGAGTCGACGATCGGCTGCCAGCGGAAGATGCAGAACCCGGCTCCGACGCCGGCCAAGCTCGATCTGAGCATGCTGACCCTGCTCGGCATCGAGCGGGCGGCCACGGCCCGCGAGGCCATCCAGATCATGGGCTCCCTGGCCGAGAAATACGGCTACGGCTTCCATGACGACGGCGAGATGCTGGCCGTCGCCGATCCGAAAGAGGCCTGGATCTTCGAGATCATGCCCGTCGGCCCGCTGTGGACCCCCGAGAGCGGCAAGCCCGGCGCCGTCTGGGCCGCCCAGCGCGTCCCCGACGACGAGGTCAGCGTCTGCCCGAACGAATCGCGGATCGGCGAGATCGACCTCGCCAACAAGGATTTCTTCATGGCCTCGCCGAACGTCGTGTCGCTGGCCGTCGAGATGGGCTATTACGACCCCAAGAGCGGCAAGCCCTTCAGCTTCAAGCGGGCCTACTCCCCCGTCGAGGGCAGCGCCCTGAGCACGAACGGCCGCATCCAGCGTCTCTGGCGCTTCTTCGACCTCGTCGCCCCGTCGAAGAAGTTCAAGACCGATACGCCCAATATGGACTTGCCCTTCTCGGTCAAGCCCGATAAGAAGATCTCGGTCCAGGAGGTCATGGACATGACCCGGGACCGGAGCTACGGCACGCCGTTCGACCCGGTCCAGGGCATCCGCGGCGGTCCGTTCAAAAACCCCAACTATTACCGCCAGACCCGGGTCATCGACCACGGCCTGGCCGAGTACTCCACGGTGACTCAGAGCCGGTCGGGGCTGCCGGACGCCATCGGCGGCATCACCTGGATCGCCTTCGGCTCGCAGGACACCTCGTGCTATATGCCGCTCTATGCCGGCATGACCGAGATCCCCAAGTCGTTCATGGTCGGCGACCACTGGACTTTCAGCCGCGACTCGGTCCGCTGGGCCTTCGACTACACCGATTTCCACGTCCAGGTCGCCTACTCCGAGGCCATCAAGGACGTCCAGGCGGCCCAGGCGAAATATGAGCGCGAGCTGGTCAATCGCATCTCCGAGATCGACCAGCAGGCGCTGGCCCTCTACAAGACCAAGCCGGCCAAGGCGGCCGATTTTCTGACCGGGTTCGCCATCAACAACGCCACCACGGTCACCAACGCCTGGTGGAAGCTCGGCGACGACCTGCTCGTCAAGTACAACCGGCTCTACCTCTACAACGCCGAGAAGCGCGGCTTCTCCCGCGGCCAACCGGCCACCCCCGACTGGTGGAAGAAGGCGGCCCGGGCCTTCGACATCCTCATGGAGCCGGACAAGAAGTAAAGGAGAAGCGTCATGAACAAGAGAATCCTGCCGGGTCTCGTCCTGTCCGCGGCCGTCGGTCTGGCTTTTCTCGCGGCCCGCCAGCAAGCCCTCCCCAAGGCCGGATTGCCCGTGCTGACCACCTCGGCCGGACAGAGCACCGACGTGGTGACGCTCAACATCGTCCTCGACGAGGCCGGCATCCCTTATGACTACTGTGATGTCCCGACGCCGGAGATGGTGGCCGACGGCGTGGGGCTCGGCGGCCGGGAGTCCGGGCCGGGCTTCCATGTCGAGAGCACTACCGATCCATCCAAGTATCCGGCCGGCACGCCCTACAAGGCCGTCATCTTCGCCATCGGCGCGAGCCTCAAGGGCATGGGCGCCTCGGGCCTGACCCTCGACAGCGAGGAGGCTCGGCTGAAGAAGGTCATCGAGCTCTGCAAGCAGAAGAAGATCTTCGTCATGGCCGTCCATATCGGCGGCGAATCGAAGCGCGGTCCCGCCGGGAGCGATAACGAGCGGATGATCGACGCCGTGGCCCCGTTGGCGGATTACCTCGTCGTGACCAAGGACAGCAACAAGGACGGGCGCTTCACCAAGCTCGCCGCGGCCAAAAAGATCCCCCTGACCGAGATCGATTACGCCCTGGGCCTCGTCGACATCGTCAAGCAGGTCTTGCAGTAGGCCGCGGTCCGCTCAGCGGGACTGTGCCGCTCCAAGCGGGGCTGCCCCGCAAGGCGGGGCTGGCTGACGACGAAGGGATCGGCCGGCGTGTCAGCGCTGCGCCGCTCCAAGCGGCACTGCCCGACAACGGAGAGGTCAGCCGGTGGGTCGGTGCTGCCCGACGATGGCGAGAGCGGCGGACGCGTTGGGGCTTCCCCGCTCAGCGGGACTGCCCAACTATGGCGACAGCGGCAGACGGGTTGGGGCTGCCCCGCTTAACGGGATTGCCTGACGATGGCAATGGAAGCAGACGAGTCAGGACTAATGCCGACGCGGAGGCGGGGCCCAGACGCCGTGAAGGCGACATAGCGGCCTTTTCCGTCCTGGAAGAGGGGGACTGCGGCGTCCGCGGCGCCCGACCGTTTGAACCTGTCCGTGCTTTCGAGATAGGCCCTGAGATCGGCCCAAGCCTTATCGCGGACCTCGACCGATGCATAATCCATGACGATTAGGCAGGAGCCGTCTTCATAATCCCCTTTGACGGCGGCCTTGAACCCGAGGCCGCGGGCCGTGTAGAACGGATAAACGTTATCGAGGCCCAGGCGGCCTTTGAGATATTTGACGCTCCCGGGCTTCAGACCTCGTCCCGGCAAGACCGCGACGAGGTCTGGGAGATCGGCTTTGTCCCGGATCCTGGCGTCGACCGCGCCAGCGACGGCCAGGAGCCCATCGATCGTCGCCGGGGTCTCGTCGAAACCCGTCAGGGTCGCCAAAAAACGCCCTTTCCAGAAATTCAGATAGTAGTCCTCGAGATCGCCGCCCGAGCCGAGGGGAACGCTCTTCCCTTTGCCGGACCTCTTGAAGGTGAAGATGCCGTAGGCGGCCTCAGGTGTCTCCATCTCGAAGATCTCGAGCGAGACCGATTTGCCCGAGCCGTCCTTGTAGTCCTGCAGGACGACGCGGCGGAAGCCGTATTCCCGATAGATCTCGGCCCCGCCGTCGATGTACGTGTAGAGGTCCTCCCCGACGAATTCTTGCGGGTCGCCGTCCTTGACCCACCCCGGGGCGGCGCCGTCGGCCGGGAGATAGGCCGAAAGGGCCTCCTGCCGGGCAGGGACCGGGGCCGCCGACGCGGCGGTCATTAAAAAAACCAGCAGGGCCGCTGCCGCGCGCCATCGACGGATTTCCGCCATATGATCAACCTCCCCGCTCCGCGTCCGGAGCCGTCAGATGTCTTCTTCTTTGAGGACGACCTTGTCCGGATTGATCTCGCCCAACCCCTGCTCCGCACCGCGCTTGATCTGGACGATATCCTCGGGCTTCAAAGCCCAGAGCGCGGCGCAGTAGGCGTCGACGGCGACGCGGTCCGTGCCGGCCACAACCCGCTGGGGCCTGAAGAGCTGGCCCGGCCCGAAGGGGCCGTTGCTGACGATGAACTCCGTGGCGTCGACGACGTTGAGCGCCGGCCGGACCGCCTTGTTCAGGTCGACGATCGACTGGTCGAGGTGGGCGACATCGTCCGGGTCCGTCTTCCAGTTGGGCCGGTGGAAGGTTCGATTGCTCTCGGACGAGTTCAGTCCCATGAGGTTCTTCATTGTCCCGGTGAACTTGTTGCCCGCGTGGTCCTTGGTGATCGGCATGTTGATGAGCAGGTCGTGATCGAAGAAGGCGGCCAGGATGCGCGCCTCCTTGAGGACGACGCCGTTCCGCACGGGCACGGGCCTGAAGAGAGACTCGTCCTTCTCGAAGAGCTTGAGCCCGGCGCCCTCGGCGTCGAGGACGGCCTTGAGCCCCGTGTCCTCCCACTGCTTGGCTGTCTGCAGGCTCAGGCAGTTGACCTCGGACGCCCCGGCCTTCCTGCACAGGCGGATGACGGCCCGCAGGATCTCGGGCTTGGTGAAAGAGCCCGGGTGGCGGCTCTGGACGTTCGGAAGGAGGGCGACCTTCGCGCCCTTCGGCACGAACCGCTTGATGCCGCCGGCAAGCTCCACGGCCTTGACCGCGGCTTTCCCGTAGTCTTCGCCGATGCCGACGCCGACGATTGGCGCCTTGGCCTTGGCGGCGCCGGCCGAAGCGGCCGCCAGGGCCTTCCCCATCGCCAGGGTCAGCCCGGCTCCGGCGCCGGTCTTGATGAAGTCGCGTCGTCCGATCGTCCGTGTCATGGATCCTCCTCGGCGTCCGTCCGTCAGCGGCAATTCTCTCACAGCTGCGGGCGCGGCCGCAAGGGAACGGCCGCGGAGGCGAGGGCGGCTAAGAGGCCTCGACCGGAGTGACCATGATCTCCTTGAGTTCCTTGCCGCGGAGGAAGGCCACGGCCAGGGGTTTTCCGACGGGCCAGTCCGCGAGGACGTGGAAGATCTCGTCGACGCTCGATACGCCCGTGCCGCCCATGGCCACGACCATGTCGCCGCGGTGAAGCCCGGCTGCGGCCGCGGGGCTGTCGGCGGCCATCGAGACGATCTCGACGGCCTGAGCCTTGGCCAGCCGATAAAAGCGGACGAAGCGGCGGTCCAGGGGGCGCCTTATCCCGACGATGCCGAGATAGCTCCGGGTGACCCGGCCCTTGGTGATGAGCTGGGAGACGACGGTGCGGGCGGTGTCGGCCGGGATGGCGAAGCCGATGCCCTGGGCCATGGCGATGATGGCCGTGTTGATGCCGATGACGCGGCCGCGCGAATCGAGCAGGGGGCCGCCCGAGTTGCCGGGATTGAGCGGCGCCGTGTGCTGGATGATGTTCTCGATCAGCCTTCCTTGCCGGGTCCGGAGGGAGCGGCCGAGCGCCGAAACGACGCCGGTCGAAACCGTCGATTGGAAGCCGTAGGGATTCCCGGCGGCGATGACGAGCTGGCCGACCCGAAGCCCGGCCGATTCCCCGAGGCTCGCATACGGCAGTCCGGAAGCGTCGACGCAGACGACGGCCAGGTCGGTCGATTCGTCGAGCCCGATGAGGCCGGCCTTGCGGCGGTCCCCATTCATGAACGTGACGTCGATGCGCGGCGCGTCCAGGACGACGTGGCTGTTGGTCAGGACATAGCCGTCGGGGGCGATGACGAAGCCCGACCCGGCGCCCATGGGCTCGAATTCTTCGGCCTTGTCCGAGGCGCCGATCGAGATGCTGACGACCGCCGGGCCGGTCCGTTCGACGACGTCGACCACGGCCCGCGAGTAGGCGTCGAGGAGCTCGGCGTCGCGGCGCGTCTCCTCCGCCGGAATCTCGGCCGGGGCATGCGGGCCGGCCACCTCGGCGGCGGACGTGCTCACCCAGGCGATCGCGGCGCGTTTGGTTTTGGCCATGGCCTCCCTCCTCACGGGTTTTCCCTTTCCATTTTACACGAAGGGCTAAGAGAAAGGGCCCGCCGGAAGGGTTCGAGCGGGCTCACCGGAGCGGGGCGGACGGCGGGCGGACGGCGAGCTTGGGATTTTTGGCGGCCGGGGGATCGCCGCGATCCCGCCGGACCGGCACGCGGGGCCGGAGAGACAGGGGGTGGTCGATAGCGTATCGGGTCAGGTAAAGCATGGCCGGCAGGTTATCTTCGAAGACGGCCCCGATCGCGGCCTCATCGTTGAAGAACCCGCCCAGGTCGATATCGACGGGCGAAAGCTCGATCGTAAAGGACGGGGCTCCGGCGATGCTGTAGGTCCAATCGTTGGTGTCGCCGTTGGTCAGATAGAGCAGCCTCGAACCCTCCCCATAAGTGTACACCGTCCCCCGGACCCCGGCGATAAGGCCGGCCATCGTCCCGGCGACGGCCCCGAGCGCGGCGGCGGTCGGGGCCGCCTCGGTCGTGTAGCCCCAGGGAAAAAGAATGTCCTGGCCGTAGCTGTGGAAGGAGATCATGGCCCGGAAATCGTGACCGAGAAAGAGCGACCGGATGGCGGCCGTTTCCGGCTCCGAGAAGCGCGCGGTCCCCCTGTAAACGTCGGAACCCGGCTGGCCGCTCGACCCGATCTCATCGAAGCCCCACGCGTAGCCATAGTTCCGGTTGATGTCGACGCCGTAGGTGCCATCGGCGTTGGCCCTCCGGTTCTTCCGCCAGTACCGGTAGACGTTGATGCTGTACTCGAGACCGTCCGGGTTCGCGATCGGGACGATCCAGATCTCGCTCGCGTCGACGAGGTCACGGACCTCCTGGCTCAGGTCATAATTATCGAGGAGGTACTTCCCGAAAAAAAAGGGCACCTCGACGGAGATCCATTCCCGGGCATGGTGGCAGCCGGCAAAAAGCACGGCCGGCTCGTGCTCGTCCGAGGAAACATTATCGCTGATCTTCAGGGCATAGATCTTCCTCTTCTCGAGGGTCTCCCCGATCTCCTGAACGCTGGCCAGACCCGGATGGTCCCTCTCCAGGATCCTCAGGTCGGTCTCGAGCTCGAGCGTGCTGTGGTAGGCGCCGTTGATGCCGCCCGCGGCGGAGAGGCCCGGGCCTGCCGCTTGGAGGAGCCGAGGCGTTTCGACGGTCCAGGCGACGTGAAGCGCGGACAGGGCGGCGATCTCGCCCGGGGACGCCACGAGGTACACGCGACCGTTCTTTTCCATGAGCAGATCGAGTCCCTTGCGGCCGAGGCGGGCCGCGGCGAAATCCTTTTTGGCGACGCTCACGACCTGACCGTCCTCGGCGGCCCGCCCGGCGCCGGCGAGACCGATCACGGCCGCGGCGGCCAGCGCGAGGGCCGTCAGCGTGGTCGAGCGCATGGCACCTCCGTCCGGGATGTCAGTCCTGTAAGATATAACGAACCGACAGCGCGATCTTCGCGGCCCTGAGCGATCGGCCGGAGCCCGTCTCGCGGCCGAAATATCCAGAGATGTCGACGGCCAGGCTCCTGAGCTCGAGGCCTGTCCCGAAGGTCACAGCCAAATAGGACGAGTGGACCGTCGTCATCGGTTGCGGATCGGCGAAGAATCCCAGGCGGAACGGGATCCGGGCCGACCGGCCGTACATCCTGGCCGGAGCGAGGTACTCGACCCCGGCGCCGGCCTTGACGACATTGCGGAAAGGCCTGGCGAGCGGCTCATCATAATAGGTTACGCTGTAGCGCGACCAGCCGTAGAAGGCCGCGTCGGCGGCCAGGCTCCAGGCCGCGGACAGCCGGTATGAAAGACCGGCCCCGAGGGCCCACGGCTGGTGATAGGCGTTCACGGCCTCGGCGGCTATCCGGATGTCCGTTCCCGCGGTGGGGACTTCATAGCGCAGAAGACTCTCGCCGGTCCCCTTCTTGACATAGGGGGAGCGGACAACGAGCGCCGCCGTCAGGCGTCGCGTCGCTTCCCAGGCGAGACCGGCATTCAGGTAAAAGCCACGGAATCTCTCGGCCTTGTCGTCGGTGATGGTCACGACTCTGAAGCTATCTTCGGACCGTTCGACCGTCGTCCGGTCCAGCCGCCCGGTCGCGTAATTCAGCCCCAGGCCCAATGACAGTCCGGCCGGCAGGCGGCGGGCGATCCCGGCATGAAAAACGCGGAGATAGCCCGTCTGGTCAAAGGTCAGCTGGTAGCCCCCGTCGCCGGCGGCGATCGAAGGGCGGGCGTAGCTCTCGGGGCCGGCGGCGAGGATGGCCAGGGCCCAGGGCCCGAGATGGGCCGCCAACCCCCCGCCATCCACGCCAAAGACGCCGACCGATGGGTTGCCGCTCGATGCCACGACGCCCGTATTGACGAGCGAGTACTTGAACAGGGAGGCCGCCGCATAGGATGCCGACAGGAAGGCCGAGAGTCGCGGCAGGGACGGCAGAAGGGCGGGGTTCGCCAGGGACGCCGAACCGTCCCAGGCCCTGGCGAACTGGGCCCCGCCAAGACCGACGGACGGGGCCGCCGGGGAGCCGAAGATGTTCCAGGTCCCGAGCGGAGCTTCATCTTCGTATTGGCCGAGGACGAGTTGGGCCGAGGCGGCGCCGCGGAAGGCCAGACAGCCTGCGAGGAGGGCGAAGGGAAAGAAGGCTCGTTTCACACCCCGGTCTCCTTCGGACGAGATTATAACATGGATTCCGGGCGGGAAGTGTGATAGAAAAAATGCGACCTGAGAGGAGGACAGTCATGAGAAACGCACCGTCCCGAAGGACCCGGACCCGGACCGTCGTCGCCTTCGGACTCCTCCTTCTCCTCCTGGCCCCGGCGCTCCGGGCGGCGCCCCGCAGCCGCTATCTGGATTACGCCCGGGCCTCCGCGGATTGGACCTACGCCCACAAGGACGAGCTCCTCGCTCAGTGGAAGAAGACCTTCGATCCGCTCAATGTCTTCGGCTATCGGGCGCCGGGCGGGCTTCTCGAGATGGCCCTCATCTATGCCTATCTTTTCGAAACGGAGAAGCGACCGGAATACGCGGCCCGGGCCAAGGAGGTCCTCCTGACCTACGGCGACTACCGGTCGGCCTATCCCGAATCGTCGATCAAGCTCCGGTCCGATTATGCCGACGGCGTGCCGGCGCTTTCGGATTTCTTCACCATCATGCGCTACATCAGGACGTTCGATGCGCTGCGGCGGCTCGGCCGCCTCTCCCCGGCCGATGTCCGGGTCGCCTCCGACCTGATCGCCGGCAGCATGCGCTATCTCCTCCGGACGGCCGAATGGGGGCCGATGAACCGCTCGGCCCTGCGGGCCGAATCGCTGGCTTGGGCCGTCAGGGCCCTGCCAGGCCACCCGGACGCCCCAAAATGGGAGATGCAGAGGCGGGCCCTCGGCGATGACAGCTGGGGAAATTGGCAGATCGAGGACGCGACGCTCTACAACGGCGTCTGGCTCTATTCCCTCCTCGGATACGCCGACGCCTCGAACGCGATCAAAGAGCTTTTCGCGACGCCTGAAATGTATTATTACGCCAAGTACTACCTGAACCTCGTCTGCCCGGCCGGCGTCGTCCCCGACCTCGGCGACGCCCACTGGACCTCGAACTGGGCCCACTTCCTGGTCTATTTCGAGACCGCCGCGGCCGCGCTCGGGGACCCCGGCCTCAAATGGGCGGCCGAAACGATCGCCGCGAAGTTCGTTGACTTCACCAAGCCGACGAGCTCGGGCCTCGGCGCCATGCTTCTCGACGCTTATCGCTGGGGCTCCGATGGGGTGAAGGCGGCCGTGCCGGCAGGCTTGTCGATGGAGGTCATGGAGGACGTCCAGGGCAAAAAGATCGTCTTCCGCAACGGCTGGTCGCCCCTCTCGAGCTACCTCCTGCTCAACTACCGGGACGAGGGCGACGGAGGCCTGAATTTCCGCGACTACCTGCGGGACACGATCCCGGTCGAAGAGGAGAAGATGACCCACGGCCATGCCGACGAGAACAGCATCGTTCTGCTGATGTCCGGCGGCTCGGTCCTCCTCCACGACGGCGGCTATCGCGACTACATGCCTTCGGGACCGTATGGCGCCTATCGCCAGGATTACTTCCACAACCGCCTCTGCGTCCGGCCGGAAAAGATCTTTTGGGGACAGAAGCAGGGCGAGTTCCGTTACAGCATCCGCGACGCGGTCCCCGGCCAGTCCCTGCTCGAGTTCATGCGCGACGCCGGCTCCTATCGCCCCGTACGGACGCGGAAGGTCGACTTCCTGACCTTCGACGATTTCGACTACAGCCGGACGCGCGTCGTCGACGACGGCTGGGGCTATCAGGCCGACCGGGTCGTGGTCTACGTCAAGGACCCTGAGTGCTACGTCGTCTTCGACATCTTCAAGGCCCTCCGCGAGGACTACTTCACGCTCGGCGCCTTCTGGCATACCCGGAAGATCTTCGGGCAGGGCGAGCACTGGTACGACACGGGCTACGACCGGATCCAGACGGCCGTCCTGCCCCAGGACAGGCGCCTGCTGGTCCTCTTTCCCGCGACGGAGCCGAGGATGGAGGGGGTCGAGCCCGAGAAGCGCCACGACCAGGATGAATGGCTCATCCACCAGTCCTGGGCCCAGCACTTCGAGCTCGGCGAGACCTGCGTTCTCGTCACCGTTCTCGTGCCGCACGGCGTGGCCGAGGGCGTCGAGAGCTGGCTCGGCCGCGTCTCATTCGCCGCGGCCGACCCGGCCCGCGGCGCGAGCGGCGTCCTGATCAGGGACGGGGACCGGGAGATCGTCGTCGGGGTCAAGAACGACCTGCGCCAGGACATGAGCCGCGATTTCCGCCGTCCCCGCTACACCTATGAAGCCGGCCGCATCGCTATCGGCGGCGTCGAAACGGACGGCGATTTCATCTACGCTTCGAGCCGCGGCGGCGGCCTCGATTACACGATCGTCAACCTGACCAAGGCGCTCTATCGGGGTCGGACGCTCGTCGAGGCCGCGGAGGGCCAGTACGGCCTGGGCTATGACGCCAAGCCCGATCGGGGCGGCATCGGGAAGATGAGGTACTGGCGGGATAAAGCAGAGTCCCGTTAAGCGGACTCAGATCGGCAGGCCCTGCTGCTTGCGCTGGGCTGTTTTCTGGAGCTCCTGACCCTCCGCGACCAGCCCGGCCAGCCTGTCGAGGGCCATGCGGATCTTGATGTTGGCCAGCTTGCGCTTGCCCGACCGCTGAGTCTCAAAATGGGTCTGGAGGTACTGCTCGACGTCCCCCGGCCTCATGATGGACTTGAGGAGATCATCGTTCTCGAGCTCGACGCGCAGATCCGCTTGCGTCTGGCCCTGGACGGTGATCTTGTTCTCGATGAGGGCCTGGGACCGCCACTTCTCGAAGTCTTTGGCCGCGTAGATAGGGATCGGGCCGAGGAGCTTCTTGGCATCCTGGATGGTCTGATCGTAAAAGGCCTTGCCTTCTTTGAGGAGGTTCCTGGCCCGGTAATACTGCGGCGCGCTCGCGGGAACCTGCGGCTCGAGATAGCCCTTGAAGGTCTGAATGGCCTCGGAGAGGACGGCGAAGGACCGAGTGGCCCGAATGTAGATTTCGCGCTCGATCTGGATTTGCATCCCTGCGGTTCCGTGCTGAACCATAACACGACCCCGGGCCGATGTCAAAGCCTTTATTGGCCCCGGATCGCGGCGGCGACGACGTTGGCCACCTTGCTGCGCAAGGGGATGATATCCCCCTTGTCGTCCGGGTGGACCCGGTTGGTCAGGAGGACGACGGAGGTCCGGGTTTCCGGATCGATCCAGATCGAGGTGCCGGTGTAGCCCGAGTGGCCGTACGACCGGGGACCGAAAAGATCGCCGCGGACGGTCGAGTAGTCCGTATCGATGTCCCAGCCGAGGCCGCGGCCCGATCGGCCGACCTTGGGGAAGATCGCGGTCATGCGATCGACGGTGAGCGGGCTGAGGATGCGGACGCCGGCGAGCGTGCCGCGGTCGAGCATCATCTGGGCAAAGACGGCCAGGTCGTCGGCCGTCGAGAAGAGGCCGGCGTTGCCCGAAACGCCGCCCTGCAGGCGGGCCAGGGGGTCGTGGACGACGCCGCGGAGGGGCTTCCCGTCGATGACCTCGGTCGGCACGCATTGGTCGATGAGGTCCGCCGGCGGGCGGTAAAAGGTCCGGGTCATGCCCAGGGGCTTGAAAATATTCTCGGCGGCGAACTCATCGAGGGTCTGCCCCGAAACCTTATGGACGATGTGGGCCAGGGTGATATAGTTGAGGCAGCTGTAGACGAACTCCTCCCCCGCCGGCCTCTCTTTGGGGATCGCGGCGATGAGCTTGACCAGGTCGGCGGTCGTGCACGGATCGCCGAGCTTCCGGGCCGCCTCCTTGGGGTCGGTGTAGGGCGGCAGGCCCGACGTGTGCGTCAGCAGATTGTAGAGCCGGGCCTCCTGGCCCGCGATCCCCTTCTCGCCGTACCAGGTCGAGAACTCCGGCACGTAGACGCGGACCCTGTCCCAGAGCCGGATCTCTCCCCGCTCGACGAGGAGCATCACGGCCGTCGCCGTGGCCACGGGCTTGGTGACCGAGGCCAGGTCGAAGATCATGTCGGCGGTGAGGGGCCGCGGCTCGGGGGCGAGCTGGGACAAGCCGAAGGCCTTGCGGTAGACGACTCTGCCATCATGGGCGACGAGGAGGACGGCGCCAGGGAAATCCTTCCGGGCGACGGCCTCGGCGACGATCTTGTCGAGGAAGGCCAGCTGCCGCGAGGACATGCCCACGCTTTCGGGCTTGGCGGCCGGCAGGACGGCCCCGGCCAGGGGGCCGCCGGCCGCCAAGGCGAGAACGACGAGAACGGTCGAGACTGCGAGCTTGCGCATGAGAGGCTCCGTTTTCATTTGACGGCCGCCTTGGCCGGCGCGTCTTTCCAGACAAGCCCATCCTCCCGGATGTGCCAGCTCTCGCCGCTCTTGGCCGTGTAGATCGCCTCGAACAGGCTGGCCGTCGTCTGGAGGACCGGCGGATAGGACCAGCCCTTGACCCGCAAGGGCTCTTCGCCCTTGAGGCCGAGGGCGGCAAGGTCGGTGCTGAAGGCCGACTCTTCGAAAGAACGGGCCCGCTCGGCGTAGTAGATCTTGCGCAGGGCCCACTTCACCTTTTCGCCGGGTTGCCGGTTGAATCTTTCTTTGCCCTTGCCCGGGAGCTTCGACGAGAACTGGACGAATCCCCACATCTCCGGATAGTGGATATTGATGACCCCTTGCGGCGTCCAGGTCCAGTTGTCCTCGGGCAGAGGCTGGCCCGTGTCGGCGTCCTTGGCCTTGGCATAGGCGCCGTTCCGGACGTCCAGGCGATATTCGACCCGCGAAAAGTTGACCCGCCACTGGTCCCCCGCCGCCGGGTGCTCCGGCTTGCCCGGGATGCACTCCTTGAGGACGGCGAAGGGCATGGCGATCTCGACCGTCCAGGCCTTATCACGGTCGGACGGGTCATTCAACGTGCCCATGACGTGGACTCCGGTCTTGAGCCCCTGGATGTCCCAGGAGTGGACGGCCGGGCCGCCGTCGCGATAGGGTTTGACGAGCAGGAGGTCCCAGACCGTGTTCAGGGCGTTCATCTCCAGCTCGTAATAGTCATGGGTGTCGCCGTCGGGGTCGATGAAGACCTCGAAGTCATTGTCCTGGAAGATGATGGAATCCCTTGCGGTCAGCGTGGCCCAGACATGAGGCTCCTCGAGATAGGCGGCGATGTAGAGATACTGGTCGTCCCAGAGCATCTGGGCGCGGGTCCTGAAGCGCGGCGCGGGTTTGGCCGGGCCCTCGATGTCCCCGAAAACTTCGGTCCAATCGGCATCGGCCCAGGAGGCTTCGTCGAGCCGGCCGTCGACCTTGATCGGGCCGGCCGCCCTGCGGCAGACGTACTCGAACGGGGCGAAGGCGGTTTTGGGCTCGGCGATCCGGACCTTCGGGACGGCCGAAAAGGCGGCCGTGGCCAGGAGAAGCCCGGCGATCAGGAGGGATCCGCAGCGCATCCGAGTTCTCTCCATGTCGGCCCGTCACTCCAGACGCTTGATGATATGCCAGCCATACTTGCTCGTGGCCGGATCATAGACGGCCAAACCCACTCCTCCGACCTCGAGGCCGAAGCTGACGTCGCCGAAAGCCCTGACCATCCCTGTCCGGGAGAACTCCCCCTTCGAGCGATCGGGCGGGACGTCGCGGTTCGACATCTTGTAGATCCCCGGGTAGGAATCGTTGGTGTAGGTCTTGACCATGGCGTCGAAGTCCTCGCCGGCTTTGGCCCTCTCGAAGATCCGGAGGGCCAGCTTCTCCGCATCGGCCTGGCTCCGGGTCACGGTCTGATCGTTGGGCAGCGAGCCCCTGAAGGCGATAAGGATATGCTGGACGGTGACGTGCTCGGGTTCGGCTTTTTCCTGGATCGCAGCCAGCGCGGGCAGAGCGGCCAGGGCGAGAATGCCAAGGCAGACGAATGTTCTCATTTTGACCTCCATGATTTCAGAGCTCCAGCCAGCGGACGGTGTTGCCGCACGAGGCCAGGAATTTTTCGAAATCGGCCGAGGCGATCTCGAGCGTGGCCGTGTTGACGTTGGGGTGAAAGCCCAGGGCGGAGCTCGACTTGAGGGCGATATCGCAGACGACCTGGACGTGATGGGCCTCGTCGTTGACGAGGCCGAACGGCGATACGGATCCCGGCTCGACGCCGAGCCAGCGCTTCAGCCGCTCGGCCGAAGCGAAGCTCAGCCGGTCCTCGTCGAGCTCCGCCGTGAGGCGCTTGAGGTCGATGCCGCGGGTGACGGGCGCGATGACGAGATAATGCCGGTTCCCTTTGTAATTGCGGAGGAAAAGGTTCTTGCAGTGCGCGCCCTTGAGGCCGGCCCAGTGCTTCTCCGCCTCTTCGACCGTGGCGACGGGAGGATGCTCATGGCGGACATAAGGAATGCCGAGGTTGTCCAGGGCTTCGAGAACCTTGCGCTCGATCTCGGCCACCGGCACGACCGTCCTCCTCTCCTCCGTTCACTCAGCAGACACAATAGACCAAAGGCCGGCGAGGCGCAAGCCGGGCTATTCTCCGCCCCCGGATTCGGCTAGAATGGGCCCATGAGCATCCTGTTCACGCCCGTCAAGATCGGCTCCATCACCGTCCCCAACCGCTTCGTCCGCTCGGCCACCCACGAATACATGGCCGACGACGAAGGGAACGTCTCAGATAGCCAGGTCGAGCTCTATCGCCGCCTGGCCGAAGGCGAAGTCGGCCTGATCATCACCGGCCACGCCTTCGTCCAGCGTTCAGGAAAGGCCAGTCCGCGCCAGACCGCGGTCTATGACGACCGCTTCATCGACGGCCTGGCCCGCATTCCTGTTGCCGTCCATCGGTACTCGTCCCGCATCTTCCTCCAGATCGCTCACGCAGGCCGTCAGACCAAAGCGAGGCTTTGCGGCTGCGTCCCGGTCTCCTCTTCCGCCGTCTACGACCCCGTGTCCAAGGTCATGCCGCGCGAGCTCACGGGCGAAGAGATCCGCGCCCTCGTCGTGGATTTTGTCGCGGCCGCCGTCCGGGCCAAGCGGGCGGGGTTCGACGGCGTCCAGCTCCATGCCGCCCACGGCTATCTCATCTCGAGCTTCCTCTCCCCCCATACCAACCGCCGGACAGACGAGTGGGGCGGACCGGTCGAAAACAGGGCCCGCGTCCTTCTCGAGGTCCTTCGCGGCGTCAAGGATTCGTGCGGCCGCGACTTCCCGGTCCTCGTCAAGCTGAATTCGACGGACTTCCTGGACGGCGGCCTGACCGTCGAGGACGCGGTCCGCATCGCCCGCATGCTCGAGGCCGGCGGCATCGACGCGATCGAGGTGAGCGGCGGCATGGCCGAGGCCGGCCGCGGCTCGGTCTGGACCGGGCTCAGAAGCCAGGCCGAAGAGGGCTACTTCGTCGAGAACGCCGCCCGGATCAAGCAGGCCGTCGGGGTGCCTGTCTTCGGCCTGGGCGGCATTCGGACCCTGGCCGTGGCCGAGAAGATGGTCGAGGAAGGCCGGACCGATCTCGTCTCCCTGAGCCGCCCCTTCATCCGCGACCCCTTCCTGGTGAAGCACTTCCGTGAAGGCCTGGCCGCCGGGTCGGAATGCATCTCCTGCAACAAGTGCTTCAACCCCCGCGGCATCCGCTGCGCCGAGCTCACTCGTCGATCTTGAGCCGGACGGCCAATAGGCTGCCCGGTTCCGTCTTCTTTAAGGCATAGACAAAACCATTCTTGAAAACGAGCTTGGAGGCAATGTGGCCCGGGATCCGTGTCTCGAAGAGAAATATTCCGTCGGATGAGAACACGTCATACGGAGTTTCCGCATTCGTGCGGGCCGCGAATCTTGGCAGGTAGTGTCGGACCCAGATCCGGTCCCGCTCGTCGACAGCCAGGGAACCAAAAAAAGGGAAATAGGGATCCCGGATATAGGGATTGGGCCCCCATTTGAGGGAAATTCCAGCGATTTGGTCGAGGAGCTTTCCCTGGACCGAAATCCGTTCTTTATCCTTTTTGAACTTGAGCTCCAATCGGCCTTTGAGATCCATGACGCTGAGCTCATAAGCTACCGCTGAGCCCACGAACAGCCGGTCCCTCGAATCCAGCGCGAACACGACGAAGTAGGGAAAATCGTAGGTCATGGCATCGTTCATCGTTCTGGCCGGCCAATAGGTTCGCTGCCCGAACAAGCGTGTCGTTTCACCTGTATCGATATCGAGGATCCCGACGCAGATGTCCGAATTTCCCGCGTCGTGATATCCGGCGATCACGGTGCCGGACTTTCCCAAGGCGATATCGAAAACGCCGTCTTTCAGGATGACGGACTTCATGAAATCGCCATTCGGCGCTAAAGTCGTTAGCCTCCTCAGGGGTTGATCGACGACAAGGATCGTCCCGTCCGGAACGACCGTCAGACAGACTGGGCCTTCGAATTCTCCGGGGCCCTGACCCTTGCGGCCGATCCTCCCAATGAACGACCCGTTCGCGTCAAAACGCTGGATGACGGCGTCCCTTTGATCGAGGACGTAGATCGTGCCCTTGGCGTCGGAATCAATGTCGGTCGGGGCATATAAAAGACCCTCGACGCTCTGTTCATCCGCGCCTACGACCAGATCTTCGATGACATCGAGCTTCTTGAAGGTTTTTTCGGGCTTCGTGGCGAGATTGCGGACGATCCTGACGCCATCGACGGTCTCGATCAGGACCCCGCTTTCCTTCCTCCCGCACGAAAAGAAGAACAGGGAGGCGACGATCAGGCCTAAGCCGGCCTCAACAGCCAAACGATGACGTTGGTGCAGCCGATGGCCGGAAAATGGTCGGCTCATATTGGGACCCCAACGAAATATTCCTATGGCTTGGCACCGATGTCAAGAGCTGAAGACCAGCTTCGACCTCTTCAACGCTGAGCCTCGTCGATCATGGCCAGACATGCCAGCCATCTTGTCAGGCTCCGAGGTCCCTCGCCGCCGCTTCCATGAGGATGAAGAAGGCCTGGCCCTCGGTGGCGACGCCGGGCTTCTCGAAGGTCGGCGAGCCGCAGACATCGCGGACATAACCGAGGGCGTCGACTTTGCTCGAGGCCGCCCGGCGCATGATCTCCGCCTCCTTGAGATAGGACTTCGGCAGCCAGCCGCCCTTGGCCCCGCGGAAGATCGTATAGGAGAGCATCTGGCATAGGTTCGTCTCGACGAACGACTTCGGATCATCGACGACGTCGTGGAAGAAGCCGTCAGGACGACGGCGCTCGAGGCAGCCGTCGAGAACCTGGCGGACGTAGCCCGCGAGGCGCTTCCTCTCGCCCGTCATGCTCTCGGGCAGTGTCCCTATGACCCGAGTCATGCCGGCCGCGGCCCAGCCGTTGCCGACGCCCCAAAAGGCCTGCCGTTCGAAGGCCTTTTTGCCGTCGTCCCAGATGTGGGAGAAGAGCCTGGCGGATTTATTCCAGAGAATGCGCCGAATACCCTCGATCTGCTTCACCGCCTCGGCGGGCCTGCCGGCCACGGCCAGGAAAGGCGGAGCCATATACATCGAGTCGATCCAGACTTGGGGCTTATGATCGATGTGGTAGAGCGTTCCGTCGGCCGTCCGCGGGGCTCTTTTCATCAGGTATTCGAGCATGCGGTCGGCGCCGTCCTTGAACAACGGGTCGCCAGTCGACTTGGCCGCGAAGAGGACGCCCTCGCCGTTTGCGGCCGGGTCGGTGACGCCGTGATTGTCGGAGACCATCCCCAGGCGTCCGTCCGGATAGATGCGCAGCATGGCCCCGTGGGCCATCCGGATGACCGTATCGCGGTCGCCCCATTCGAGGAGCGACTGCATGGCCACC
Organism: Candidatus Aminicenantales bacterium; assembly: GCA_049696855.1. Classification (GTDB taxonomy): domain Bacteria; phylum Acidobacteriota; class Aminicenantia; order Aminicenantales; family Saccharicenantaceae; genus RBG-16-66-30. The sequence continues at coordinate 34,001 of JBAVUQ010000038.1, forward strand.
CCCTGTTCCCAGGCCTCCCGCTGCATGGCCAGCATGGACATCTTGACCTTCTCGACAAGCCCTTCCCGGCCGGCGAGCGGCTGGGCCGCTCCGGCGGCGGGCCTCGCTCCGAGCGCGGCCAGAGCTCCCGAAGCGGCTCCGCCGGCCAAGAGGTCTTTCAACGCTTGTCGTCTGCGCATGATCCTTCTCCAGACTGAGCTCGGACGCGGCCTCGTCGCCGGTCCGGCCTGGGGATTCTAGCCCAGGCCGATGATCGAGGCAACCGCCAAGAACGTGACGGCGGCCGTTGCCATCGGGGCGAAGGTCGTGGTAATGTCCCGTCGAGGGAGGACGCGATGTCGAAAGCTTCCGTCATGGCCATTATCGTCATGGGCGCCATGACCCTGGCGCCGTCCTGCCGGAAGCCGGAGTCCGCGGGACCCCTGCCCTCGCGCCTGGTGTTCAACGTCAAGGATTACGGAGCGACCGGGATCAAGGAGGACCTGGCCCAGGAGGCCATCCAGAAGGCGGTCGACGCCTGCGCCGAAGCCGGCGGCGGCACCGTCTTCATCCCTCCCGGCCAGTATACGAGCGGCACGATCCATCTCCGCAGCCACGTCCGGCTCTTCGTCGAGTCCGGGGCCACGGTCTATTCCCTGCACGACAAGTCCCGTTTCGACAAGGACGCCCTCCTCTACGGCGAGGACCTCACCGACGTGACCATCGAGGGCCGCGGCGTCTTCGACGGCGAGGGTGCCTATGACCGCCGCCTCAAGGGAGACCACGAGGACGACTTCATCCGCCCGAACCAGATCGAGATGGAGAAGCTCGGCCTGCCGCTCATGCGCTCGTTCCCCAAGCCCGACCGGACCGGCAAGATGGTCCTCCTCCTTCGCTGCACGGACGTCCGCATCGCCGGCGTCTCGTTCGTGGATTCCCCGTCCTGGACCATGCACCCGGTCCAGTGCGAGCGCCTGGTCATCGACGGCGTCACCATCCGGACGAGCCTCCAGGACGGCGTCTGGGCCGACGGCATCGATCCCGACGGCTGCAACGACGTCCGCATCTCCAACTGCACCATCGAGACGGGCGACGACGCCCTGGTCTTCTATTCGATGGACTGGTTCGGCCCGGCCAAGCCCTGCGAGAACATCACCGTGACCAATTGCCGCCTGAGCTCGGCCTCGAGCGCCGTCAAGTTCTGCGACGGCAACATTGCCGGCATCCGCAACGTCACCATCGACAATTGCGTCATCACTAAGTCGAACCGGGGCATCGCCTTCATGACCTTCGACGGGGGGGCCGTCGAGAACGTCGTCCTGTCGAACCTGACGATCGAGACCGTCCGCCACGAATGGTTCTGGTGGGGGGACGGCGAGCCCTTCCACTTCAACATCAAAAAGAGGAGCGAGGTCCACGCCAACTGGCCGCCCGAAAAGGACCGGCCGGCCGGCGCGATCCGCAACGTCAAGATCCAGAACGTCATCGCCCGGGGCTACGGCTCGAGCGTCTGCAACGGGCATCCCGATTCCTGGCTCGACGGCGTCTCGTTCGAGAACGTCAAGCTCACGGTCGCCCACGACCCTGACGCGGCCTACGACAAAGCCGTCCACGGCCTCGTCTTCAAGCAGGCCCGCAACCTGAGACTCAAGGACGTCGAGATCGTCTGGGAGGGGCCGCCCTCGGAAAAGTGGCGGAGCGCCCTGGCCCTGGACGAGGTCCAAGGCGTCATCCTGGACGGGATCGCGGCGGCCCAGTCGCCCGGCGCCGAGGAGGCCCCGGCCATGCTGCTGAACCAGGTCGATTACGCCGTCATCCGCAACTGCCGCGCGACCGAGGGAACGGGCACGTTCTTGCTGCTCACCGGCGAGGGAACGAAGGACATTCTTCTCGAGAGGAACGACTTCCGCAAGGCCCGCCTCCCCTACTCGTTCGCGGAAGGCGCCAAGCCCGCGGCGCTCAGGCTGGGTTACTGAGCTAGCCTGGATTATTCACGAGCCGAGGCGGCTGCAGATGCGGACGGATCGGCTTGCCCGAAGGGTCAAAACGCCGGTCTTGGGTCTTTAGGTCTTACTGAGAAAACCGGCGTTTTTATGAATAGTCCAGGCTAGCGGCGGCCCAGGAAGAACATGACAGCCGCGACGATGAGGATCAGCAGCAGCGTGTAAAAGGTCCGCCGGCGCCTGGCGTCGACGAATTCCTCCGCCGAGCTCGCGTCCATGTAGAACGTTTCGGGCGCCCGCCCCGGCCGGAAGACGTCCTTGTCCTGCATCTTCTGAAAGATCCGGCCTGGCTTGATGCCGAGCTCGGCCAGCGGCTTGGCCTTGGACGGGTCGGTCGCTCCGGCCTGCCGGAACTTCCTCATGAATTCGTTCTGTTTGATGATGACGTAGGCTTCGCTGCTCAAGGGGCTCCTCCTCGCGGGCTCGGCCCGCCATGACCGTTATTATAGCCGGGTTGTCCCGCTGGTTCGAGCCCTGACCGCGAATGAAGCTTATGTGGCCGGCGGAAGCAGCGGCGGCCCAGGCCGTCATCGACCGAATGACGAGGCCGGGACCCGGATCTTGGGGAATCCCGGCCCTCGCCAGGCGAGCTCCAGCCCCTTGTCCCCGTCCACCTGAAAATAGTCGACCTCGATCGCGTGCCAGCCCGCTGCCAGAGCGATCTCGGCCTTCTCCTCTGCCAGGCCATGGACACCGTCATTGACGATGATTTTCCGGCCTGCGACCGAAAGTCCGCTCCCATCGTCCGAGCTGAGGTAGAAAACGTAGACCCCGGTCCTCGGGGCGCGGACATAGCCGCGGAATCGCAGGGCGAATTCGTCCTTGCCGCCGGCGACCGCGGCGTCGGGCCGCGCCGCCGTTCCCGTCCCGGAGGCCGTCATCGCCGCGAAGTCCGGCATCTTCTCGAACCGGCCCTCGAAATACTCGTAGGCAAGGCCCCTGGCCGCGGGAGCGACCGCCGACGCGGCGAAGGGCTGGGCCGGCTTGAAGGTCCGGCTCTCGACCAGGCTGGAGACGCCGTCGGGCCAGAAGGCGCGGGCCTTGAGCGTCGTTTCCCCGGTGATGACGATGGGCTTGTCGTAGAGGGCGGCCTCAGGTCCCGGTTCGGAGCCGTCGACGGTAAAGCGGATCGTCGGCCCCGGCCGCACGGCCAGCTCGACCAGGAATGAGGGCCCGACGAAAAGCGTCTGATCGGCGACGAAGCTCGGCGGCAGAAAGCCGCGGTTGAGCGTCGAGAACCTGGCCGGGTCGAGCTTGGTCACTGCGCGGTCATAGGTCATGAGACCGTTGACCTCAACCTCGCAGTCGGAGGTCTGGGTGTAAACGGCCGCGGCCAGGCCCTTGTCCACCAGCGGATAGACGTTTTTAATGAGATCCGCGTAGCGCGACTCGTAGACCTTGGTGTCGTCGAAATTGCGATAGCCCCAGTTCCCTTCGGCCTGCCAGAGGTGCCCGGTCAGCGGAAGTCCGAGGCCGCCGAACTCGCCCAGGACCGCGGCCCTCTTCTCCTCGAGCGGCGGCATATCCGGCCCGGGATAGACATGGATGTCGCTGACGTCGCCGACGCCCTTGTCGGTCCAGCCGCTGGCATTGTCGACCAGGCGTGTCGGGTCGTGCGCCTTCGTCCAGGCCGTGATCCGTTCCGTATCGTACTGGCCCCAGCCCTCGTTGAACGGCACCCACATGATGATCGAGGGGTGGTTCGCGCGCGCGTCCATGACGGCCTTCCATTCCGATTCGAACTGCGTGTCCCTCGCGGTCAGGGCGTCAGCCGCCATGGCGTCCCTTTTGAAGAGGGCGCTCGGCATGTCCTGCCAGACGAGAAGGCCCAGCTTGTCGCACCAGTAGTAAAGGCGCTCCGGCTCGACCTTGACGTGCTTGCGGAGCATGTTCAGGCCCAAAGCCTTGATCGTTTCGATGTCGGAACGGAGGGCGGCGTCCGTCGGCGCCGTGTACAGACCGTCGGGCCACCAGCCCTGGTCGAGCGGCCCTAATTCGAAGAGCGGCGCGTCGTTCAGGAAGAGCCGGTTGAAGCCGCGATCATCCTTGCCCAAGGCGATCTTCCTCATCCCGGCGTAGCTCCCGACCTCGTCGACGGCCTGGCCTCCCTTTTTAAGGACGACCTTGAGGTCATAAAGAGCGGGATCGACGGGCGACCAAAGCGCCGGAGTTTGTATCTCGAGAGCGATCGGGGCGCCTGCGCCGGCCTCGCCTTGGGCGACCACGGTCTGGCCCCGGCTGACGGTCACGGAGACTATCGTCCCGGGGCCGGCCCCGGTGATCTCGGGCTCGACCGTCAGAGTCGCCCTGTCGATATCGGGCGTCGTCTTGATCCCGGCAATGTGGGCGGTTGGAACAGGCTCGAGCCAGGCCGTCTGCCAGATCCCCGTCACGGCCGTGTAAAAGATGCCGTGCGGCTTCATGACCTGCTTGCCGCGGGCGATGCCGCTGTTGTCGTCGTCGGTCGGATCGAAAACGCGCAGGACGAGCTCCTGCTTGGCCCCCCTCTTCAAGGCGTCAGTAACGTCATAGGTGAAGGGGTCGTAGCCGCCGCGGTGGGTCCCGGCCTCGCGACCGTTGACCCAGACCGTGCTCTCCCAATCCACCGCGCCGAAATGAAGGAGAATCCGGCCGCCGCGCCAGCCCTTGGGAATTCTGACGGTCCGGCGATACCAAAGGGCCTTGGCCGACCCGACCGGCTTTCCGACGCCCGACAGCGCCGACTCGACGGCGAACGGGACGAGGATGGCGCCGTCCCAGACTTCAGGCCGACCGGCAGCCTTGGCCGTTATCGCATAATCCCAGAGGCCGTCGAGGTTGAGCCATCTTTCCCGGACCATCATCGGCCGGGGATATTCGGGAAGAACGAGATCCGGCCGGACCTCGGCCGCCCAGCGGGTCATGATCCGCCCCGTTACGGGCGCCCACGTGGCCACCGGCTCCTTCTTACACGAGGTCCCGCAGCCGAGAATGACGATAAGCAAGGCCAGGATCGCCGCGATTCTCTTCATATCCACTCTCCTATCGCAGCATTAGTAAATCATCCCCCCGCGACATGTCAACCCGGTTGAATTCACGGGGCGATTGGACTAGAGTGTTCTGTCCGGACGAAGGTGACACCATGACCGACGGCGACTCCATTCATCCTCTCGAGGCCCAGAACCCCCGGATCCGGGCCCGGTTCCCGATGATCGATCGCGATTCGCAAGGTCATCCCCGCATCTACCTGAATACGGGCGCCGGGAGCCTGACGGTCGACACGGCCGCCGCGGCCGCCCGGGACGCCCAGGGCCGGCTCAACCCCATGCCTGGCGTCGTCGTCGCCGGGGAAGCCGAAACCGCCGCCCTGCACGCCCGGGTGCGCGACCTCAGCGCCGATTTCCTCCATGCCCGCTCCGGCCGCGAGATCAGCTTCCACCAGTCCTCCACTGCGGCCCTCTTCGACCTGGCCTTCGCGCTGCGCGGGGTCCTCGGGCCGTCCGCGAACCTCGTCGTCACGGACCTCGACCACATGGCCAACGTCTCGCCCTGGGAAACCGTCTTCGGTGAAGGCCGGGGCCTCGAGATCCGTCGGGCCCGGCTCACAAGCGACGGAACGCTCGACATGCCGCATCTCCTGTCGCTCGTCGACGCCCGGACCGGGCTCGTCGCCGTGACCTCGGCTTCGAACGGGAACGGCTCCCTGGTGCCCCTGAAGGAGCTCGCGGCCGCGGCGCGCGACAAGGCTCCCGCCTGCCTCGTGGCCGTCGACGCCGTCCATCACGCTCCCCACGGCGTTCTCGATGTCCGGGCGAGCGGCATCGACTTCCTCGTCTTCTCGGGCTACAAGGTCTTCGGCCCGATGATGGGCGTCCTCTGGGGACGCGAGGAGATTCTCGAACGGCTCCGGCCCTATCGGGTCGAGACCAACAAGGAGGCCTTGCCCGGCAAGTTCGAGATGGGCATGCTCAACAACGCCTCGGTCGCCGCCCTCGGAGCGGCCCTGGATTATCTCCTTTGGCTGGCGGACGTCGCGGCCGACCCTCATCAGGTCTTTCCAAGCAGGGCTTCGAAGTTCCGCTCCGCCATGACCTCGATCGCCGAATACGAGATGACGATCACCCGCCGGGTGCTGGAGGGTTTCCGGGACCTCCGCCTGCCCCGTTTCCGGCTGTTCGGCCTCGCCGACCCGGCCCGCGCCCGGGAGCGCGTCCCGACCTTCGCCTTCGACGTCGGAGGCCTCACCGCGACCGAGGCCAAACGCAGGCTCTGGACGGAGTCCGCGATCCAGATCGCCGACGGCAACCACTACTCGGCGGCTGTCGTCCGGCACCTCGGCCGCCCCGAAGGCATCTGCCGGACGAGCTTCGCCCACTACGACAATGCCGCCACGGTCGGACGCTTCATCGAGGCCTTAGCCAAGCTCGAAAAGGATTGAAGAAACCCCGCGGAATGCCTAGAATAAGGCTTCTCTCGAAAGAACCAGGTTCGAACGCCAAACAACCGGCACGATCAAGGAGTCACACCATGAGAAGGAATTCGAGACTGGCGGCCCTCACCGTTCTGCTGCTTGCCGTCATCTTCGTCGGACAGGCCCTGCCCCAGGAAAAGATCATCGGCAAGGCCCTCTACGAGAAGCTCCAGCGAGAGGGCCGCAGGATGATGGGCGGGCCCGGCGGCGGCCCCGGCGGCGGCATCGCCTGGACCCCCGACGGCAAGGGCACCTACGCCTTCGAGGACGGCACGTTCAAACGGACCGACGTCCTCACCGGCGAGAAGACGCCTCTCTTCGATGACGCCAAGCTTCTGGCCGCGGTCAACGCCATGACCGGCCGCCAGGAGGTCAAGCTCGTGTTCAATCGCTTCCAGTACCTCGACGACGGCAAGAAGATCCAGTTCCAGGCCTTCAACAAGGTCTTCATCTATGACCTCGCAACAGCCAAGTTGAACTCCTATGAGCCGGAGCGGTCCATCACCGGCGTCCGCGGCCGGTCCTATGGCGACGTTCTCTCGCCCGACCTCAAATACCGGGCCTTCACGCGCAGCTACAACCTCTATATCAAGGACATGGACGGAAACGAGACGACCCTGACCACGGACGGGACCGAAGATCTCCGTAACGGCTATCCGGATTGGGTCTACCCGGAAGAGCTGGGACAATACGAGGCCTTCTGGTGGTCGCCCGACTCGAAGAGAATCGCTTTCATGCAGTTCGACGAGAGCCCTGTGGCCAAGTACCCCATCGTCCACGACGTCGCCCCCATGCCGCGCTATGAGCTCCAGGGATACCCCGTGCCGGGCGCGAACAACCCGATCGTCCGGCTGTTCATCGCCGACATCGCGTCGAAGAAGCTCGTCCGCCTGGATACGGGCGACGACCTGGATGTCTACCTTTATCGGGGCAAGTGGACCAATGCCGGCCGGGAATTCACCTACCACCGCCTCAACCGGCTCCAGAACAAGGTCGAGCTCTACGCGGCCGATCCGGCCACGGGGAAGACGCGGCTGTTCCTGACCGACACCGATCCCTGTTACATCGACGAATCGACCGACCTCATTTTCCTGAAAGACAACCAGCGCTTCCTCTGGACGTCGGAGCGGAGCGGCTGGCGCGAGATCTACCTCTACGACCTGGCCACGGGCAAGCTTCTCAAACAGCTGACCGACGCCAAGCTCCCTGTCCAGTCGATCCAGGGGGTCGATGAGGCCCGGGGGATCGTCTATTTCGGCGGGTTCGAGGCGAACGGCACCGAGAGCCACGCCTACAAGGTCAAGCTCGACGGCTCCGGCTTCGCCCGGATGACCAAGGAGCCCGGTTCGCACAGGATCAGCCTTTCGCCCACCTTCGATTACTACGCGGATTCTTTCTCGAGCTACGACCAGCCCGCGAAGTCGACCCTGTACCAGGCCGACGGCAAGGTCCTGAGGGTCCTCAACGCCGGCACGCCGACCAAGGAATTCCTGGACCTCAAGTTGATCAAGCCGGAGCACTTCCTGTTCAAGTCGGCCGACGGTCAATATGACCTCGACGGCCTGCTCTACTTCCCGGCCCATTTCGACCCCAGCGACAAGTACCCGCTCATCCTCTCGATCTACGGCGGGCCCGGCTCGAAAGGCGTCAGCAATTCCTACAAGATGACTGACGGGAGCCAGGCCCTGGCCCAGCTCGGCTTCCTCGTCGCCGTCTGCGATTATCGCGGCGTCTCGGGCCGGGGCAAGGCCTTCCAGAACCTCCATTACATGAAGCTCGGCCAGGTCGAGCTCGAGGATCACGTCGCCTTCGTCAAGGCCCTGGGCCAGCGGCCCTACGTCGACACGACGCGCGTCGGCATCACCGGCCATTCCTACGGCGGCTACTTCACCTGCCTGGCCCTGCTCAAGGCGCCAGACGTCTTCCAGGTCGGCGTGGCCGGGGCGCCGGTCACCGACTGGCGGAACTACGACTCGATCTACACGGAGCGCTACATGCGCCGGCCCCAGGACAATCCCGACGGCTACGACAAGGGCTCCTGCCTGACCTACGCCAAGGCCCTCAAGGGCAAGCTCTTCATCCATCACGGCGCCGTCGACGACAACGTCCACCCCGCCAATACCATGCAGCTCGTCCAGGCCCTGCTCAAGGAGAACAAGACGTTCGACCTGATGATCTACCCCGAGCAGCAGCACGGCATCGGATTCGCCCGCTATCCGGCCTCGCGGGTCGAATACTTCATCGAGCACTTGAAGCCGGTCGTCAAGTAGCCGGATGGATCTCGATCAAGGAGGACAGGAATGGCCAAATTCGAAGGCGTGAAATGGGCCCCGCGGCAGATGCGCTATCTCCTTCCCGGAAAGCAGTTCGGCATACTCGAGCCCGACGCCAAGGTCTTCGGCGTCTCCCGGTCGATCTTCTATGCGACGTTCCTTTGTTTTGAAGGCGTCCGCTTCTTCTGCCGGAAGGGCGCCGCGGGGAAGCTCGAGGTCAACTTTCTCAATTGGCATAAGAACCTGGAAAGGCTCCGCCGCGGCATGGCTTTCAACCTCAGCAAGGCCCAGGCCGACATCATCCCCTCGGTCGATGAGCTTGAGACCATCATCATCCACCAGTATTTCAAGGACCCGGCGATCCGTCCCTTCCTCGCGGAGATGGCGGAGAAGGGGCTCCAGGGCTACCTGAGGCCGTTCACGGTCGACGAGGAGCAATCGATGGGGGTCACCTTCCCCGGACAGCCGGCGGTACGGGCCATCTTCTGTAGCTACGATAATTATCTCGGCGAGCCGTTCACCGGCGTCGTCATTCCCCATCTCGTCCGGGCCGTCGGCCTGAACAAGACCGGCTGGCTCAAGCTCGGCGTCAACTATCTCGTCAGCCTGAAGGCCCTCGAGGCGGCCAAGGACGTCGATCCGCATGCGGCGGCCGCCCTGTTCCTCGACGACAGGACCCATCTCCCCCTGGCCGAACGCACCATCACCGAATGGGATTCGTCATGCTGCCTGTTCGGCCTCCGGGACGGGACGATCATCAAGATCCCGGAGAGCGAGCTCATCCTGCCCTCGGTCACGATCCAGGGCATGGTGGCCATCCTCCGGGACATGGGCGTCAAGGTCGAGGAACGTCAGGTCACCTACGGCGAGCTGGTTTCCCGGGTCAAAGACCGGGACCTCGTCGTCGCCGCGAGCATCGGCACGGCCGGCATCATGAACCGCTGTCAGAAGCTCGTCTGCGTCGATGAGAAGAACGAGGTCGCGGCCACCCATGTCCCCGACACGGGGCACCCGCTCTACGCGAAGCTGGCCGAGGCCAAGGCCTACTACTGGGATATCTACAGGGAGAAGGTCAAGCTCCCGGCCGGCCTGAACCTCTACAAGTACTCCCTCTAAAACAAGATCCTAGAGGCTCATGGCGATGAGCATCCAGAACTTGTCGCCGAGCTCGAGGTACTTCTGGATTGCGGCGCGGGCCGTATCGTTGGTGTACTTGGTCAGATAGCTCTCGACCGTAAACGGCTCTTTGTCCGGGGTTTTGCTGGCCAGGATCTCCTGGACCCTCTTCTCGATTAGCGGCAGGTCGGCGAACGCCTTGTCCTCGAACTCGGCGATCGTGCCCTGGATCGTCTTCTTGGTCATCCCCCACTTCAGCGTGGCCAGGCGGTTGGCCCGGCGGAAGGCCCAGGCCGCGGAATCCAGACGGAAGTTGTGCTGGGCGCAGATCTCGAAGCTCGGGGGGAGCTCGGTCGTCCCGGCGAAGATGGGGATGCGGGCGCTCATGGCCGGGTTGTCGAAGCTGAACCAGCAAACCGCCCCGACGGCGGGCGGCAGCCAGCCCTTGATCTGGAGGACGGTGGCATAGGCGCATCCCGAGATGGGGATGGTTCGCTGACCGACGATCGTCCCGGGCTTGAGGTTGTTGACGATGGCCATGATGTCCCGGGGCATCCAGGCGCTGACGATGTTGCTCGGGACCATCTGCGGCGCCGACGGCTGGGCGGCCGGGGCCTCGCCCGGCCTGCGGCGCTGCTGCTGCGGGAAGAGGGGCATGTTCTTGGTCATATCGAGGTCCGTCCCCTCGTACGGATTGCGATAGATGGCCAGGATGTCACGCACCGAGAGCTTCTTTTCGGGCTTGACCGAGAACGGCAGCTCGGGCATGTCCATGCTCAGCTTGAGGGAGGGCGCGAGCGTGCTGAGGACGAAGAACTCGCGCGTCGAGAACGGCTTGCCCCGCCCGCTGCCGTAGGCTTCCCAGAACTTGAACGGCTTGCCGCTCTTGGGATCCCACCAGCCCATGTCCTGGGCCACCTGGAAGACGTTCTCGGAGGCCATGTAGCGGTCGGGGTTCTTGAGGTCGATCTCGGGGATGCGCGAGATGTTGGCCGAGATGCCGACGTGGTCGTCGGGGATGCGGACGGCCGCCCAGACTGAGCCCTTCTCGAGCGGTCCGGCGCCCATGATCTCGAAGTGCCAGACTTCTTTGCCGTCGGCGATGGTGATGCACTCGCCGTAGTCGCCGTAGCCGTACTGCTTGACCAGATCGCCGATGAGCTTGATCGCCTCGCGGGCCGTCTTGCAGCGCTCGAGGGCGAGCCGCTCGAGCTCCTCGATCATGAACATGCCTTCGTTGTTGACGAGCTCGCGGCGCCCGCCGATCGTCGTCTCGCCGATGGCCAGGCCGGCCTCGTTGAGGGCCGGGTAGGCGGTGTTCAGGAAGCGGTAGGTCTCGGCGACCTGGGGGATCTCGCCCGTCTGGACGATTCCCCGGAGGTCGGTCGTCGTCTCCGTGTGCATCTTGCCGGAGTAGATCTTGGCCATCGAATTGTCCGGCCATTTCTGATGGGGGACGATGTTGAGCCATTGCCTGTAAGGCCCGTCGCAGGTGTGGCAGGTGATGACCGAACCGTCGACCGTGGCCAGCCGGCCGACCTGGATCGACGTGCAGCTGTCCGGATCCTCGACCCAGGCTTTGGCGGCCGTGCCGAGCGGGGTGTCGTCCGGACGCGCCGCGAAGACGGTGAAGGCCGCGGCCAGCGCCAGGGCGAAGACGAAGCCGCAGCCGATGATCCTTGTCCAGCGGGAACGAACCATGGGGACCTCCTGTCCGATTCTTACCGAAATATGACTGTATGATTGCGGCGGCGCGGCTGTCAACCGAATTCTTCCGGCTCGGGATAGGCCGGCTCTACTCTTCTCTGATCGCGCGCTCGAGCTCGTCGTACATCTCCGAGGCGGTCATCGCGGCGGTCACCGCGACCCGCGTGACCGGGACGCCGCGCTCGCGGTAGAAATCGAGCAGCGGCTCGGTCCGTTCCGCGAAAACGGCCAGGCGACGGGAGACCGCCTCGAGCGCGTCGTCTCCCCTGCCCGTCCGGTCCCCGCCCGTGTCCAGGCGGATCCTTTCCCGGATGACGGCCGCATCCGCCTCGAGCGAGACGACCCTCTCGACGGACACGATCGGAGCGAGGGCCTCGGCCTGACTCCGATGCCGCGGCAGCCCGTTGAGGACGAGAAGCGTGTCCGGCGTCAGGAGGCGCCTCGCCGCGAACCCGCTCAAGATCCTGACGATCATCGGCATGTCCCTGTCTTCGAACAGGGCCCCCGAAGCGAGCGAGGCGCGGACCGCCTCCATCTCCTGTGCGGTGAGCCCGTATTCCCCGGACCGGTCGGCGGCCGCCCGGAGGCTGGCCCCGAAGTCGAAATGGAGACAGCGCCGGCCCTGAAGCCCTCGCCGCTCGATCTCGGCGCCAAAAGGGGTCTTGCCCGAGCCCGTCGGACCCACGAGCAGGAGCGACGGCCAGCGGCGGAAGGGAGGCGACGCCTCGACCGATTCCCCGGTGGCGAGGTAGGCGAAGGCTCTGTCGATATCGCGGTGGCTGGCCACGAGGACCAGCGTATCCTGTTCTTCGATCTTGAAATCCGCCCCCGGGCTGGTGGAGGATTCCTCGCCGCGGACGACGGCGATGACCGTGGCCCCGGTCTTGCCCCGCAGGTCGAGGTCTCCGAGCGTCTGCCCGGCCGGCCAGGCACCCCGTCCGATGAAATAGGTCTCGGCCGTCCCGGCCGCGAGCAGGTCGGCGATCCTCTCGGTCACCGGACGGATGGCGGCGCAGGCGCCCCGCAACATGCCGTAGCACTCGCCGCGGAGCACCTTCACTTCAGCCTCGACCACGTTGCGCGGCACGTGGTACCTTTCGAGGACGCGGGTGAAGATCTCGATCGAGGTCTCGAACTCTTCCGGGATGACGTCGTCGGCCCCGAGTCTCAGGAGGCGGTCGATCTCCGCGG
>JBAVUQ010000039.1:0-11462 GCA_049696855.1 Candidatus Aminicenantales bacterium
GTTCATTGTCTTCCTTGGCAAAGGCTACCGGCTGCTGGCTGTTCAGGAGATTATAGGCGTTGATCCCGAGGATTAACGTCATACCTCTTTTCAAACGGAAGTCCTTTTCAACCGCCAAGTCCACATACATGTGCGCGGGGGTTGTTCTCGCGCCCCGGCCCTCGGGAAATAGGCAGAAGAAACCCATTTCCGACCAGCCTTTTTTCTCCCAATGATATCCCGAGAGGAATTCGATATTGGAAGAAATTGTCACACCGTATGGCGCCAAATAGGTTCCGAGGACCTTAACGATATAATCCACGCTGTAGGGGAGGAATCCATACCAGCCATCGTCTCCAAAGCCCGCCCCGCCCAGGCCAAAATAAAGCGAGTCTAGGATGTCTTTATCCGGGGCCCCGTCCGGCACCACGGGACGGTTGCCAAAAAAGCTCCAATCATAGGGGTCAACATAGCCCCCCCCCCAACCATAGCTCTCAAGCGAATTACCCGTATTCGTCCCTTTAGCCTGAGACCAGGTATAAGAGGCATTCAGCATGAAGCGGCCGGCGATACGCCCGTTGAGCTCGAATTCGAGGGCCTTATAATCCCTTCTTTTAATCGCAACATTGGTGAACACGTACCTAACACTGCCGGAGATCTCCGGATCATAAACACCAATATCGTCAAGGAGGTTGTTTGACCGCGAATAGACTCCCCTGATCTTGAGGGCCCAATTCTGTCCCAGTTGCCGATCGAATTCGAGGAGATACTTATCGGCCTTATTGGGCCTTAATCCGGGATCGACCTGCTCGGGAGCCGCCACGGAACTCCATTCAAAAATGAAGCCCCAATTGGCGGGATTTATCAGCTGGGAATCGGTCGGGTCCTGAGGCCCGAGCCACTCGTAGAGTCTGAAGCCCATGACACTCGTCGTATTGATAAGGCCGGCCAAGGCGCCCATGGAGATAGGTATGGCGAACCGGCCATAGCCGAACTTGAGGACGTTCCGTCCGTCCCCGGTCAGGTCAAGGGTTGCCGACGCCCTCGGCTGAATGAAATCGCCCAGGTCCCAACTCCAGGCGACTTCTCCCACATTATTGAAAATCCTTTGGGTGTCCGACCTCAGACCAAGCATGAAGGAGAAACGCCCTACCGAGACACTATCCTGGACATACAAACCGATGCCTTGGGTCGAATCCCTGTAGGGAATATCCGCCCATTCGTTTAATTGGATGGGAATTCCGGGAGCCGCCCAAGTGATCGACACGCCATCATCGAACCCATCTCCCGGCCAGGGATCGCTGTCGCTCCCACTCCCTCTGCCGATCCCGTTAGTTCCGTTTTTGGAATAGCTGAATCCGGCCTTGAGCTCGTGGCTGCCCCATTTCTTGAGATCGAAGTATTGGGTTAAATTAACCGTAAGCTCGGACTTCCATTCGCTTGCCGCGGATCCCCCCAAGCTATTGTTTGTCGTCTGGGCGATGTCCAGCCAATAATAAGAGGGTGTCCCATAATCACCGCTCAGCGGCCGGATGTCGTTTTTTCGCCGGTTCTGGCCCCAGGCCGCAGTCAAGAGAGTGTTCTGGGAAAGGATGCCCTGATAATTTAGCCGATAAAATGAATTGGTATAGGAAGAAACTTGATAAGTTTCCGGAACACCGATGCCGCCGCTTTGGCTGAGGGACTTGTCCAGAGTCCCGCCCAACGAAATCGTGTGGCTCTTCCAGGGGGTGAAAGTGACCTTCCCGAAGACGTTGTTCGTCCGAACCCGGCGCTCCCCGGAAGGGATCGTCAGCCAGCCGACCGTCTGCTCTGTTGATTGATCCAGCGTCCCGAAATAGTTGCCGGAAAGGAAGAACCACAACTTGTCTCTTACAATCGGGCCCCCGAGATTGCCGAAATACTGCGACAGGGACGTGTCTGGCATGGTTCCTAGAGAGAGCTGCTCTTGGCGCTCGGCTCGAAGATGCTGGCTCCTGATCAAGCCGCCCAGCTCTCCGTGGAAATCGTTGCCCCCGGATTTTGTCACGATATTGATGAAGCCGCCCAGCGCCTGGCCCATTTCCGGAGTGAATCCGTCCGATATGATCTGGACCTCCTCCCAGGCGTCGTAGTTGACTTGAACTCCAGGATCGAAGATCCCGCCCCTTCCGGAGAGGCCGTCGACAAGCCAGTTATTCCCGGCATCCCCTTCTCCGCGAAAACTGGGCAAGCCTGTCTCCGACGCACCTGAAATCGTATTGGACCTCACCCCGGTCACTCCCGGGGTCAGGCCCACGACTTCGGAGATGGTCCTCGACTGGATCGGAACACGCGTGAGCTCATCGCTGTTCAAGCGATAGCTTGTGTCGGTCTTGGTCTTATCGATCAAAGGCGCCGCCGCCGTGACGGTGACTTCTTCCTTGACGGCGGCCGGCTTGAGTTTAATCGAGATGTCAACGGCGAATCCGAGACGGACATCCTGGGCCGAAATCGACAATTTTTCGAATCCTCCGAGCTCGAATGTCAGTGAATATGTTCCGACAGGAAGGAGTGGCAGGCGGAAATTCCCGTTTCTGTCGGAGAGGGCCGTTCGCATCCCCTGGAGGCTCGGGCTCGTGGCTGTGATGGAGACGCCGGGCAAGATCTCGCCTTTGTCATCCGTTATCTTCCCCCGGATCTCTCCGGTCTGTTCGGCGCCGAGGACGCTGGAGAGGAGAAGCAAAAGCGCACAACAGCAGAGGCTTTTAACAAGTTTGTTCAACTTGCCTCCAGTGTCCGGTATTTGTCGATCTTATTTCTCGAGTCCCATTCTCCTGAGGAAAACCGAAGACCTGGCGTCCTCCCGAAGAATGGTTGTTTTGAAAAGGTTATGAATACCCACCCAATTGGGGTGTCTGTATTCAAACTGCTTTCCCAAGATTTCGAAGGCCTTATCTTTATCTCCGAGTACGGCATAAACCATCGGCATCAATAGAGGATCCTCTGACCCAACCCCTTGTTTGAGCATATTGTCAATGGCCGCCAGACTTTTCGATTTATCGGCCAGTATGGCATAACATATAGCCTGAAGGCTAAAGTCCGGGGACTGGGTGGTTGAGATTTCAAGCAGCTTTCGAGCTTCGACGGCGGCTTCCGCGTCCATCCCCTGGGCATGATAGGAATCCATCAATATCCAGCTGCTCAAAAATTCTCCGGGATAAAGAGCCTGATATTTTTTGTTCAAAAAAATCGCCTTGTCATACTGGCCAGCAGAATTAAAGACAAGCGAAGCATTTTCCCTGATCATCATGGAATTTGGGTCGAGCTCTAAAGCCCGTTCGGCTTGACGGACGGCCTCGTCATCCTTTCCCAATGCGTCGAGGAGAATCGCAAAATCGTTATAGGCATAGGCATAATTGGGATTGAGCTCGAGAGCACGGCGATACGCTTTTTCCCCGCCTTCCCAGTCCCATTCGTAAAAGGTCTTCATGTCCCCAAGCACAACATGCGCCAGGACCAGGGAATCATCCAGGCTCAGGGCCTTCTCGGCTGCCACTTTAGCTTTTGGCCAGGCTTCACGGGGAGAGATCTGCAAACATAGGTTATCGTAAGCCCACGCCATGCCCGCATAGCCCAAGGCGAAGTCCTGGTCGATCTTGATGGCCTGCTCGAAATATTGAAGGCTTTTCTCTATTGATTCTCTGAACCCGTAAGAAGCATCCACGATGAGCATGGCTTTGAGGTAAAGGTCATAGGCATCCGGGTTGACGGGTCTTTTCTTCGTCAGCGACTCGGTCTCTTCGGGCGACAGAGATGCCTGTATCTTGCGAGCAATGGCCATCGCCGCCTCGCTCTCCAAATTCAAAATATCGCGAAACTCCCCGTCGAAATTTTCTCCCGAAATCTGCTTGTCGCTCAGCCCATCGATCACTTCGAATCTTATCCGGACTTTATCGCCCGAACGGCTCGCGGAGACCGAAACGATGGCCGATACTTTCAGCTCCTTGGCGATTTCCGAACTTTTCTTTTTGGTGCCCATGAAAGTCATCATCGTGCTTTTTGCGATGACCTTCTTAAACGCCCTGATGCTCGACAGCCGGGTGATCAGCTCCTGATGTACGCCGTCGCAGAAGGCTTCCTGGTCCGCATCGCCAGATACGTGTTCAATAGGCAGCACGGCGATGGAATCGAAGGCCTGGGTGCGCTTGGGGAAGATTAAAAGCCACGCTACGATGGCCAGAATCAAAATTCCCGTCATCACCGGATAAGCATAGACTTTTTTGACTCCCATAACCCGACCGCGGAAGATAATCGAGGCGGCCCGAACCGGCTTCAGGCCTTCGGCGACCGACTGGAGGTCCTCCAGTAGTTCCTCCATCGTTTGGTATCGGTCGGAGGGCTTCTTTGACAACGCCTTGAAGATGATATTTTCAAGGCCAGGGGGAAGGTCCTTCCGCAGTCTCGCCAGCCGCTCCGGTTCCTGCTGCAGGATCGAATGGATCAGCGTCTGCTCGTAATCCCCCTTGAACGGGAGGACCCCTGAGAGCATTTCGTAGAGGACGATCCCCAGGGACCAGATGTCGGTGCGCTGGTCGACGGTTTCCCCCTTCGCCTGCTCCGGAGACATGTAGGCGACTGTTCCCACCGTTGTGCCCTCACGGGTCAGCTTAACCTGGCCGGCGAGCTTCACCAAGCCGAAGTCCACGACTTTCACAACGCCGTCGGTCGTGATAAGGAGATTAGCCGGCTTTAGGTCACGATGGACGATGCCTTTCTGATGGGCTTTCGTCATCCCGGTGGCCGCCTGGATGGCGATTCCCACGGCTTCTTCCTGCTTCAGGGGGCCGCGCTTGATCTTGTCCCTCAAGCTCTCGCCTTCGTAGCAGGCCATGGCGATGTACATCCGGCCGTCTTCGGCCTCGCCGATCTCGTAAATGTTGCAGATGTTGGGATGATCGAGGGCTGAGGCTGCCCGGGCTTCCTGAACGAACCGTTCCCGAGCATCCGGGTCCGATACCCACTGGTGCGGAAGGAATTTAAGGGCCACTGGCCGCTTGAGCTTGATGTCTTCGGTCTTGTAGACGACCCCCATGCCACCCCGGCCGATCTCCTCGATGATCCGGTACTTCCCGGCGATGATGCTGTCCTTTGACAGGACGTGGGCAGGTGTTTGGAGGGTTTTTGTTAAGGAGTCAGGCGGCTGCCCATCGGAACTCAGGAGCGTGGCGCAACTGCCGCAAAACCTGGAGGTGTCGGGATTATCGGTGTGACACTTCGGGCACTTCAAGTCCCATTCCCCTTATTCGACTTGCCCAAGCATACTGAAATGAATAAATGAGGTCAAGCTAGTTAGGAAGTCCATGATGAAGGTTTTCGGAAATCGATGTGGCAGCCTCTCTTTGTTGACCGGCGGGAACGATTTCGTTAGGATGAAAGGGCCCCATGTCCAACGAAGAGAAGATCCTCAGGTCGCTCGAGCTGCTCAAGGATTTCGGCTACAAGAGCGACTCCATCAAGGCCATCAAGCACCTGCCCGCCCAGGAAGGGTCGTTCCGGGATTACCCGGACGACGTCCACCCGGCCCTGCGCGCCGCGCTCGAGGCCAAGGGGTTCACGCGGCTCTATTCCCACCAGCGCTCGACCTGGGAGGCGTTGAAGGAGGGCAAGAACGTCGTCGTCGTGACGCCGACGGCCTCGGGCAAAACGCTCTGCTACAACCTGCCGGTCCTCGACGCCATCATGAAGGATCCGTCGGCCCGGGCCCTGTATCTTTTCCCGACCAAGGCGCTGTCGCAGGACCAGCAGGCCGAGCTCGACGACATCAACGGGCGCCTGCCCGAGGAGATCCGGGTCTTCACCTATGACGGCGACACGCCCCAGGACGCTCGCCGGGCCATCCGGGCCCGCGGCCACATCGTCCTGACCAACCCGGACATGCTCCACGCCGGGATCCTGCCGCATCACACCAAGTGGATCAAGCTCTTCGAGAACCTCAAGTACATCGTCATCGACGAGCTGCACAACTACCGCGGCATCTTCGGCAGCCACCTGGCCAACGTGCTGCGGCGGCTGCGCCGGATCGCCAGGTTCTACGGCGCCGACCCCCAGTTCATCCTCTGCACGGCGACGATCGCCAACCCGGCCGAGATGGCCGAGAAGATGATCGAGGCCCCGGTGACGCTCGTCGACGACAACGGGGCGCCGCGGGGCGGCAAGTACTTCGTCTTCTACACGCCGCCCGTGGTCAACGCGGCCCTGGGCATCCGCCGCTCCTACGTCAACGAGTCGCGGCGCGTCGCCTCGATCTTCCTCCGGAACGGGCTGCAGACGATCGTCTTCGCCGGGAGCCGGCTCATCACCGAGGTCCTGCTGACCTACCTCAAGGAAGACATCGAGACGAACATCCAGAAGGAGGGGCTCATCCGCGGCTACCGCGGCGGCTACCTGCCGCTCAAGCGGCGGGAGATCGAGAAGGGCCTGCGGACGGGCGAGATCCTGGGCGTCGTCTCGACCAACGCCCTCGAGCTCGGCATCGACATCGGGACGCTCGACGTGGCCGTGCTCGCCGGCTACCCGGGGACGATCGCCAGCACCTGGCAGAGGGCCGGGCGCGCCGGGCGGAAGACGGGCCTGTCGGCGGCCGTGCTGGTGGCCACGAGCTCGCCCCTCGACCAGTTCATCATCAACAACCCGGAGTATTTCTTCTCCAAGTCGCCGGAGATGGCCCTCATCAACCCGGACAACCTGTCCATTCTCATCAGCCACATCGAGTGCGCCGCGTTCGAACTGCCCTTCGAGGACGGCGAGAAGTTCGGCCGGGCCGAGATCGCGGAGATCCTCAACTTCCTCGAGGAGGACAAGATCCTCCACCACTCCCAGGACAAGTGGTTCTTCACCTCGGAAGCCTACCCGGCCGACGCCATCAGCCTGCGCAGCATCAGCTCGGACAATTTCGTCGTCGTCGACATCACCGGCGAGGCCCGGGTCATCGCCGAGGTCGACTTCACCTCGGCGCTCACGGCCCTGCATCCCAAGGCCATCTACATCGTCGAGGGCGAGCAATATTTCGTCGAGAAGCTCGACTTCGAGGAGCGCAAGGCCTACGTCAAGAAGACCGACATCGACTACTACACCGACGCCATCGATTACACCAAGATCACCATCCTCGACGTCTTCGACAAGAAGGCGATCGAGGCCGGGACGGGCCGCGTCTCCCACGGCGAGGTCCACGTGGCGACGCAGGTCGTCGGGTTCAAGAAGATCAAGTTCCACACCATGGAGAACGTCGGCGCGGGCGACCTCCAGCTGCCCCAGAACGAGATGCACACGACCGCCTACTGGCTGACCGTGCCCTCGGCGCTCATGCAGGCCATCCCCTACCCGGCCGAGCAGAGGGTCAACGGCCTGTTCGGCCTGGCCTACCTCATCCACCACGTCTCGCCCCTCTTCATGATGTGCGACCTCCACGACGTCGGCGTTTCGATCGGCGACAACACCTCGGGCGAACCGGTCAGGCTGCTGGCCCCCCAGGCGCGGCCGGGCGGCCAGGGCCAGGACGAGATGCCCGTCGTCATGGACCCGGATTTCGAGCCGAACATCTTCATCTACGACAACTATCCGGGCGGCATCGGCCTCAGCCCCTCGCTCTTCGCCCTGGAGGCGAAGCTCCTCGATCACGCCCTGAAGACGCTCGAAGCCTGCCCCTGCCGGGACGGCTGTCCCTCGTGCGTCGGGGCCACGAACGAGAGCGGCAAGGAGGCCAAGAAGGTCGCCCGGGCCATCCTCCAGGGCCTCCTCGGCCTCGACTCCCCCCGCTCCCCCCTGGTCAATTAAGAAGGGGTCAAACCCGAAGAAGGGGTCAAACCTTAATTCTTATAATTTTCGGCCGAGCGGCGCGGTTCCCGCGGCGAAAATTATAAGAATTAAGGTTTGACCCCTTCTTATTTGACCGTCTTGATGACCCGGATCGGCAGGATGATCGAGGGGATGCCCTTGAACTGAAGGATGCGCTGGATGCTGTAAGCCGTCTGGTTGTGGAGGAGCCGGGTGACCAGGTTCTCCTCCTCGAACACGAGCTTGCCGACGAAAAAGACGGCCTTGTTGTACTTGCGCTGGATCTCCTCGCAGCGCTCCTTGACGACCTCGAGCGTGTCGATGTCGACGGAATGGATGGCCTCGCCATAGAAACCGAAGTCGTTGGCCATGCGGACGTACTTCTTGAGCTCGTCGGTGATGTGGCTCTCGAGGTTCTTGACTTCCTCGGCGCCCTTGAAGCTCTGCCAGTCCACGACCCCGATGGAGATGAAGACGAAGTTCTTGAAGTAGTTCGGAAAGATGCGGTGGATGTTGAGGAACGAATGGATGCCCAGCCCGCCGAAGTTCCGGACGAAGAGGACAGCCGTCGGCGCCGCTCCGTCGCGGGCCGGAGGCTCGTGCTTCCCCGTCATCTGCTGGACCTGGACCATGACGTCGTCCAGGCGCTTCATCATGTCCTTGACCTTGCCGTAATGCCTGCGGATGAGGACGCAGACGGCGATGAACGACAGGGTGATGACCAGGGTGATCCAGCCGCCCTCCTTGAACTTGATCACGACCGTCACGCCCAGGATCGACAGGGACATCAAGAGCCCGATGAAGTTGACGGCGAACTTTTTGCCCCGGTGGGGGACCCGCGTCTTCACCCAATGGATGCACATGCCGAGCTGGGACAGGGAGAAAGTGATGAAGACGTTGATGCTGTACATGACGATGAGGGTTTGGACCGACCCCCTCGTGAAGACGAGGATGAGGATCGAGGCCAGGCCCATGAACAGGATGCCGTTCTGGACGACGAGTCGCTCCGAGAGGTGCATGAAGCGGTTGGGCACCCAGGAGTCGATGGCCATGTTCCCGAGGACCCGCGGCCCGTCGATGAAGCCCGTCTGCGCAGCGACGAAGAGGATCGCGCCTTCCGAGACCAGGATGATCCCGAGGAGCCACACGCCGAGCGGGAAGCCGGCGATCGTCCAGGTCCCGATGAGCGTTTCGATGAGGGAGGCGTTCAGGGTCTTGCCGGCGACGTGCTGAACGTTGGCCAGCAGGTAGCAGATGAGCAGGCCGCCGGCGGTGAAGGACAGCGAGGCGGCCATCAGGGCCATGGTCTTCTTGCCCGTCTTCACCTGGGGCGGGCGCAGGATCTGCAGCCCGTTCGAAACGGCCTCGATGCCCGTGTACGTGCCGGCCCCGAGGCTGTAACCCCGCAGCAGGATGAAGGCCATGGCCCCGAAGCCGAGCTGCTGGATCCCCTGCCGCGTCTCGCGGAGGGTGTCGACGAACAGGGTCGGCGTCGCCGACACGTGGGAGAAGATCCCGTAGAGGATGAGGCCCACGTGGGAGATGAAGAAGAAGAGGAAGATCGGCGTCAGGGTGGCCACCGATTCCTTCACGCCCCTGAGGTTGAGCAGGACGAGGCTGAGCGTGATGAGCAGGATCAAGGTCAGCTTGTACTGGAAGTAGCCCGGAGGCAGGAAGCTCAGCACGGCCTCGACGCCGCTCGAGATGGAGATGCTGATCGTCAGCATGTAGTCGACGACCAGGGCGCAGCCCGAGACGAGCCCGAAGGCCGGCCCGAGGAGCTTGGTGGCCACGACGTAGCCGCCGCCGCCCGTCGGGAAGAGCTCGATGATCTGGGAATAGCTCGCCGAGATGGTGATGACCGTGAGCGCGGTCATGACGGCCAGGTAGAGGGCCAGGTGCCGGTGGTCGCCGAGCGACAGGAAGGCCTCCGGCGGGCCGTAGTTCGCCGAGCTCAGCCCATCCGCGCCGAGCCCGACCCAGGCGAAGAAGGCGATGAGCGAGAGCCGGTGGAAGATCCGCGGGTCGCGGACGTCCTTCTCCCCGCCGATGATGGCCTTCTTGAACTTGTCCCAGGCCGTCATGTCCCTCCGGCCGCCCCGCTCCGGCGCTCGGCGCAAATCATGACCGGAATATAACCTGAAAAGCGGCCGGCCTTCAAGGCGCTCATTTGACAGATGCCGGGGCGTGTGCTACTTTTTTCCTCGGATTATCATGAATATCAACATCTTCAAAATCATCGCCGACGCCGACATCGTCGTCCAGCTGATCCTCCTGCTCCTCGTCTTCTTCTCCGTTTTCTCCTGGGCCATCATCTTCTTCAAGCTCAAGACCCTCAAGAGCGCCGACCGGCAGTCGGACCGCTTCCTCGAAGCCTTCCGCCGGAGCAAAAGCCTGTCCGAGGTCAACGAGGCCGCCAAGAGGCTCCGGGCCAGCCCCCTGGCGGTCATCTTCCTGGCCGGCAACAAGGAGCTGGCCTACCAGTCGAAGTCGACGGGCGAGAACGGCTGGACCGGCGAGAAGACCGAGAGCCTCAACCGGGCCCTGCTCAAGGCCTCCAACGCCGAGATCTCGCGGCTCGAAAAGATGATGTTCTTCCTGGCCACGACCGGCAGCGTCTCGCCGTTCATCGGCCTCTTCGGGACGGTCTGGGGCATCATGATCTCCTTCTTCCGGATCGGGGCCATGCGCTCGGCCAGCCTCCAGACGGTCGCTCCAGGCATTTCCGAGGCCCTGATCGCCACGGCCGTCGGCCTCTTCGCCGCCGTTCCCGCGGTCATCGCCTACAACTACTTCCTCGGCCGGATCAAGGACCTCATTGCCGACATGGAGGACTTCTCCTACGAGTTTCTGAGCATCGCCGAGAGGCTCCATGGCTCTTAGCACGCAAGGCCTGCGGTCGGGCGCCTCGCGCCGGAGGCAGCTCGGCACCCACATGTCGGAGATCAACGTCACGCCGTTCATCGACGTCATGCTGGTCCTGCTCGTGATCTTCATGATCACCGCGCCGATGATGCAGTCGGGCATCGGCATCAACCTGCCTCAGGCCGAGACCGATACCAAGCCGGCCGAGGAGGGTCTGACCCTGACCGTCACCAAGGACCAGTACGTCCACATCGGCGACTCGACGATCAACATCAACCTCCTCGAGCGCCGCCTGACGGAATACTTCGTCAACAAGCCGAAAAAGGTCGTCTATCTCCAGATCGACAAGGACGTGCCCTGGGGCGTCGGCGTCCGCGTCATGGACATCACCAAGAAGGCGGGGGTCGAGATCGTCGGGGTCATCACGGAACCCATCGACGTCAAAGACAAGAGGAAATGAGCCCCGCACGCATGGCCCTGCCGAAGGCGTTCAAGCGGGCCGTCGTCGTGTCGGCCTTGCTCCACGTCGGCCTCGTCGTCCTCATCGTTGTCTCGCCGTCCTTCTCGCGCTCCCAGCCGAAGGGCCTCGTCCAGTACGTCAATTTCATGGGCGGCGGGGGCGGCACGGGCGGGGCCCCGGCCGGGGGCGGCGGGACGATGGTCGCCAAGACCGAACCCCTGCCCGCGGCGAAGAAGCCGGCCCTGCGCGACCTGACCGTTGCCTCCAAGCTCAAGCCCGAACCCAAGAGCTCCATAACCCATCCCGTGGACAAGCCGAAGACGGCGAAGAAAGGGCCTGAAAAGCAGGCGGCCATCTCCAAGCC
>JBAVUQ010000040.1:0-8497 GCA_049696855.1 Candidatus Aminicenantales bacterium
CGTTCGAACTCGGACTTGGGCGCGCCGCAGACCGGGCAAATCCAGTCGCCGAAGAGATCGTCGAAGAAGATGCCCTCGATCTTCTCGCTGTAAACGAAATGGCAGATGCGGCAGCGGTATTTGGCCATGGCCGACCCCCGGCCATCTTAGCACCTGATTCGGTGACACACAACTAAATACACTTAATTCAGAGAAGGACCTGCATGATAGGGGCGGCCTGATAATTAAGTGTATTTAGTTGTGTGTCACCGTTTTAAAGGCGTGTCACCGTTTTAAAGGCGCCACCAGTAGGAGAACTTGATGAAGACGTTATAGTTGTCCCGGATGAGGCGGCCGTACGCGTCGCGGAGGTAGTTGTTGTCGAAGCCGAGGAAGAAGACGGTCCCGGGGCGGAGCACCCAGCTCGCCAGGAGGCTGCCGAAGGCTTCCTTGTAGAAGAAGTTGTAGTCGACGATCGCCCGGAACGAAACGGTCTTGCTGAACTGGTAGGTCGTCCGCTGGCGGACGACGTTGTAGTCCCAGAGCCGCTCCCCGCCGGCCGAGCGCCAGAAGGTCTCCTTGTTCAAATCGACGCCGAGCTGGAGGCGCTTGCTGGGCTTGAAGGTGGCCATCACGCCGTAGGTGTTGTGGTACCCGAGAAAGGCGTCCTCGGGATCATAGTTGATGCTGTCGCCGGTCTCGAAAAAGAAGTTGACGGGCATCCAGCTGATGAACGTGAACTGGGACTCGATCGAGAAGACCTGCTTCTTGAACTCGACGTTCGCGAAGCGCTCGAGCCCGGCCTCATACATGAGGAAGATCTGGTTGAACTCGGTCAAGCGGAGTTGGATCTGGGGCCTGATCCAGGTGTCCTGGGTGATGCTGTCGGCGTAGCCGATGCGCTTCCCGGCTTGGATCCGGAACTGGACCTGGTTGAGATATTTTTTATCGGGATAGAGGCGGAACGAAGCGTAGGCGCCGGTAGTGCGGTAATCGGTCCGGTTGACGAAGCCGAGCGACGCCTGGAAGTCGGGATGCATGGCCATGTAATAGCCGCCGAAGGTCCAGCGTTTGGTTGTGTAGAAAAGATCGGCGTAGAGGCCCGGCGCGAAGGACGTCCGCTCGCCGTCCGCGCTCGCTTTCGAGCCCAGGACCTGGAAGCTGAAAAAGACTCGGTTCTTGAAACGGAGCTGTCCGTCGACGCCGCCGAGGCGGCTCCAGTTGCCGCCGCCGAGCTCCTTGTCCGTCAAGGTGATGCCGACATAGGATCCCGAACCGACGTCGGCCTTCGTCCGGAAGACGTTGGAGAAGGCCCGGGCATCGGTCGCGGGGGCGCCGGTGGGGATCTCCCAGAGGCTTTCGGCGGGGTGCATGTCGTAGGCGGAGAGCAGGCCGTAGGTGAAGCGGCCGCTCTTGCCGGAGGCCTTGGCCCCGAAGATCGGGTCGGTGATCTGGCGGGTGTAGACGGTCTCGATCTCGGGCGAGCTGAAGATCTCCATGCCCTCGAGAAAGAAGGGCCTCTTCTCGTTGTAGCGCAGGGCGTACCTCAGGTTGTAGTCGATCTGGGGTTCGTCCGCCTCGATCTGGCTGAAATCCGGGTTGGCCGTCAGGTCGAGGGTCGTGTTCGAGCTCAGGCCGAGCTTGAAGTTGGCCCCGGGCTGGACGTCGAGCTTCTCCCCCTGCCTCTGGAGGGAGGTCACGAAGGGCATGACCTCGACGTTGCGGCTGCGCTCGACGGCGCCCTGGATGATGAGTTGCCGGCCGTTGGAGAGGAGCCCCGGGATGTCGCGCGAGTACTGGGGGTACATGATGATCTCCCCGGTGCGGGGGAGGTTGCGCGCGAGGACGATGTTCCAGGTCTTGAGAACCTCGTCCGGGAAGCGCAGACTCTTGAAGGGAATGGCCGCTTCGACGGTGTAGCCCCCCGCGTCGACCTTGCCGTCGGAGAAGAAGACGGTGTCCCAGCTGTCATCCATGTTGTCGTTGCCGCCCTCCTCGACCCGCATGAAGTCCATCTGGACGCCGGCGGGGTTGAGGGCGAAGGTGAAGGCCCGGCGCTTCTCGTTGAAGGTGTCGAGCATGATCATGACCCAGTCGTCCTCCAGGCAGCCGTCACGCTTGGTGATCGAGCAGCGGACCTTGGAGGCCTGGGAGTCGAAGGCCCGGAAGGCGACGTAGAGGTTCTTCTCGTCATAGCCGAAGTAGGCCACCGTCCGTTCCGTCGGGACGCCGTTTTCCTTGGGCGAGAGCTGGATGAAGTCCTCGATCTTGAGGGCCTCGTTCTCCCAGATGGGATTGTCGAGGACACCGTCGATCTTGGGGGCCTTGGACAGATGGGGGATCTGGAGAGGTTCTTTGCTCGCGGCGGAGGTCCGGGCGGGCGTGACGGCGGTCCAGGCGGCGGGAACCAGCGTCAAAGCCAGAACGGCGGCCGTCAATCGTCTCTTCATGTTCATGAGCTCTTTCAGAGGCCTTCGTCGGAGCCGGGCGGAGACTCGCTCCGTCCTCCCTTGTGTCTGACGAACCGGAAGGACGAAAGGTTCCCCCCGGGGGGGAAAAAAAATCTTCCGGAGAGGGGTCGTTCAGGCCGCGGCGGAAACGCGCCAGGTCTCGCCGTCGAGCCGCTCGACGACGACCTGCCGGCCGTCCGCCAGGCGGCATCGCCAGATGTCCCGTATCCGGCTTGACGCTGGGTCGAGGACCCGCTTCCGGAGGAGGATCTCGATGACTTCCAGTCGCATGCCGTCGAAGATGACGGCCCGGGGCGTTTCGTCGCCTTTGTATCCCGCATAGCGCTCGACCGCCGTTTCGACGCCGGCCGGTTTCACGACGGCCGCTCCGTCCCTTCGTCTCTTTCGCATTTTGAGTCGTGGGTGACGCCCCATTATAGCACGCGCGTCGGCCGCCCGTGGGCGCCGCCGGTTGCAGGGGCGAGGAGGATGCGCATATAATGGCCCGGAGAAGATCCGATCCTCGCGGAGGTGCACCTTGAAAAGGACTCTCGCACTCGCTCTCGCCCTCGCTCTCGCACTGGCCATGGCCGCCGTCGCGCCCCTCGCCGGCCAGACCCCCGACCCCGACCGCTACCTCGACGGCATCGCAGCGGGCGGCGGGGGCGTCCGCCTGGTCATCTTCAATCCCGAGACGTTCAACATCCGCGCCCTGGCCACGCTGCGCAAGAACGGCGTCATCGACATCCCGGACCTGACCGTCGTCGGCGTCTATCACGAGCGGCAGACGGGCGACTTCGCCGCGAGCCGGAAATACGTCCGGGAGAACGGCCTCGACTGGTTCAAGTTCCACGTCGTCAAGGCCGAGATCAGCGAGCCCGTCCTGTTCAAGACAAACGCCTGCACGCCCGAATTCGACCAGATCGTCAAGAAGTCCGACGGCGTCATCTTCTTCGGCGGGCCCGACATCCCGCCCTCGGTCTTCGGCGAGAAGACGCTCCTGCTGACGGACATCAGCGACCCCTACCGCCACTATCTCGAGGCGTCGGCGGTCTTCCATCTGCTCGGCGGGTTCCAGGACGAGAAGTTCGCGCCGCTCCTCGAAGGGCGTCCGGGCTTCCCGGTCCTCGGCATCTGCCTGGGCTTCCAGACGCTCAACGTCGGCACCGGCGGGACGCTCGTCCAGGACATCTGGACCGAGGCCTACGGCAAGACGACGGTCGAGGACGTGATCGCCCTCGGCCCGGAGCAGTGGCACAACAATCCCTACCGGCACCTCTTCCCGCTCGACAAGCTCATGGGCTACAACTTCCACTCGCTCCAGCTCGGCGACAACGGCCTGTTCGTCAAGGCCATGGGCTTCAAGTCGTCCGACCACCCCCGCATCCTCAGCTCGCATCACCAGGCGCTCGAGAAGATGGGCCTGGGGCTCGTGGCCATCGCCAGCTCGCGGGACGGCCGGATCGTCGAGGCCGTCGGGCACAAGAAATACCCCAACGTTCTCGGCATCCAGTTCCATCCCGAGCATCCGCTCCTCTTCGACGCCGAGCCTCGGCACCGCCAGAAGCCGGGTGACACGCCCACGAGCTTCCTGGCCATCCTCGAGGGGACGCCGCCGAGCGTCGAGTTCAACAAGGGTATCTGGAGCTGGTTCGCCGGCAAGCTCGTCGAGAGCCACGGCAAATAAGGAGGCCCCCATGAGATACGGCATCGGCGTGACACTCGTCATCCTGGCCATCGCGGCGGCTTGCGCCAAACCGGCCAAGGCGCCCGAAGGGATCCTGTTCAAGGACGATCTGGCCTTCCTCAAGGCGAACACCAAGGTCGTCGTGCTCAGCGGCGCCGGCGGCCAGGCCGAGGTGGCCGTCAATCCCGACCTCCAGGGACGGGTCATGACCAGCACGGCCGCAGGGCCCGAGGGCCTGAGCTTCGGCTGGATCAACCGCGAGCTCATCGCCTCCGGGGTCAACAACCCTCACATGAATGCCTTCGGCGGCGAGGACCGCTTTTGGCTCGGCCCGGAAGGCGGCCAGTTCTCGATCTTCTTCAAGAAGGGCGACCCGTTCGACCTCGACCACTGGTTCACGCCGGCGGTCGTCAACGAGGGGTCGTTCGACATCGCCTCGCAGGACGCGGGCCGCGTCCGCTTCCGCAAGGTCATCCACCTCGTGAATTACACGGGGACGGAGTTCGACCTCGAGGTCGACCGCGAGGTCGGCCTGCTCGGGGCCGCCGACGTCGCCGCGCTCGGCGTTCCCGTTCCCGCGGGCGTCAAAATGGTCGCCTACGCCTCCACCAACGCCGTCACCAACCTCGGCGTCAACGTCTGGACCAGGGACACGGGCCTGCTTTCGATCTGGATCCTGGGCATGTTCAATCCGTCGCCCGCGACAACGATCGTCATCCCGTTCAAGGCCGGCCCCGAATCCGAGCTCGGCCCGGCCGTCAATGATGCCTATTTCGGCAAGGTCCCGGCCGACAGGCTCGTCGTCAAGGCCGGCGAGGGGGTCCTCTTCTTCAGCGGGGACGGCAAGTACCGGAGCAAGATCGGCATCTCGCCCCTCCGGGTGAAGCCCTTCGCCGGAAGCTACGACGCCGCGAACAAGGTCTTGACGCTCGTCCACCTGACCGTGCCGGAAGGGGCCGCGGACTACGTCAATTCGATGTGGGAGATCCAGGAGAGGCCGTACGCCGGCGATGTCGTCAACAGCTACAACGACGGGCCGGCCTCGCCGGGCGCCAAGCCGCTCGGTCCGTTCTACGAGCTCGAAACGTCGTCGCCGGCCGCGGCCCTCGAGCCCGGCGGGACGCTGACCCACATCCACACGACGATGCACTTCCAGGGGCCGGAGAAGGCCCTCGACGGGATCGCCCGCAAGACACTCGGCGTCGGCCTCGAAGAGATCAAGAAGGCCTTCAAGTAGATCGGGACCCAACGCTGATTTCCCTGGACAAGGTTGCCTTTCTTATTGTATATTCATTGTAGATACATTTTGAGACAAAAATGAAAACACACGTCCAGAAATGGGGCAACAGTCTGGCCGTGCGCATCCCCAAGTCCTTCGCCGACGACCTGGACCTCGAGAACAACTCGTCCGTCGAGATGTCCCTCGAGGAAGGCGCCGTGGTCATCAAGCCCGACAGAGACAAGGACTTTGACCTCGAGGCGCTCCTGGCCGGCGTGACCGACGAGAACATCCACCCCGCTTGGGAGAAAGAAGACGCGGCGTCCGATAACGAAGAAGTCGGCGAGGGCCGGCCGTGAAGCAGGTCTTCGACGTCCCCGAACGCGGCGACGTCGTTTGGCTGGCCCTCTCTCCCCGGGACGGGCCGGGCCCGTCCGCGCGCCGTCCCGCGGTCGTCCTATCGCCTCAGGCCTACAACGCGAGAGTCGGGCTGGCGATCGTCTGCCCCATCGTCTCGCGCGTCACGGGATACCCATTCGAGGTTCCCGTCCCGCCCGGCCTTCCTGTCGCGGGCGTCATCCTGGCGGACCAGGCGGTCAGTCTCGATTGGCGGGCCTGCCGGGCGGAGAGGATCTGTTTCCTTCCCTCGAGCGCCCTCGAAGAGGCCCTGGGCAAGATCCGCTCGCTTCTGTGACGGCCGGATTGTCGGAGGCCCCGGGGGCGCGCCCGAACGGTCCTAAGGTTTCTATTGACCCCCATCCCTTGCCGGACATAGAATCTTGCCGCGGACCGGAGAGCCCGGTCACGTCCGCGGCGTCCAGAGGACAGATGGATAAGGGCCCGATTCTCGAATCCTGGAAGGAGATCGCCGCCCACCTCAACCGCGACGTCCGCACCTGCCACAGGTGGGAGCGGGAGATGGGCCTGCCCGTCCATCGCCTCGACGGATCCCCCAAAGCCCGGGTTTTCGCTTATACCGAGGAGCTCGACCGCTGGCTCGAAGAGAAGCTCCATAACCAGGGCCTCTGGGTCAGACTCAAGAAATGGCAGAAAGCCGGCCTGGCCGCGGCCGTGATCCTCCTCCTGGGGGCGGCCGTCTATCGGCTGGTCATCTGGCCTTCCCAGCCTGCGTCGCGGCGGATCCCGCTCGCCGTCCTCTACGCCGTCAACAACTCGGGGGACAAGAGCCTGGACGCCCGTCTTCGCTGGCAGATCCCTTATTATCTGTCCATGGACCTGGCTCAATCCAAGTATCTCAGCGTTTTGCCGCAAGACCGCCTGATGCAGATCCTCGAAGACTCGAGACAGATGGACGAAGAGCATCACCTGTCCAAGATCCTGGACCGCATCGCCAGCGCGGCCAATGTCGAATACTTCATCCTGCCCTGCTTCACCCAGACCGGCGACGGCATCTGGGTCAGCTTCACCATCCGCAGGGCCGGGACGGACGAGGCCCTCGGCGAGCCGGACACGGTCAAGGGGAAGGGTTCCGGGGATCTCTTCTCCATGGTCGCCGAAATGAGCCTGAAGGTGAAATACCGGCTCAACCTTTCCTCCGAAGAGATCGCGGCGGACAGCAAGCCGAACCTGGGCCGGATCGCGACGCCTTCGCCCGAAGCCATGCGCCATTATATCGACGGCGAGATCGCTTACGTCCGGGGAGATTATCGGGCCAGCATTCGATCCCTGAAGGAGGCCGTGCAGGCGGACCCGAACTTCGCCCTGGCTTATCTGCAGATCGCCATCGACTCCGAATACGTCGGAGAATATGGCCAGGTCAGGATCTATCTGGAGAAGGCCTTGAGCCTGGCTGACCGGGTCAGCGAACGGGACCGCTATCTCATCCAGGGTCACGCCTCGTATACCCTCGACGAATCCCCCCTCAAGGCCATCGAGAGCTATCAGAAGCTGATCGAGCTCTATCCGGAGGATGAGGAAGGCCGCATCGCGCTCGGCTCGATCCGCCGCAATCTCGAGGAGTGGGACCTCGCTGAGGAACAGTTCGATAAGATCCTGAGCATCAATCCCAAGAACGAGCTCGCTCTCGAGAACAATGTCTTCATCTACACGGCCAAAGGCTGGTACGAGCGGGCTATCGGGCTGTGCGAAGGCGGTTTCGGCGTCGATCCGGAGGGCGGCTTCTTCGCCCGGCAGCTGCCACTGCTCTATACCATCCAGGGCCGGTACGACCGGGCCGCCGTCGAGCTCCAGAAGGCGCTGGCGCACATGCCGGATGTCGTCAGGCTCCAAGAGCTCGAGGGCAACCTCTCTCACTTGAAGGGGGATTGGCCGGCCGCCCAACGGATCTATGAGCAGCTTCAACGAAGAGGAGAGGAGACGCCCGGCGCGCTCGATCTGCGGGGGCGGTGCTGGCTGACGCATCTCCGGTTGGAGCGGGGCGAATATCGCCGGGCCCGGCAGACCATTCTCGAGGGCATCGAATTGGCCGGGACAGGCGATCGGATCAGCGACGAGGTTGACTGCCGGTTGTTGCTGGCCTATCTCGAAATCCAGAACGGACGATTCTCACGGGCCATGGACGCGCTGAAACCGGCCGTCGAGACGGCTCAGAAGACCGTCGCCAAGGGCCTCCGGGAGAGCGTCTTCCATCTTCTGGGACTGGTCTCGCTCGGCATGGGCCGGACGGAAGAAGCCAGGAGGGCGAGCGAGCAGCTCCGCTTGTCGATCGAACGGGCGAGCTTCCTCAAGGAGATGAGACGCTACGACCACCTGATGGGGCACATCGCGCTGGCCGAAGGCCGGCCGGCCGAGGCCGTCCGCCGTTTCGAACAGGCGGTCTCACTCCTTCCTTCCCAACGGGAAAATGCGGATATGCACGCCTTTTATGAGAACAGCCTGGCCGAAGCCTATGACCGGAACGGAAGCTGGTCGCGGGCCCTGGAGACCTATCAGCGGATCGTCTCCCTGACGACGGGAAGGCTTCAATGGGGTGACATCTATGCCCGAAGCTTCTACCGGATGGGCAAGATCTGCCAGAGAAACGGGCGCGAGGTCGAAGCCGCGGGCCATTACCGAAATTTCCTCAAGCTCTGGAAGAACGCCGATGCCGGGCGCCCCGAAGTCGACGACGCCAAGAGACAGCTCGAGGCGCTCGGCGTCATCGGATTCGCTCCCGGTGACACGGGCGCGGTCGACGGACCA
>JBAVUQ010000041.1:0-3241 GCA_049696855.1 Candidatus Aminicenantales bacterium
TCGTCGCCTTCATGCTGGCGGTCGGCATGCTCCTGCTGACCGTCACGGGGACGAGCCCGAAGGCCTCCGACAGCGTGCGCCTCCAGGGACTGGCCTTCGACGCCGCCGAGGCGGGCTTCAACGCCGCTTGGGTCTTTCTCAACGACGGCTTCAACAGCGGGGTCTTCACGACCTTCGCCGGCCATTACCGGACCACGTTCAACGGAGTCGAGGGCCTGGACAACCCGGCCCTGCCGGGGTCCTATTTCCGCGGACTGACCGACGAACAGATCGTCGCGGACTGCGCCGCCCACCCGGACCCCACCAGCATCATTTTCAATTCCGAGCCGCTGGCGACCGACCCGCGCTGCACGTACACGGTCTTCCTCATCAATGACGAGGCCCCCGGCACGATCGCCCCTAACGACAACGACTGCATCCTCCTCTGCATCGGCCGCGGCCCGCGGAATACCTATAAACGCCTGGAGATCACGATCGAGTGCCCCCAATAAGGAGGGAACCTTGAAAAAAGTCGCCTATCTCGCGATCGCGGCCCTCGTCGCCGTTGGGCTGGCCGCCTACTTTCCGGTCCTGGCCCAAACGACGCCCCCGTCCTGCGACATCGTCGCCGGTCCGAGGGTCCTCGGCTATCTGGGCGGTCCGGGTTCGGACTCGTATCTCGCCGAAACGGACAACGTCACGAACGACATCGGGCTCCAGGTTCTCCGCTTGAAGGGACTCGGGGCGAACTTCTACGGCACGGATAATTATCCCGTCACCTCGAACTACCGTATGACTGCGGCAGCCGCTGACTTCAATCTCGACGGCCTGGACGACCTCGTCCAGGGAGGAAGGGATTGCGACAGATATAGCTTTGTTTCTGGAGACACGAACCTTTCGATCCACATCAGCGAGGGCATCGATCCGACGAACCCCAACAGATTCAAGTTCAAAGCCGCCGTTTATATCAACTACTTCCCGACCCTCCCCGGGGGGACCTATGAAATGATGGGGCTCGGCGCGGGGGACTTCGACCGGGACGGAGATCCGGATATCGTCGCCATCGACTGGCGCGGCGTCGTCTGGATCTTCTGGAACAGGTTCAATGAGGACCACCAGGCGCCCGGGGCCATGCCCCATATCGACAGCGTTCCGACCCCCATTCTCGGCACCGTGGCGGCTTCGGACGTCATCAACGACGGGTATGGAGAATTCGGCTCCAGTTCGAACTATTGGCGGTGGGAAACCAACATCGCCGTCGCCGATTTCGACAACGACGGCGATCTAGATGTCTTCGTCGCCGTCCCGACTTATCGGGCCATCAACCGCTATGGCGAGGTGGTCATCCTGGTCAACGACGGGTCGGGCCATTTCTCCCGGCTGATCACGCAGGCGTCGAAATACATCAATCCCTACCCGAACGCGGGCCTGCCCAACGGCATTTACGGCGCCTGCGGCATCGCCACGGGAGACTACAACAACGACCACAAGCTCGATTTCATCGTCTGCTCGGTCAGCGATAAGACAGGCTCGCACCCCGACAGCCGCATGTATTATTACCAGGGGGACGGCTTGGGCGGGTTCACCAAACAGACCTCGAAGACCATTAACTTCCAGTATACCAACTCCTACGGCTACCCCAACATGCTGCGGGGCGCCGACCTCGACAGCGACGGCGACCTCGACTTCGTCATGGCCACGGACGGCTACCTGAGCTCGCCCCTGTGGCGAGGCGGGTACGTCAACTGGTATCGGAACGAAGGGAACGGCACGTTCACCAAGGTCTGCATCCCGACCTCCTGCGCCCGCGTCTCGACCTCGGGCGACAGCGACTCCGGCGCCGTGGGCGACTTCGACGGCGACGGCGACCCCGACTTCTTCGTCGCCGACGGCAACGACTCCCACAACTGCTACTTCTTCATGAACAACACCTTCCCGATCTACGTCCCGAGGGGTGAAGCCTGGTCGAAGAACCGGCTGGACTGCAGCTTCCTCGACTCGGGCAACGCCATCATCTCGGCGACCTTGTGGGCCACCGACGTCAGGCCCGCCGGCACCGCGGTCACCTACTACCTCTCGAACTCCAACGACGAGGCCGGCGTTCCGAGATGGGAGGGGCCGGTCACGAGCGGCGTCGAGTGGAATTTCCAGGCCCCCGGCAGCTTCCTCCGCTGGAAGGGCGTCCTGACCTCGACCAACGAGCTCGTGACCCCGTCGGTCCGCAGGATCGAGCTGGACTACAAATATCTGACCAAGCGCGAATACTCGCGCACCTCCCAGACCCTGGCCCTCGTCGACGTCGGCGGCGGCGCGGATAAGGAAGAGGTGCTCTATTCGGCCTCCTTCGAGTTCCCCAAGTGGTACGGTCACCTCAGGTCCTGGGACGTCAGCGACCTCGACCTGGCCTACACCCGGAACTCCGAGATCCAGGACATCAAGACCGCCGATGCCGTCTACCTGCGTGACGCCGGCGAGGTGCTGAGCCTCAGGTCCTGGTCCGCCCGGCGGATCTACACGGCCTGGGATGCCACCGACGACGGGAAGTACAACGATCGTGTCCCGTTCGCCCTCTCGGAAAGTACGACTCTCGACGATTACTTGGGCCTGGGCGAGGAAAGCCCCGAGGTGCCCCCCCTCATCAGGTTCGTCCTCGGGTATGACGACGTGAGCGGCCGGGAGCGTCCGTGGAAGCTGGGCGACATCAACCATTCCTCGCCGCAAGCCGTCCTGCCCCCGAACGCGAACCCCACGCTCATGGGCGGCGGCTACGAGGCCTTCATGAACGACAACGCCGACCGTCCCAAGGTCATCCTCGTCGGCGCCAACGACGGCATGCTCCACTGCTTCGATCCGGTCACGCTGGACGAGATCTGGGGCTTCATCCCCAACAACCTCCTGCCCAAGCTCCGGCGGATGCACTTCATCGATCCCGATTGCGGCGAGTACGTCAACCACGAGTACTACGTCGACGGGACGCCGGCCATCAGCGACGTCTATTTCAACGGCGGCTGGCATACGGTCGTCGTCAGCGGCCAGGGCGCCGGCTGGGGCCGGGATAACTACTGCTATTACTTCTGCCTCGACGTCACCGATCCCGAGAATCCCCAGCCGCTCTGGGAATTCACGGATGCCGATACCATCGGCGAGACCTGGTCGACGCCGGCCATCGGCCGCCTGCCCGGCTCGAGCCGATGGGTGGCCGTCTTCGGCTCCGGCTACGACAAAAATACGACCGAGGTCGTGGGCAACCGGCTCTACGTCG
>JBAVUQ010000042.1:0-4361 GCA_049696855.1 Candidatus Aminicenantales bacterium
GCAGTCCCCCGCGACGACGGCCCGGGCGGCCTTGGCGCCGTATTCGACGTAATCGACGGATTCCCCGGGCCCGCAGCCGAGGTCCTCGAAGGCGAAATCGCGGCTCCGGAGATATTCGGCGATGCCGCTTTTGAGCTCATAGCCGGCGTGGTCGGAAGCGAGCGCGATCTTCATTCCCGTCTCCTTTCCCCGCCCCTCGGCCAGGGCGCGTCGACGGCGGCGAGCTCTACTTCAAGTCGAGGAGCTTGGCCGCTTCGGGCATAACCTCGATCGCCTTGAGGACGACGGGGTCGCTTTCCCGGGCGACTTTGACCCCGGCGTCGAGGCCCCAGATGGCCCCGGCGATCTCGCGCTCGAGCTCGCGCCTGATCTCCGGCTCGGCCTCCCGGAACGCGGGCTCCTCGTAAGCGACCTCCCGGGACGCAAGGTACTTGCGGAAGTCGGCGACGACGTCGGCATTGACGACGAAGGCGGCGCCGATCTGGATCTTGCCCGCGGCGGCCGGCCCGGTCTCCTTGGGCTCCGACGGAAACACGAGCTTCCGGCCGAGGTCGGTCTGATGCAGAACGAGTTTCCGGGCATAGGAGAAGAACGCCCCGCTGATGCGGAGCCGCCCCGTGAGAGGCTTGAGATTGGAGTTGACCGGATAATCGGGGGTGATGCCGCCCTGCCCGAGGACCTTGCGGCCGTGCTCGGTGTAGCGGACCTCGCGGCTGTTTTCGGGGGCGCGCTTGCTCATCAGGTATTCGTCGAGCTGGCTGTAATCGCGCTGGATGGACCGCCCGCTCGGCGTCAGGTACTTGGCCACGGTCAGCGCGACGGCCATGGTCGGCGCCAGCCCGAAGACCTGCTGGACGAGCCCCTTGCCCCAGGAGTCCTCGCCGACGATGAGGCCCCGGTCGTGGTCCATGACCGCGCCGCTGACGATCTCGGAGGCGCTGGCCGTGCCTTGGTCGATGAGGATCACGAGGGGCAGCTTCTCGTACCGGCCGTCGGCGTAGGCCCGGAACTCCCGGTCGAAAGCCGGGTTGCGGCCCTTGGTCGAGACGATGAGCGAGCCCTTGGGGAGGAACAGGTCGGAGATCTCGATCGAGGCGGCCAGGGCCCCGCCGCTGTTCAGGCGCAGGTCCAGGATGAGGCTCTTCATCCCCTGGGCCGCGAGCTTGGCCAGGCCGTCCTCGAGCTCCCGTGGCGTCTCCTCGCCGAAGTTCCGGATGTAGACGTAGCCGACGCCGCCGTCGAGGAGGAAGGCGTAGGGGACGCTCAGGAGCGGGATCTCCTCGCGGGTGATGGTCAGGTCGAACGGCTTCTCGGCGCCCTCGCGGACGACGGTGATGGTGACCGGCGTCCCCTTCTCGCCGCGCAGCTTCTGCATGGCGTCATAGCTCGAGATGGGCACCGTCGATTCGCCGTCGATGCGCGAGATGACGTCGCCGGGCTGGATGCCAAGGCGGTAGGCCGGGCCGCCCTCGGTCGGGGCGATGACGACGATGCTGTCGCCCTGCTTCTGGATCTGCATGCCCACGCCGAAATACTTGCCCGTGTAGTCCTCCCGCATGCGGGAAAAGCTCGAGGGGTCGAGGAAATAGGAGTGGGGGTCGAGGGTGTCGAGCGTCCCCTTGATCGAGGCCACGGCCAGGGCCTCTTCTTCGAGCGGCTTGTAGTAGCTCTGCTCGAGGAGGCCGGCGATGGCTCGGGCCTTGCTTTCGGCGGCCGACCACAGGTCCTCGTCGCGCGACGGCGAGGGAAGCAGCACGAGGGCTGCCAGGATTAGCGGAATTATGCCTTTTTTCATAGACTCCACGTGCCGTTAATTTTATCACCCTCGGCCCCTTTAGTAAAGATGCTGAGGAGTGGTGACGCAACGGATGGCCCCCAGAACTTTGGCCCCGGGTAAGGCCGTGCTATAATACCGCCTCGAGGCATCTATGTTCGGCAGCATCGGACCGACGGAACTCATCCTGATCTTCATCATCGCCCTGCTCGTATTCGGCCCCAAGAAGCTCCCCGAGATCGGCCGTTCGGTCGGCAAGGCCCTCCGGGAGTTCAAGAAGACCTCCGAGGAGATCAAGGGCCGGATCGAGGAGGAGATCGAGGCCTCGGAGATCAAGGACATCCGCAAGGACATCCAGGCCGGCGTCGACGGCATCAAGTCCGAGGTCAAGAGCTTCACGGACGACATCACCAAGGAGCCGGAGAAAGATGAAAACGGGGAAGGGCCGAAAGTCTCCTGACGAGATGACCTTCCTCGAGCATCTGGAGGATCTCCGGAAGCGGCTCTTCTACTCCTTCATCGCGCTCTTTGTCGGCTTTGTCCCCGGCTGGATCTTCGCCAAGGACATCTACAAGATCCTGGCCCGCCCCGTGACCCAGTACCTCCCCGAGGGGACCAAGCTCGCCTTCACCGGCCTGACCGCCCCCTTCATGCTCTACATGAAGGTGGCTTTCCTGGCTTCCCTGTTCGTCATGTCGCCGTTCGTCTTCCTCCAGATCTGGTACTTCGTCGCTCCCGGCCTCTATCAGAAAGAGAAGAAGTACGTTATCCCCTTCGTGCTCATGACGACGTTCTTCTTCGCCCTCGGCGCGGCCTTCGGCTATTTCCTCGTCTTCCCCTGGGCCTGCCGCTTCTTCCTGAAGCTCGGCGCCGACTTCCAGCCGGTCATCAAGGTCGACGAATATTTCGGCTTCGCCTTGAAGGTCCTCCTCGGCATCGCCCTCGTCTTCGAGCTGCCGACCCTCGTCTTCTTCCTCGCCAAGATGGGCCTCATCACGGCCCGCTGGATGATCCGGAACTTCAAGTACGCCGTGCTCGTCGTCTTCATCATCGCCGCCGTCATCACGCCCACGCCGGACGCCATCACCCAGAGCATCGTGGCCCTCCCGATGCTGGCCCTGTACGGTCTCAGCATCCTGATCGCCCTCGTCGTCGGCCGGGGCAAGAAAAAGGCCCCGGCGGGGCGGATGGACCAGGCCGGATAAGCCGGATGGACTTCAGCCATGACACTTGCGTCTTCCCCTTCACCTCCGGCCGTTGCAGACCGCTGAAAGGAACCCGGTGACCCCATGGACGGACGCCTGATCATCCGCGGCCAGCGCGTCGAGACGGACAAGGCTATCGTCTCCGAGAACCCGGCCACTCTCGAACCCCTGGGTGAGGTCTCGCTCGCCTCGGCGGAGATCTGCGAGCAGGCCATCCAGGCCGCCAGAGAGGCCTACCCGGTCTGGCGCTGGCTCGATCCCAAAGTGAAGCGGGCCATCTTCAAGCGGGCCGAGACGATCCTGGCGCGGCGGGCGACCGAAGCGGGCCGGCTCATCGCCATGGAAAAGGGCTCGCCCTACGCCGAATCCCTGGCGGTCGAGGTCTTCGGCGCGCTCCAATCCCTCAACTACTATGGGCATAACCAGGGGCGGCTCCTCAAGCCGCGCAGGGCGGGTCACCATACGCCGCTCTTCTTCAACAAGAGCGGCGTGTTCCATTTTCATCCCCTCGGGCCGACGCTCATCATCTCGCCGTGGAACTTTCCCTTCCTCATCCCCTTTTGCGACGTGCTGAGCGCCCTGACCGCGGGCAACACGGTCGTCCTCCGGCCTTCGACCACGACACCTTTCACGGGTCTTTTCGTCGGCGAGATCTTCCTCGAGGCCGGGCTGCCGCCGGGCGTCCTCAACGTCGTCGTCAGCCGCGTCCCCGAGGCCGAGGCCATGATCGTCCACCGCGACATCCAGAGCATCATGTTCACCGGCAGCGTCGGCGTGGGCAAGCGCGTCGTCGAGCTCTGCAGCCGGAACCTGACCAACCTGGCCCTCGAGCTCGGCGGCAAGGACCCGATGGTCGTGCTCGAGGACGCCGACATCGAGCGGGCCGCCCGGGGGGCCGTCTGGACGGCCTTCATGAATTGCGGCCAGAGCTGCGGGTCGATCGAGAGGGCCTACGTCTCGCGGAAGATCGCCGATCGCTTCACGGCCCGGGTGGTCGATCTGGCGAGAGAGGTCCGGGTCGGCGATCCGCTCGAAACCGGCATCGACATGGGCCCCATGGCCAACGCCGGCCAGCTCAAGGTCGTCGAAGAGCACATCGCCGACGCCCGGGCGAAAGGCGCGACGATCCTCGTCGGGGGCGGGCGCGTCGCCGGCCTGGCCGGCTATTTCATCGAGCCGACCGTGCTGACGGGCGTCGACCACACGATGCGCTGCATGACCGAGGAAACCTTCGGGCCGACCCTGCCGATCATGGCCTTCGACGACGACGCGGAGGCCTTGGCCCTGGCCAATGACAGCGACTATGGCCTGACGGCTTCGGTCTGGACGCGGGACAGGCGGCGGGCGGCCTGGTTCGCCGATCGGCTGGAAGCCGGCTCGGT
>JBAVUQ010000043.1:0-3667 GCA_049696855.1 Candidatus Aminicenantales bacterium
CAGGCACCTCTGCATCCGCGAGCTGCCGCGGTCCGGGAAGCCGGACGAGCTCATCGAGCGGTTCGGCATCAGCGCTTCGCATATCGCCCGCGCGGCCAGGGAGCTCCTCGGCCGTTGAGAGTCCGCCACATCGTCCCCGCCGCGCTTGCGGCCGTCGTTCTTTTCGCCGCCGTCGCAGTCTTTCGACCCCTGCCCGCCGCGCCGGGGCCCGGCCAGGAAGCGCTTCAGGCGACGGTGACCACGGTCTATGACGGGGATACCGTCAAGGTCCGCATCGAGGGCCGGGCCGACGAACGGGTCCGCCTCATCGGCGTCGACAGTCCCGAGCTCGACGACGCGCGGGAAAACGTCAGGCTCATGGCCTTCCTGGCCAAGCGGTTCGCCTTCCAGCGCCTCTACCAGGCCCGGGTGGAGCTCCTGCCGGGACCCGAGGAGAGGGACTCGTACGGCCGGTTGCTCGCGTTCGTCCGGACGGCGGACGGCGGCATCTTCAACGTGACGCTCGTCCGCGAGGGTTACGCCACGGCCTTCCTCAAGTTCCCGTTCGACGACAAGCTGAGGACGGAGCTCAAGGCGGCCGAGACCGAGGCCCGCCGGGCCGGACGGGGCCTATGGGGCCGGGAGCCGTATCCCGTGATCCGAGCGGAGGAGGCCGGGCGCCACGTCGGTGAGGTCCTGACCGTTCGCTTCCGCTGCCTGCGGTCGTTCAAGCGCGGCGGTTTCCGCCTCCTCGAAGCCGACGGCGCGGCTTTCGACGCGGCCATCCCCCTGGACGTCTTCCGGTCGCTTCCCGGGCCTCTCGATTTCGAGCGCGGCACGGTCGAGGCGACCGGGTTCGTCGAGCTCTACCAGGGCCGCCCGCAGATCATGATCGGCGTGCCGATCCAGCTCAAGCGCCTCGATTGAAAGGAAAGCCCATGTCCCCGAAGATCACGGCGGCGGTCAGGGCCGGGATCGAGACGGCTGTCGGCCACGGGAACGCGTTTTCCGACCCGGACAAGACCGTCGACTACGGCCACGACGAATTCTCGATGAAGGAGATCGCCCATGAGCCGGACCTCGTCGTCCGGCCGGGGACGACCGCCGAAGTTGCGGCCGTGCTCAAGATCGCCGACGCTCACGGCATCCCGGTCACGCCGAGGGGCGGCGCGACCGGCCTCTGCGGCGGATGCGTCCCGGTCCGCGGCGGCATCGTTCTCTCGCTCGAGCGGATGAACCGCGTCCTCGAGGTCGACGCCGACAACCAGATGGCCGTGACCGAGGGCGGCGTCCGGCTGTCCGATTTCACCAGGGCGGTCGAGGACGGGGGACTCTATTTTCCGCCGCACCCCGGCGACGAGAGCGCCATGATGGGCGGTCTCGTCGCCACGAACGCGGGGGGCAGCCGGGCCGTCAAGTACGGCACCATCCGGAACTACGTCCGCGGCCTGGAGATGGTCACGGCCGCCGGCGACGTTCTCCGGCTCGGCGGCAAGCTCGAGAAATCGAGCACCGGGTACAATCTCATGCACCTCGTCGTCGGCTCGGAGGGCACTCTCGGCGTCATCACGCAGGTCATCCTCCACCTCATGGCCAGGCCGGGGATCATGCGCTCGCTGGTCGTGCCGTTCGAAGAGCTGGAACCGGCCCTCGAGACGGTGCCGCTCATCATGAAGCGGGGCATCGTCCCGCTGGCCGTCGAGTTTCTCGA
Source organism: Candidatus Aminicenantales bacterium (assembly GCA_049696855.1). GTDB lineage: Bacteria > Acidobacteriota > Aminicenantia > Aminicenantales > Saccharicenantaceae > RBG-16-66-30. Next base: position 1,691 of record JBAVUQ010000043.1, read on the forward strand.
GGTCGAGCCCATCACCCTGACCGAGGAGCACATCCACAAGAAGTGGCCGACCAAGCTGGGCAAGACCCACCTCCTGATCATCCTCGACGCCCCGTCCGACGAGGAGATGGACCGGCTGTCGCAGGCCGTGGCCGAGGTCTGCGTCGAGAAGGGCGGCATCGATGTTTTCATCGCCGACACGCCGAGCAAGCAGGACGAGGTCCTGGCCATCCGCTCCAAGATCTACGACGCCATCAAGTCCGGAACGGTCGAGATCCTGGACATCGCCGTGCCCCGGGCCGAGGTGGCCGGCCACGTCCACAAGGTCCGCGAGGTCGCCGAGAGGTACGGCATCTGGCTGCCGACCTTCGGCCACGCCGCGGACGGCAACGTTCACACGCACATCATGAAGGCCCGCTACGAAGGCGGGGCGATGGTGCCCGTTCCGGAGAGCGAGTGGCGGTCGAAAGCCGACCTCGTCCGCGAGGAGCTCTTCCGCGACTGCAAGGCCCGAGGCGGCGTCATCTCCGGCGAGCACGGCATCGGCCTGGTCAAGAAGCCCTATCTCTCCCTCGTCCTGGGCGAGCGCCAGATCGAGATCATGCGCGGCATCAAGCGCGTCTTCGATCCCAACGGGATCATGAATCCGGGAAAGATATTCGACTGACCTCCAGCCGGTCCGGAAGGAGATTTGCTAGGCTGGGGGAATCGTGCTATGAATAGAACATTGGGGGCGATGAAATCCTGATCCGACAGGAGGACACGCATGGTCGAACGGATCACCGAGATCTACGTCATCCTGGAGAACAAGCCGTCCCAGCTGGGAGACCTCTGCAGTTTCCTGGCCGAGAATGAGATCAACATCGACGCCATCGGCGTCTTCCACGACACGGCCAAGCTCGTCGTCCAGCAGCTCAACAAGGCGGTCAAGCTTTTGGCCAAGCTGAACTATACGACCGAGCTGCGCGACGTCCTCAGGGTCGACCTCGAGAACAGGCCCGGCGCCCTGGCCGAGCTCACGACCAAGCTCGGGGACGAGGGCATCAACATCGAATACTGCTACGGGACCCTGTCCCGGAAGGGGAATGGCGTAGCGCTCATCATGGACGTCTCGAATATCGACAGGGCCTGCCAGATCCTCGGGGTCTAGGGCCCCGGCCGATTTCGCTTCCGGCCTTTACCCGGGCTCCCTCAATGGGCTAAACTTGCCTCATGCGGGACAATCCTGACCTGGCCGTCGTCGGCGCGGGCGCCGCGGGCCTCGCGGCGGCGATCAGCGCGGCCCGCCGCGGCGCGTCCGTCATTCTCCTCGAGCGCTTGCCGGGGATCGGCAAGAAGCTCCTGGCGACCGGCGGGGGCCGGTGCAATCTCCTGAATGACCGCCTGGCCGCCGCGGCCTTCACGGCGACGGACCCAGCCCTCGTCCCCTCGATCCTGGAGCGGTTCGGCGGGCCGGAGATCCGGTCTTTCTTTGAAGGGCTGGGCCTCCGCCTCCAGACTGACGAGACCGGCCGCGTCTATCCGGTGACGAATCAAGCGGCCTCCGTTCTCAAGGTCCTGGAGCTCGAGACGGCCAGGCTCGGGGTCGGCGTCGAGACCCGCTTCGATGTGGACAGGATCGAATCCGCGGCCGGGACCTTTCGGATAAGGGCCGGGGACGGCCGCAAGGTCGAAGCGCGCGGCGTCGTCCTGGCCGGCGGCGGAAGTTCCTACCCGGCCCTCGGCTCGAACGGCTCGGGCCACGATCTCGCGGCATCCTTCGGCCATCACATCGTGAAACCGGTTCCGAGCGCCGTGCCGCTCCTCGTCAAGGACCGCATGTGCCATTTCCTCCAAGGCCAGCGGATGCGCGTCCGCGTCGAGGGCCGGGTCGGAGGCCGCCGCACCCGGGAGGCCGAAGGGGAGCTCCTTTTCGCCCAGTACGGCCTCTCGGGAACGGCCGTCCTCGACGTGAGCGAAAGTCTGTCGATCGCCCTGAACCGCGAGGGCCGCGGGGAT
>JBAVUQ010000044.1:0-13195 GCA_049696855.1 Candidatus Aminicenantales bacterium
ACGTCGTATTCGAACATCTTTTCCCTGATCTTCGTGTTGACCAGGGTGACGACGTAGGCCGCCGGCTCCTCCCCCGGCCGGGGATCGCCCGCCGGACTGATGTAGGCCGCCCACTTCAAGCACGGAAAGACCTCAGCCCTCGGGCCCTCGCCGTCGACGACCACGAACTCGAGCGGCTGGACATTGGCCGCGGACGGCGCGAGCCGCCCCGCGTCGACAAGCCGCTCGAGAAGCTCCCTGGCCACCGGCTCCGGCTTGAACCGGCGGATCGTCCTCCGCCCGACCGCGAGATCATAAACACCCTTTCCGTTTTGACACATCACACAACTCCTTTCGGTAAGAAGGGGTCAAACCTATTTTTCGTTACTTTCCGATAACTAAATATGCCAAAGTAACGAAAAATAGGTTTGACCCCTTCTTGTTTGCCATCAAGCCCGGCCTCGCACGCGCCGGCCTTCCGTCACCGGCGCCTTGAGCATGAACACGACCGTCGAGACGAGCAAAAAGATCCCGGCGACGCGATACATCCAGCGATACCCGGCCATGTCCGAGATCCAGCCGAAGAAGGGCGAGCCCAGTCCCATGCCGACGTCGAAGAGCGAGCTGTACAGGCTGATGGCCAGCCCCTTGTTCCCGCGTCCCATGAAATCGATGATGTAGGTGCTGAGCGCCGGATAGATCAGCCCCTGGCCCAGCCCTCCGACGAACCCCGTCACCATGAGCAGGGGGAAGCTCTTCACCTGGGCGATCACGAAGAGATTGCCGACGATGATCAGCGCCGCCGGCAGAATGACCGTCTTCCTCCCGCGCCGGTCCGAGAGGTCGCCGAGCCTGAACCGGGTCAGGATCGCGGCCAGCGAGAAGACGAGGAAGAACGGCCCGATCCGGCTGATCCCGATCGAGTTGCCGAAGACGGCGATGAAATAGATCATCGCCCCGCGGATCGCGCCGTGAAAAACCGGCACGGACGCGACGACGGCCGCGAGCGCCCAGGGCACGACCTTTAGCGCCTTCATTCCGCCGGCCAGCGCGCCGTCGCACTCGGCCTTGGGGAACTCGCGCGCCGCCAGGACGCAGCCCACGGAGGCCGCCAGGAACAGAAGGCTGACGTTGTACAGCCGCCCGGCGCCCCCGTCACGGATCAGCTGCTCCGCGAGCAGCGGTCCGAGCGCGTTGGCGACCAGCCCGGCGACGCCGATGACGCCCATGGACTTGGCCAGGCGGTCGATCGGCGCCAGGTCGGAGCACATGGCGATCGTCGCCGTCATGCTCACGCCCCAGCCGAGCCCGGTCAGCGCCCTCAGCAGGAAAGGCAGCCAGCCCGCGTCGTCGACGAAATGGAAGAACGGCACGGAGACGATGAGCAGGAACAGCCCCAGGAGCGCGATGCGCCGTCCGCCGCGCAGGTCGATCATCCGCCCGAAGAACGGCCGGACGGCGATGGCCACGACGCTGAAGATGCCCATGATCAGCCCGATGCGGCTCTGGCGCGGGCCGAACTTCTCCAGGATGACCGGCAGGAGGAAGAAGAGCGAGACCGACATGAACAGGAAGAAATATCCCGCCAGAGCCAGCAGGAAATCCCTGTTCCAGAACGACCGGCCGCGCTCCTCCGACATGGGTCCGTTAGTATAGCAGATTAGGGAGAAAGGCTGGCTGTTTTATTCTGGGGAATCACAAGCTTATGGGGATATTGAAGGAGGGGTGCTTGTTGCCTTGCACAGCCAGTGAAGCAAAGCGTTACCCTTATTATAGCAGATAACTCGCGATGCGCAAGTTTACCGGCCGCCCGGCCCCGAAGATCCGCCCCGCCCGGACGACGCGAGCGAGGCCATGAGCCGCCGCGCCCTCGCCTCGAGCGCCGCCCAATCGCCCGCCTCGACGTCCTTCCGATCGACGAGGGCCGTGCCGATCCCGACGCAGCAAGCGCCGGCCGCGAGGAAGCCGCTCGCGTTGTCGACCGTCACCCCTCCCGTCGGCATGAGCCGGATCTGAGGCAGCGGCCCGCGCACGTCGCGCAGGAACTGCGGCCCGAGCGACGTCGCCGGAAAGATCTTGACGATATCGGCCCCGGCCCTCCACGCCGCGACGATCTCGGTCGGCGTGAACGCGCCCGGCGCGACCAGGACCCCGGCGGCGCGGCAGGCCTGGATCATGTCCCGGTCGGTGATCGGCGAAACGACGAAGTCGGCGCCGACGCCGATGACGTCGGCGGCCATCCCCGCGTCGAGCACGGTGCCCGCTCCCACGAGCATCCCCGGGGCTTTCGATCGGGCCATCTCGCGGATGATGTCGACCGCGCCGGGCACGGTCATCGTGATCTCGATCGCGGCGACGCCGCCCTTGCGGAGCGCCTCCGCCGTCCCGGCCAGCCGGGCCGCGTCCTTGATGCGGATGACCGCGACCACCTTGCCGGCCAGGAGCGCGTCGAGAACCTGATCTCTCGTCATGGCCCCGCTCCTCTATCTCCGGACCCGGCCGGACCGGTCGCCCCCGGCCAGGGCCTGGATGTCCTTTTCGGTCGACAGGTTCCAATCGCCCGGTATCGAATGCTTGAGCACGGCGGCGGCGACGGCGAAATCGAGCGCCTCGGCATCCGTCTTGAAGCTCGTGAGGCCGTGGATGAGGCCGGCGGCGAAGGCGTCACCCGTGCCGATGCGGTCGACGATCGCCCGGATCTCATAGGTCGGGCCGGCGATGAAGCCCGATCCGCTCCTCAGCACGGCCGACCAGCGGTTCCAATCGGCGCCCCGGCTCTCGCGCAGCGTGATGGCCACGCGTCCGAGATTCGGGAACGCGGCCATGACCTCGGCCGTCAGGCGCTCATAGGCCGCGACGTCGAGCTTCGCCGCCGCGGCGTCGACCGCCGGGCCGATGCCGAGCGAGTTTTGACAGTCCTCTTCGTTCCCGATGAGCGTGTCCGCGCGGCCGGCGATCCCGGGCATGACCTCGGGCGCCGGACGGCCGTATCTCCAGAGCTTGGCCCGATGGTTGAGATCGAGCGAAACGCTCATCCCTTTCGCCCGGGCGGCCTCGACCGCCTCGAGCGTCAGCGCCGCGGCCGAGGCGCTGAGTGCGGGCGTGATGCCGCTGACGTGGAGGCGGTCCATGCCCTCGAGCGCCGCCGCCCAATCGATGTCGCCCGGCCCGGCCTCAGCGATGCCGGAGCCGTCCCGATCGTAAACGACCTGCGAGGGCCGCTCGTTCGCCCCCGTCTCGGCGAAATAGACGCCGAGACGCCGGCCTCCCCTGGCCACGGCCCCGATGTCGACCCCGTATCTCCGAAGCTCCCTGAGCGCCGCCTCCCCCACCGGGTTCGCCGGCACGACCGAGATCCAGCGCGACCGGTGTCCGAGAATGGCCAGCGACACGGCCACGTTGGCCTCACCCCCGCCGAACGTCGCCCCGAGCCGCGGCGACTGAAAGAGCAGCTCCTTCCCCGGCGGCGACAGCCTGAGCATGATCTCGCCGAAGGTCGCGATATTGGCCATCCCGTGCCTCCTACGGCCTCACCATATCACAGCTTGATTTAGGCGGGCAACGGAGTAGAATAACCGCCTGAACGTCCGGAGAAACCCATGGAAAAAGCGAAGAACGCCCTGCTCATCCTCCTCGGCTGCGTCATCACCGGCCTGGCTTACGCCTTGTTCCTCATCCCGCACCACTTCGTCCCCGGCGGCGTGTCCGGCATCGCCATCATCCTGAACTATTTCGCCGCGCTGCCCGTCGGCGCGCTTATCATCGTCCTCAACGTGCCCGTCTTCCTCCTCGGCCTGAAAACGATGGGCAAGAAGTACGTCCTCAACAGCCTGGCCGGCATGGTCGTCTCGTCCGTGTTCATCGACCTCTTCAACAGGGTCCTCAAGCTCCCCTCGGCCACCGGCAATCCCGTCCTGGCCTCGATCTACGGCGGCGTCATGCTCGGCGTCGGCCTGGGCATCGTCTTCCGCGGCCGGGCCTCGACCGGCGGCTCCGACATCATCGGCATGATCCTCAGCAAGTACACGGGCATGTCGCTCGGCTACGGCATCATGGTCACGGACTTCGTGATCATCTCGGCCTCGGGTTTCGCCCTCCACAGCCTCGAGGCGCCGCTCTACGGCTACCTCGTCCTCTTCCTCTCGACCAAGGTCATCGACATGGTCCTCGAGGGCTGGAACTATTCGAAGCTCGTCATCATCACTTCGGCGCGGACCGACGAGATCGCCGACTACATCCTCCGCGGCCTCGACCGCAGCGGCACGGCCCTGCGCTCGCGGTCCCTCTACCTCAATCGCGAAGGCGAGCTCATCCTGACGGTCATCCACCGCAAGCAGCTGGCCGACCTGCGGAACTTCATCAAGAAGACCGATCCCGAGGCCTTCGTCATCATCAACGACACCTACGACGTGCTCGGCAAGGGCTTCAAGTCGCACCTCATCACCTGAGGCCCCATTTGCCCCGGAAATGGAGTAAAATAGGTCCCGGATTCCCGCCCGGAAAGGAGACCCCGCCGATGCGCCAGGAAACGGACTCCCGAAGACGCCCCTTGGCCGTCCTCGTCTTCGTCGCCGTGGTCGCCCTCGCGGCCGGCGAGGCCGCCGCCCAGTCCGCGGGCCCCGAGACCCTCGGCTTCACGAAGCACTTCGCCGTCGAGATCACCAACCCCTCGACCCGGCTTCTCGAGAATCAGGCCATCGTCATCGAGGTCGCCGACATCCGGGCCACGGTCGCCCCGGATTTCAACACCTACATGTACGCCCTCTTCGACGCCACGGGCGGCGAATACGCCCTCGTCGTCTCCCAGGCCGACGACCTCGACAAGGACCGTTACCACGACGAGATCGTCCTCGTCCGAACCCTGCCGCCTTCGTCGACGACGCGGCTCCTCTGTTACTACACCCCCAACCGCAGCTTCCAGCTCATGCCGACCTCGAAGGCCTTCGCCCGAGGCTCCTGGGAAGCCGGCGGCGCCGAGGCCGGCTGGGAATCGAACCTGGCCGCCTACAAATTCGTCAACGGCCGGATCGGCTTCTACGGCAAGCTCCAGCCGGGGCTCATCCTGAAAAGGTTCCCGTTCGCGGAGACCAAGCCCCGGGACTGGGGCATGGACGTGCTCGATCCCGGCGGATCGGCCGGCCTCGGAGGCCTCTGCGTGTGGGACGGCGCGAAGCGCATCCCGCTCTTCGGACCCGACGCGACGAAGGCCGAGATCGTCGTCATCTCGCCCGGACCGGTCCGGGGCCTGGTCAGAGCGAGCTTTCCGGCCGTGAAGACATCGCGTGGCGACGTCACCCTGACCGTCTTCTTCTCGGCCTTCGCCGACAATGCCTACTCCCGGCAAGACATCGTCATCGCCTCGAGCTCGGAGGAGGCTCCGGTCGTCCTCGGACCGGCGATCCAGAAGCTGGCCGACGAGACCTGGACCTTCGACAAGGCCAAGGGCTCTCTCGCGGTCTGGGGCAAGGGCGCGGGCAAGGCCGGCGGGATCGGCCTGGCCGCGATCTTCGCCCCGGCCGATCTCTCGGGCATGGACGACGCCGGCCTCGACCGCGCCATCAAGCTCACCGGCCGCGCCGGCCGGCATCTCACCTATTGGACGGCCGGCGCCTGGGAGCGCGGCGTCACGGCCCCGGATGTCCCCGATGCCAAAGGCTGGGCCCGCCGCGTCGACGATCTGGCCGCCCGGCTCCTCGTCCCGTTGAAAGTCGAGTTCAAGGCCAAGTGATGTACGACCCGGGCTACAGGCCCATCTATCCCGCCTGGCTCGCCTACCTCGAAAGGGCCAGGTCTTCGGGCGAGACGCCGCTCCGCGTGGCCATCGAGCGCGAGGATGGGCTCGTTTCGGTGTTCGAGACGGTCGCTCCGGCCAGGGACGCCGATCCCGAAGCGACCTACCGGATCGTCGAGCGCGCGGTCAAGTTCCTGCTCTGGTCGCGCGGCGGCTGGCGCATCCACTTCCAGGGCCCGGCCGCGGTCGGCCGGCGCCTCAAGGCCGATTACTCCGAGACCGGCGCGCGGGCCTTCGACGCCCGGACGATGGGGGCCGTCTACGAACAGCCCTTCGAGCTGGCCCTGCACAGCGCCGCCACCTTCCCCGAGGCCCGGGAAGCCGTCCATTTCCCGGGCGGCTACCTCGACGGTTTCCGCATCGGCTTCGATCTCGGCGCGAGCGATTACAAGGTCGCCGCCGTCATCGACGGCGAGCCCGTCTGGAGCGAGGAGATCCCCTGGTCCCCGGGCGAGCAGGCGGACCCCGAGTATCATTACGAGCGCATCCAGGCCGGCCTGAAGAAGGCCGCCTCGCATCTCCCCCGCGTCGACGCCATCGGCGGCTCGTCGGCCGGCATCCTCATCCGCCGGCAGATCCGGATCGCGTCGCTCTTCCGCGCCGTGCCCGAGGCGGCCTTCGAGTCCAAGGTCAAGGGCCTCTTCGACCGGCTGGCCAAAGAGTGGGGGGTGCCCTTCGAGGTCATCAACGACGGCGAGGTCACCGCGCTCGCCGGGAGGCTCTCGCTCGGCGAGCCCGGCATCCTCGGCGTCGCCATGGGCTCGAGCGAGGCGGCCGGCTTTCTCGACAACGAAGGTCACATCCCCGGCTGGCTCGACGAGCTCGCCTTCGCCCCGGTCGACCTCAATCCCGAGGCGGCCATGGACGAGTGGTCCCGCGACCGCGGCGTCGGGGCCAACTATTTTTCCCAGCAGGCCGTCGGCCGGCTGACCATGGCGGCCGGGCTGTCCTTCCCGGCCGGGATGAAGCTGCCGGAGCGCCTCATGGAAGTCCAGGGACTTGCCGCACGCGGCAACATTCCGGCCGTCCGCGTCTTCGAGCAGATCGGCGCCTATCTCGGCTCCGCCATCCCCTGGTACGAGGTCTTCTACAGCTTCAAGAACCTGCTCGTCCTCGGCCGGGTGATGTCCGGACCGGGCGGCAAGATCATCGTCGACAAGGCCGCCGAGGTCCTGGCCGCCGAATTTCCCGCGACCGCGGCCCGGGTCCGCATCCACCTGCTCGACGAGAAAAGCCGGAGGGTGGGGCAGGCCGTCGCCGCGGCCAGCCTTCCCGAGATCACAGGAGCCCGCCCATGAAATTCTTCAAAGCCGGCGCCTCGGTGTTCATCCCCGACGGTCTGGCCGAGGACGACGCCTTCTGCCGCGTCAGCCACCTCGGCATCGGCGCCCACCAGGACGACCTCGAGATCATGGCCTTCCACGGCATCCAGAAGTGCTTCACCAGCAAAGAGCTCTGGTTCGGCGCGGTGACGTCGACCGACGGGGCCGGCTCGCCCCGGGCCGGCGAATACGCCGCGTGGAGCGACGCCGACATGGCCGCGCTCCGGCGCCGCGAGCAGGAGAAGGCGGCCGTCCTCGGCAACTACGGCGCCCTCGTCCAGCTCAACTACACGAGCGCCGAGGTCAAGGACGTCGGCACGGGCCGCCTGAAGGCCGACCTGGTCAAGATCCTCAAGCTCGCCCGTCCCGAGGTCGTCTACACGCACAACCCGGCCGACAAGCACGACACCCACGTGGCCGTCGCGTTCACGGCGCTCGCGGCCATGCGCGAGCTCGACCCGGCCGAACGCCCGACGACGGTCTACGGCTGCGAGGTCTGGCGCGGCCTCGACTGGATGGACGACGAGGACAAGGTCCCGCTCGACGTCGGCCGCCGCGAGGCCCTGTCCACAGGCCTCATCGGCGTCTACGACTCCCAGGTCGAGGGCGGCAAGCGCTACGACCTGGCGACGTCCGGCCGGCGCCGGGCCAACGCCAGCTATTTCCAATCGCACGCGACCGACGAGGCTGAGCAACTCTGGTTCGCCATGGACCTGACGCCGCTCGTCCGCGACGCCAAGCTCGACGTCGGGCACTACGTGCTCGGCCACATCGACAAGTTCCGGGCCAGCGTCGACCAGAAGATCAAGAAATACTGTGTCGTGACGCGCTGACCGCGGCGGCGCCGCGGAGAGCCAGGACCGAGAAGGAGGACACCCGATGGAGATCATCATCCAGCCCGACAGCCAGCAGGCCAGCCAGCTCGCCGCCCGCATCACCGCCCGGACCGTCCGCGAGAAGCCGCACGCCGTGCTCGGCTTCGCGACCGGCAACACGCCGCTCCAGCTCTACCGGAACCTCGTCCGTATGCACCGGGAGTCGGGACTCGATTTCAGCGGCGTCACCAGCTTCAATCTCGACGAGTACGTCGGCATCCCGCCGGCCCACCCATCGTCGTTCCACAGCTACATGTGGGCCCACCTCTTCAGCAGCATCAACATGCCCCGGGAGCGGATCAACATCCCCGACGGCATAACCGCCGACATCCCCGCCGCCTGCCGCAAATACGAGCAGGCCATCCGCTCGGCCGGCGGCATCGACATCCAGGTCCTGGGCATCGGCACGAACGGCCACATCGGCTTCAACGAGCCTTCGTCGTCGCTCTCGTCGCGGACCCGCATCAAGACCCTGACCGAGGAAACGCGCCTCGACGCCGCGGCCGCGTTCGGCGGCGAGGAGTCCGTGCCGACCCACGTCATCACCATGGGCCTGGGCACGATCATGGACAGCAAGATGTGCCTGCTCCTCGCCTTCGGCAAGAAGAAGGCCCGGGCCGTCTCGCTCGCGGCCGAGGGACCGGTCACGGCCATGGTCCCGGGGTCGATCCTGCAAATGCACCCGCGGGCCATCCTCGTCCTCGACAAGGACGCCGCCTCGGAGCTGAAGATGGCCGATTATTACCTCTGGGTCAACGAGCACAAGCCGGACTGGCAGAAGTACTGAGGGCCGCCCCCCTTTTGCCGGAAAGCCCCCTCATTCGTTTACCAGATCTTTCTCCACTTTTCCGTTTTGAGATCCAGCCGCCAGATGGCCTCTTTTGTATAATCCAATACGAAGACGGCCTCATCGACAGGCCAAGCATAAAAATCCGCGCCGATGGACCCCGGGACGGCCATTGTTGTCCTCACGGACAGGTCCGGTCCGAGAATCCTCAACGAGCGTTCTCCAGGGATCGTCAGGACGAGTCTCAGCCCGCCCGCGGTCCAGCCCAGCGAGGAAAAGGGCGCCGGAGATCCCTGGACGCGCACATCGTCAGGCATGACCAGCCGGTGCTCCTTCAGCAGGTAAACCGCGGGAGTCAGGAAGCCGCCGTCCCGCTGGACAAGGAACGCGACCTTGTCTCCGTTCCGGCTCCAAACCGGAGACCTGACCGAGGACCAGATCGTGGACCCGGGGCTCACGACGGTCATGACGGAGGCCGTTTCCCCTTTCGCCGGATCCAACAGCGACACATCGACCGGGTCCGCCACATCCTTTCTGCTGAGCAAGAGGACCGCATTTCCGCGGGGCGCCGGGACGTACAGTCCGGGCCTGGGATTATCGAACAGCCGCGATTGGACTCCGGAGGTCAGGTCGTACAGCCACAGGCTTGTCGCGCCGGTTTGGTTTTGCCCCCTCAGGAGAAGCCGGTCCGGGGACTCGAGCCAAGCCACGATCCTGACCCAGGAGTGTCCTTTCGCATCCCCGGCCAGCTCCGGGTTGAGATTGGGAAGCCCGGTCAATCCCGATCCGTCGGTCCTGACGGACGCGATGCTCTTTTTTGCGGACCTTGGCGACATCTCGTCAACCTGCTCGAACACGAATACGGCCGTCTTCCCGTCGGGCGATAGCGTGAAGTCCTCGATCCACATAAAGGCCGGAGGATCACTCCGTCCGGCGCCTCCGGCCAGGATCCGCTTGCCCGAGCCATCCCCGTTCACGACCCTGAGCGACGGCCCTTCCGGAAGATCCCAGCCGTCGGCGTAAAGGACCTTGTCGCCGCCGACGACCGCAGCGCGCGTGTCGTGCCAACGGACGATCTTCCTCATCCCGGCGCCTGTGACGCTGTAACGATATAGCCCTTTCGTTGTGCAAAAAAACGTCTCTCCGCTCGGGCCATCGATAACAGACTCGATCTCTTCCCTGGGACCAGGCCGGACCGTGGGCCACGCCGCCGACAGGAGCCAGGCCAGAGCAAGGAAGAGAACGGAGTACGTGGTCAGAGACCGGGCTTTTTTCTTCGGTTGAGAAAAATCGGCCTTGAGGAAGGTGAGCAGGGACGCCCCGAGGAAAGCCAGGCTCGACAACACCAAAGCCAGCTTGAAGGCCTCGAGCCCGGGAAACCGGCCGGCATGTGACATCAAACCCCGGCCCCCGGCCTGAAAAGCGAAGTAGGACAGGACGCCTTGCACGATAAGCCCGAGAAAGAGCGACCCGAACACAAGGCCGAACTGCCTCTCGGAGAGTAGGGAGAGGGAGAAGGCGACCGAGAAATAGAACAGGGAGCTGAGCAGGATCAGGGGAAAGAACGCGAGTCCCGGTTCGAGTAGCTCCGAAAGCCTGTAGCCCGAGACGACTTCGCCGAGACGGGGCACGACCGCCATGAGGCCGGCGAAGATCAGCCAGAAGCCGGCCAGGACCGACAGGAGAGCGGAGAGTTTGGCCAGCCAGATCGTTTCTTTCCGCACCGGCCGGGAGAGAAGATAAGCCCAAGAGCTATTCCGAAACTCGGACTCGAAGGCCGCGGCGCCGAGCATCAGGCCGAGGAACGGGAAAAAGACGATCAGGAATCCGGCCGGGATGAAATCGCGAAAATCGAGACTGTTGCCGTAGATCAGAAAGGCCGCCAGGAAGACGACCATCAGCCCGAGGCCGAAGGCGGCGATGAGCGCCTTCTCCCTGAGCTCCTTGACGAGAAGGGCTTTAAACATGGTCCGGTTCCTCCTGCTTGTCCGCGGACTCGCCGACGAAGCTCGTGAAGATGTCCTCGAGGCTGAGCGGTCCGATCTCCAGGCGGCTCGCGTTCAGGGCCCGGAGCGCCGACTCCCCGTCCGCGTTCCATGGATAGACGATTAGCTCGACATCGCGCCCCGCCCTCTTTTCGCTGACGATCGTCCCCGTATCCGGGATCACCGGCGGGTCGTGATCGAACCCCAGGACGACGCGGCGGGTTAGATCCTTGACCTTCTCAAAGGGTTCGTCGAGAACGAGCCGGCCGCCGTGAAGGATGAAGAGGTGGTCGACGATGCGCTCGAGCTCGTGGACGAGATGCGTCGCGAAGAGGACGGCCGTGCCGGCATCCGCGAGCTCACGGATGACGTCACGGAGGAAGTCCCGCCGGGTCGGAATGTCGAGGCCCGAAGTGGGGTCGTCGAGGATCAGAAGCTCGGGTTCCGCGGCCAGGGCCGCGACAAAGGCCAGCTTGAGCTGCTGGCCGCGTGAAAGCGTTCGAACCTTCGCGGCCGGATCGAGGCCGAGCTTTTCGAGGCCGGCCGAGGACCGCCCCGCGTCCCGGTTCGGGAAAAAGCGGCTATTGAACTCGAGGAGGCCCCGTACGGTCATCCAGCCGTAGAAGAACGCGTCCTCGGGAATGTAGCCGATCCTCTGTTTGTAATGCGCCGATCCGAAGGTGACCGGGCGTCCCTTGAACGAAATGACGCCGCTGTCGCGAGGGATGACACCCATGAGCGTCCGGATGAGCGTCGTCTTCCCCTCGCCGTTCCGGCCCAGGAGCCCGTAAACCCTGCCCGGCTCGAGCGCGAAGCCGAGGTCGCGGAGGACCGGCCTGCGCCCGAAAGACTTCGAGAGATGTTCGATCCGAACAAGCTCACTCATCCTGGCCTCCCGTCCGTTTGTGCTCTTCGATGCGCCGCATCCGTTCCTCGAAGCGTTTCCGGATCTCCGCCGCGCTCACCCCGAACTTGCGGAACTCGCCGATGGCCTCGTCGAGTTTCCGGACCAAGTGGGCCTCGAAGAGCCTGTCCGTGTCCTGGACCCTGCGGGCGGCCAGGAAGGAGCCGCGGCCCTTTTGGGTGAAGATCAGGCCTTCCTGCTCGAGCTCGCGGTAGGCTCGGGCCACCGTGTTGGGATTGACCAGGACCTCGGCGGCAAGCTCGCGGATCGAGGGCAGCGGGTCGTGCGGCTTGACCGCCCCGACGGCGGCCAGCCTCCGGATCTCCGATTTGACCTGTTCATAAAGGGGCACGAAGTCTCTCGCGTCAACTTTGATCAGCACCGTCGCCTCCGTATCACTGTATTATTAATATAGTACAGTAGCGCGTTTGTCAAGCTTTTTTTCGGGCAACGGCGGCCTCTTCCCTTTTAAGCCTGTCCTGTGTAAACTGGGAACATATCGCGACGGGGCTCCTGGAGACCGCCGACTGAAAACCAAGGAGAGAACGCTCATGACCAAACCCATCACGCACATCCTCTGGGCCACGGACTTTTCCGACGAGTCGAAGGAAGCCCTGGCCTACGCCGACTTCTTCGCCAAGACCTTCAAGGCCAGACTGACCGCGCTCCACGTCGTCCCCGATTTCGCGCCGGCCCTCTACGAGGCCTGGCCGGAAGTCCAGGCGGAGCTGACCGGGCAGATCGAGGCCAGCAAGACCAACGCCAAGATCAAGCTCGACCAGATGTGCGGGACCCAGGGCGTGTGCCCGAACAAGACCATCGTCGCCGAGGGTTCGGCGGCCTCCGTCGTCCTCCAGACGGCCCGAAAGGAAGGGGCGGACCTCATCGTCGTCGGCCGCCGGGGGGTCTCCGGGCACGAGCAGAACCTCATCGGCAGCGTGACCCATCGCATCCTGAGGGGCGCGCGCGTCCCGGTGCTCGTGACCAAGGGGACCACGGCCAAGCCCCAGGCCATCAAGAAGATCCTCGTCCCGACCGATTTTACGGCCACCGAGGACGTCGAGCGCGACCACGCCTGGCGGCTGGCCAAGACGCTGGGCGCGAGCCTGACCTTCCTCTATGTCCTCGAATTTTTCGGCCACGACTTCCGCCTGACCGACGAGATGTTCAAAGCGGTCCTCAAGAAGCTCGAAGCCCGCAGGAAGCGGGAGCACAAGGCCGTCGAGATGACCGAGGACGTGACCAAGGCCGTGCGCGGCTGGGAAGGCATCATCGACTACGCCGAGACGAAGGGCTTCGAGCTCATCGTCATGTCGACGACGGTGCGGCGGCTGGCCCGGCTCTTCCTGGGCAGCACGACCGAGAAGGTCATCGCCCACAGCAAGATCCCCGTCTACGCCATCCCCCGCGAAAAGTAGATCATAGGAACGGCGAGGTTTTCAATGCGGGATTGCCTTCTAAATCTCCGTCGGATCGTCCTCTCCGCCGTCATTTTAGCGGCCGCGGCGTTGATGCTCATGCCCGCCCTGGCCGCCCAGACTGACGACCAAGT
>JBAVUQ010000045.1:0-6534 GCA_049696855.1 Candidatus Aminicenantales bacterium
CAGATCTTCGGCGGCATGTGGTTCTTCCTCCTCTTCATCGCCGGCATCACCTCATCGGTGGCCATGACCCAGCCGGCCATCGCCTTTCTCGAGGACGAGTTCAAGTGGAAACGGGAGAAGGCCGTTATCGTTGTCTTCTCGGTCCTGGTCGTTATGACCGCCTTCGTCATCGCCTTCTTCAAATTCGGCTTCCTCGACGAGCTCGACTTCTGGGCCGGCACGTTCGGGCTGGTCGTTTTCGCGGCCATCGAGATCATCCTCTTCTCCTGGGTCTTCAAGATCAAGAATGGCTGGGTGGAGATGCACAAGGGCGCCGACTTGAAGGTGCCGAAGGCGTTCAAGTTCATCATGATGTATATCACCCCGGTCTACCTGCTCATTCTCCTCGGCGTCTGGACCTACCAGGACGCGGTCAAGGAATTCCTGATGAAGGGCAAGGACCCGGTCAACCGCCCCTATCTCTGGGGCGCGCGGGCCATGATCGCCGCCTTGCTCGTGACCATGCTCATCCTGATCCGCAAGGCCTGGCAAAAGAAGAAAGGCCGGGCGGTCGAGGGCGAGGAGGCCCGGACGGTCTGATTCCGGCGATGGTTCGATCGCCTGCCTGGCGCTTTGCGCCTCATGGGGCCGGCCGCATGCGCGAGGGCGTCCGCCCGCTCGATTGAAATCAGCCGCCGTCTGTGGTAAAAATGAGTGCGGGGCCAAGGTTATGTGAAGTATGGATAAGCGGATCTGGGCTATCGGCGGCGGCAAGGGCGGCACGGGCAAGAGCTTCGTCGCCGCGAATCTCGGCCTCCACCTGGCCTCTCTCGACCGCGAAGTCGTCCTGGTCGACGCCGATCTCGGCGCCCCCAACCTGCACACCCTGCTGGGGATGAAGGCCTCCCACCCGGACCTCGGCGACTTCCTGACGGGCGCCGCGCCGTCGCTCGAGGCCGTGGCCGTCGAGACGCCCTACCGGAACCTGCGCCTCGTCAAAGGCTCGGAGAACATCCTCTTCATCGCCAATCTCGCGCATTACCGCAAGCTCAAGCTCCTGCGCCAGATCCGCCAGCTCCCGACTCCGAACGTCATCCTCGATCTGGGCACGGGCAGCTCGTTCAACACGCTCGATTTCTTCCTCAGCGCCAATCCCGGCGTCGTCGTGACCACGCCGGAGCCGACGGCCATCGAAAACACCTACCTCTTCCTGAAATCGTGCATCATGCGGGTCCTCAAGCTCTACATGGATCACTACAAGATCCGGGACCTGCACCAGAAGATGCTCGACCAGATCGAAAAGAACTCCCAATCGCTCTACGGCTTCTTCAAGTCGCTCATGGAGACCGACAGGTCCTACGGGACCATCCTCTACCGGGCCCTGCGCGGCTTCCGGCCCTGCCTGGTCATGAACAAGGCCCGCGACGAGAAGGACGCCCTCCTCGGGCGGTCCGTGGCCGATGTGGCCCGCAAGTACCTGCTCATCGACATGAAATACCTCGGCGCCATCCCGTTCGACGAGGACGTCCACGACTCGCTCCGGGCCCTCCGGCCGTATTACCCCGACCACAGGAACTCGGCCGCGGCCAAAGCCATCCGGCAGATATCCGAAGAGCTGGCCTACTCGATCGAGTTCACCTTGCGGACGCCGCCGGAGATCCGCCTGCCGGACGCCTGATGCTGAAGAAGATCGAGGACTGGAACTATTACGAGCTCCTCTCGGTCGAGAGGACGGCATCGCCGGACGAGATCTGGGAGGGCTATCAGGCCGCCCTGTCCACCTACAGGGACGGGTCTCTGGCCCTCTACGGGCTCGTCTCCGAGGCCGAGCGCGAGGCCGTCCTGGCGCGCATCCAGGAGGCTTTCCAGACGCTCCGCGACCCCGACAAGCGCAAGGAGTACGATCTGGCTCTCCTCCGGCACGCCCCCTACATCGCCCCCAAGGCCCCGTTCCGCAAGTCGGTCGGCAAGCTCGAGATCGAGGAAGCCCCCCCGCGCAAGACGCTCTGGGCCCGCCTGAAGCGGCTCGTCGTCAGAAATCCTTGACGATGTCGTCGCCGGTGTCGAAGACCCGGTCCGGCCCGGCCGACCGGAGCCGGAAGCTCGAATCCGACAGCCTCTCGTAGCGGATCTTCGTCCCCCAGGCATCGGGCAGAGAGCCCGCCGTCGGATGGAAGCGCCTCAGCGCCTCGAGCGATGCGGGCAGCCCCTCCCCTTCGCTCGCGTACGTGAGCACCACGCGCGACAGGCTTTCCAGGTTGACCTCGGTCAGCTTGATCTTCGACTCGAGATACTTGTCGACCATGATCTCGAGGCCGCCCTTATCGTCCTTGGCGACCTTGGTGAAGAAGATGAAGTAAACCGCGGCGACCGCCAGGAGGAGGCCGATCATCAATCCCCGGAACTTCATTCAGATCTCCTCGCCCGGGCGCCCGCGCTCGACGGCCCCGGAGGCATACGCGGCGATCCGGTCGGCGATCCTCGCGACGACGGCGTCGGGCACGCCGTCCGCGTGGGCCGAGCGCAGCCTCATATCGCAGATTTCGTTGACATAGTCGACGACGACCAGGCGGCCGGCGGCGTCCCTGGCCACCTCGGTCGAGAAGAACCGGAGACGGGAGACGCGGGCGATCGTCCGGACGATCCCATAGACCGGCAGGAGCCCATCGGCCGCGGCCTCGTCGTACCCGAGCTCGGCGTAGAGATGAGTGCGGTCGTCCCACCAGGTGAGATGGACCTCGCCGAGAACATAGAATCCCCGGAACCAGAACCTCCGCCCGCCGCGGACCTCGGGGACGACCTTTTCCTGCAGGAGGTACTTGTCGGCCGGGTAGGTGCGCCGGGCCGCCAGGACCTCGGCGGGACCCGCGGCGTTGGCGATGACCCCCAGGCTGCCTCCCGTCGTGTTGGCGGGCTTGATGACGAAGGGAACGCCGAGCGGGGCCAGATCGCGGAGCGCCAGGGGGATGTCGGGCTGAACCGCGAACGCGGGCAGGATCACCGTGTGCGGCGTGTGGATGCCCGCGGAGAGGAACTCCAGGTGCATGGTCGCCTTATCCGAGGCCCAGCGGATCTTGTCCAGGCTCTCGATGACGTCCCGGCCCCTTTCGAGGGCCAGGGCCTGGAGCTCGACGAATTCGGTCGAGGAGCCCGACGCGCGGTCGAGCAGGACGCCGAAGTCGACGGCGCCGGAGCGGAAGTCTTCGAGGACGCGCCGGGCGTCGGCCGGCGCGATGAGAAGGGTGTCCAGGCCGCGGCTTCGCGCCGATTCGGCGGCCAGGCGGACGAAATCCCGGTCGTACTCCCAATCGTGGGTGATGGCCAGGTCGTATCGCGCAATCGGCATGGGACTCGGGCCGTGCCGGACGCACGACCCAGGCCGATTCTCCCCGAAAACCGGGGACCTGTCAATCCGGCGGCGCCGGCGCCGCTTCAGCTCTTCTTGAACAGGTAGGCCGCGCCCCGGTCCGTACCGGCCCCGTCCTCGCCCGTGGCGCCAACCAGGATGTACGAACCGGAGATGGCGGCCGACCCTCCGAACCGGTCACCGTTCGCGCCGTCGCTCGCCCGGAGGCGCTGGACTTCGCCCCAGGTGTCAACGCCGCCCTCGTCCTTGGAGAAGACATAAGCCTGTCCCCGTTCCGTGCCGCCGCCTTCGGCATAGCTGGCCCCGATGACAACGTTCGCTCCGTTCAGGCTTACGCTGTACCCAAAATAGTCGCCGTCGCTGGCATCGCTCCCGGCGAACCTCTTGATCTGTCCCCAAAGGTCTGCGCCGCCTTCGTCCCGGCTGAACAGGTAGGCCGCGCCCCGATCCGTCCCTCCGCCGTCCTCCCAGCCCGCGCCCACGACCGCGAGCGACCCCTCGACGGCCACGGAATTGCCGAACAAGGCGCTGTCGGACGGAGTCCCGGGCTCGAGTCTCTTGAGCAGGCCCCAGGCCTCGAGGCCGCCGAGGTCGCGGGCAAACACATAGGCCGCGCCCCGGTCGGTCCCGTCCCCATTCTCCATCGGGGCGCCGACGAGGGCGAAGTCCCCGGCGACGGCGACGGAATATCCGAACCGGTCGGAGTCAGCGGGATCCGCGGAAACGATCTTGGCGACCTGCCCCCAGTTGTCCACCCCGCCCTGGTCCTTGACGAAGATGTAGGCGGCGCCGCGGTCGGTGCCCGCTCCGTCCTCGCCGTCCGATCCGACGGCGATCGTCGCCCCGTCGATGGACACGGAGAACCCGAATCCGTCGCTGTCGGCCTTATCGCTCGCGGCGATCTTCCGGACCTGGCCCCAGTTGTCGGTCCCGCCGTGGTTGCGGAAGAAAACGTAGGCGGCGCCCTGATCGGACCCGGAGCCGTTCTCGCCCACCGCCCCGACCACGGCGTAGTCGCCGGAGAGGGAGACGGAGACGCCGAAGAAGTCGCCGTCGGCGGCGTCATCAGCGACGAGAATCTTGATCTGACCCCATCCGTCGGTCCCGCCTTGGGATCTTTGATAGAGGTACGCCTCGCCCCTTTGCGTTCCCCCGCCGCTCGCGCCGGGAGCGCCGACGAGGGCCAGATCGCCCTGGATGGCGACGGTGAGGCCGTAGCTGTCGGAGTCGGCGGCGTCGCTCGCGGTGAGCTTCAGGAGGGACTTGAAGCTGCCCTCGGGAATCGGCTCCTCGTCCTTGGTCTGGCAGCCAACCATGAGAAGGCTGGCGAGTCCGGCGGCTAGGATGGTCAGGGCAATGGGCTTGTGCATAGGACCGACCTTTCTTTGATCACGCGTTCGTCTATCAAACTACGATTGCAGAATCCGCGTTGCCTGTCAATCAGGGTTACTTGACGGCGCAGCGGCGGGCGAAGTCCTCGAGCTGGCCCTGGGTCAGGCCGCGATGATATCCGCCGTCAAGCCGGCGAATGAGGCGGCCTTTCTCGAAGAACAAGACGGTCGGGAAGACTTCGATGGCGTATTTTTCGACGACCGGGTCGCCTTCATCGACGATGATGCGCGCATAGCAGGGGTCGCCTGAGGCGGCGTGGTCCACGTAGGCCGGGAGGAATGCCTGGGAGAACGGGCACCAGGAGGCGTAGAAAAGGACCATGAGCTTGTCGCGGGTCCGGATGGCCTCGTCGAGCTCTTCGGGGCTCCCGAGGCGAATACAGGCATCGTCCGCGGACTTGGCCTCAGGCGGATTGAGAAGGGATTTAAGAGCCTTGCGGATGGTCATGAGTTCACTTCCTCGGGATCCGAAGCTCCAGGTCGTCGAAGGCGCCCGTATCATCGAAGGACCCGACCCCGACCAGGCCGTGGCCGAGCGTCCGGTCGCGGGCCGTGAGGAGGGGCGCCGTCATGTCGTCGAGGTAGGCCCGGATCTCGCCGGTGCGCGCGTCGCAGGTCACCTTGAAGGCGTGCCAGGCGCGGTCCGTCAGGCGGAAAACCGAGGCGCCGGCGGGCTCGGCGTTGATCTTGACCCGGTCGGCGCCGTCGACCAAGCCGATGATGTTGTGGACTTCGTCGCTCGACCCGGCGAAATGGACATAGTAAAAATGGGCCGGGTCCTGATAATGGAACAGGACGCATATGTCGCGGACGGCGATCGCCGGGTCCGTATCGCAGCGCAAGCGGCCCGAGAATTCGAAGGAGGCGACGTCGTGGCCGGCCAGGAGGGAGCGGGAGGTCGGCGCCCGGACAGGGCCCGGTGTGCCCGGGGCGGTCAGCTCATAAACCTTCGAGCCGCTGGCGCCGGCGACTCTCCAGTGGGAGGGATCGTTCGGCGTCCAGCCCTCGGCCGTGCCGCTCTCGAAGTCGCTCGAGACGACGCGGGCAAGGTCCCGGACGCCGGTCCGGCACCCGGCGAGCGCAAGCAGGGCCGCGGCCGCCAGGGCGACGGGCGTCCGGCCGGTCAACAGCCCTCCCCGTCCCGGTAACCGGGCCGCATCCAAGGCAGGCCGGCGCCGGCGAAGAACGGCTCGAGCTTGACCGTGAGCCGTGACATCTCCTCGGGAGACAGGGGCCGGAAATCGCGCAGGAGAGCGGCATTTTTGGCGACGACATCGAGGCTGTCCGTGCCGACGACGGCGGAGTGGACGAGCGGCAGGCTGAGGGCATAGCGGATGAGGTCCGCGGCGGCCAGTCCCGGGACCGTTTCCCGAGGCCGGACGGACTTGATGATCATGATGCCCATCTTCTTGGCGGCGGCCGCCGGGATGGCGCCGCCCTCGAAATCGCCCCGCCGCTCCTCGTAGTGGTTGAGGGCGATGAGCATGGTGTCGAAATCGTGGCGGCGGGCCGCCTCGGCCATGGCCGCCGCGTCGACGTGGCCGGAGAACCCGATGAAGCGGGCGATCTTCTGGTCCTTGATCTTGCGTAAGGCATCGAGGGCTCCGCCGGGGAGACCGAGCGTGTCCAGGTCGGCCATCGACGCGACGAGGTGGACTTGGTAGAGGTCGAGGTGGTCGGTTCGCAGCCGTTTCAGGCTCTCGTCGAGCTGGCGCATGACGCCGTCGTAGGAACGCTCCTCGAACTTGGTGGCCAGGAAGACCTCGTTCCGGCGCCGCGCCAGGACCCGGCCGATGC
>JBAVUQ010000046.1:0-4246 GCA_049696855.1 Candidatus Aminicenantales bacterium
CAGCACATGTTCTGGCGCCTGACCGACCCCGGCCACCCGGCCTACGACGAGAAGCTCGCCGCCCGCTACGGCGACGTCATCGCCCGGACCTACGGCGAAATGGACCGGGCGCTCGACGCGGCCTTGAAGAAGGCCGACAAAGACACGGTCGTCCTGGTCATGTCCGACCACGGCTTCAACGCTTTCCGGCGCGGCTTCAACCTCAACACCTGGCTCCTCCAACAGGGATATCACCGGCTCAAGAGACCGTGGAAGCAGGAGGAGTCGGGCTTTTTCGACAACACCGACTGGTCCAAGACCCGGGCCTACGGCATGGGGCTCAACGGCCTGTTCATCAACGAAAAAGGCCGCGAGGGCGAAGGCGCCGTCGCCTCGGGCGCGGACAAGGACAACCTCGTCCGGGAGATCGCCGGAAAGCTCGAGGCGCTGACGGACCCCCTGACGGGCGAGCGGCCGGTCCTCCGGGCCTTCGTCGCCAAAGACACCTACCGCGGCAAGAACCTGGAGACGGCCCCGGATATCGTCCTCGGCTTCAACCGCGGCTACAGGATCTCGTGGCAGTCGCCGCTCGGCGGCTTCCCCAAAGAGGTGCTCGAGGACAACGCCAAGAAGTGGAGCGGCGACCACATGTCGGCCCCGGAGATCCTGCCGGGCGTCGCCTTCTCGAATCGCAAGTTCACGGCCGCCGACCCGGCCCTCTACGACCTGACCGTGTCGGTCCTCGACGTCTTCGGCGTCGAAAAGCCAAAAGAAATGATCGGCCGGAACGTCCTCGAATAACGACGCGAAAGGAGAACCGCATGGCCAGCGTGAAAGTCAAGCTCGGCAAGGACCTGTTCGACAAGGTCAAGAAGCTCGCCGAGATGTCGGGCTACTCCTCGGCCGAGGAGTTCATCACCCACTGCCTCGAAAAGGAGATCGCCAAGATCGAAGAGGCGGATTCGGAAGAAGAGATCAAGAAGAAGCTCAAAGGGCTCGGCTACATCTCCTGAGCGCCATGTCCATCGTCAACCTCGTCTTCGGCGGGATCGTCGGGGCTGTTTTATGGCCGTTCCGCGGCCTGTCGCCCTGGTTCGGCCTGACGGCCGTCTCGCTCCTGACGGCCCTGCTCATGCTCGAGGTCTACAAGCTCACCTCCAACCAGGCGGCCATACGGCGGGCCAAGGACCGGATCAAGGCCCACCTCCTGGAGATGCGCCTCTACAAGGACAACATGCGCGTCACGCTCGCCGCGCAAGGGGCCGTCGTCAAAGCCAACCTCGCCTATATGGCCGCGAACCTCAAGCCGCTGGCGGTCATGATCGTGCCGCTCGTCCTCATCCTGGCCCAGCTTAGCCTATGGTACGACCGGGCCCCGCTCCGTCCCGGCGAGGTAACTCTGGTCAAGGCCGGCCTCGAGGCTGCGGCCGATCCCATCGCCCTCGGTTTGGAGCTCGAGACGCCGCCCGGTCTCGAAGTGACCTCCCCGGCCGTGCGCATCCCCGATCTTCACGAGGTCGTCTGGCGGGTCAAGGCGCTCGCCCCCGGCACCGGCCGTCTGCTGTTCAGGACGGGTGGCCGGACAATCGAGAAGTCCGTCGCCGTCGGCGGGGGGCCGATGGCCAAAGTCTCCGCTCTGGCCTCGCGCGGTTCGATCGTGAAACAGGTCCTCTATCCGGGCGAGGCGCCGCTCCCGTCCGGGACGTCCGTCCGGTCCGTCGAGATCCTCTATCCGGCCAAGAGCTTGAGGGCCTTCGGCCTCAGCGTTCACTGGCTCGTCGCCTATCTCATCCTGTCGATCGCCTTCGGTTTCGCCTTCAAGGGCGTATTCAAGGTCGAGATCTGATCTTCCCATCGAAAGAGGCAGCCCCATGCACATCGACATCTTCAAAATGGAGCGCATGCAGTCCACCTGGGAGAACGTCGTTGACTACAACCTCTCCGAAAGCGGCGTTCATCCCCTGAACCTCAAAGAGCTCCTGACGCCGGCCGAGATCGAGGCCCTGACCGAGGTCGAGCTCGGCTACACCCAGACGAACGGCACGATCGGCCTGCGCGAGCGGATCGCCGCCCTCTACCCGGGCATCGGACTTGACCAGATCCTGGCCACGGCCGGTTCGTCGGAAGCCAATTTCCTGCTCATGTGGAGCCTCATCGAGCCCGGCGACGAGGTCCTGTTCGAGCTGCCGAACTACATGCAGATGGCCGGTCTCTTGCGGGCTTTCGGCGCCAAGGTCAAGACCTTCCGTCTCCACGAAAGCCTGGGTTGGCAGCCCGACATCGCCGAAATGAGAACGCTCGTCACGCCCAAGACCAAGCTGATCGTCCTGACCAATCCCAACAATCCGACCGGCGCCGTTCTCGCCCCGGAAGTCATGAAAGGCATCGTCGACCTGGCCTCGAGCGTCGGGGCCTGGATCCTGGCCGACGAAGTCTACCAGGGCGCCGAGCACTCGGGCGCCGCGACGCCGAGCTTCTGGGGAAAATGGGACAAGACGCTCGTCGTCAACGGCCTGTCCAAGGCTTACGGCCTGCCCGGCCTGCGGGTCGGCTGGATCGTCGGCCCCGAGGAGGTCATCAAGCGGACCTGGCCCTATCACGACTACACGACGATCTCCCCGTCGGCCCTGAGCGACCGCCTGGCGACCCTGGCCCTGGCCCCCGCGACTCGCGACCGCATCCTGGCGCGGACCCGGGGGATCCTCAATGCCAACTTCCCGGTCCTCGAAACCTGGCTCAAGGACCACGACGGCCAGTTCAGCTTCAGGCCGCCGCGGGCCGGGGCTATCTGCTTCGCCCGATACGGCTTCGAGGCCAACTCGACGGAATTCGTCGAGCGCCTCGTCCGGGAGAAAAGCGTCCTCGTCGTTCCGGGCGACCACTTCGAAACGGACGGTCACCTGCGCTTCGGCTTCGGGTCCGAGAAGGGCTATCTCTTGAGGGCCCTGGGCCGGATCGACGAAATACTTAAAAAAATCGCCTAACTGTGGTAAGATACCGAATCCATTCCGGGACGGAATGAGTTAAGAAGAACAGGACCTAAGGAGGCCTCATATGAACAGAACCCGGGCGATCGCCCCCCTCGTCATTCTTTTCGTCCTGGTCATCGCCGCCGCGTCGTACGCCCAGCAGGTGACCAAGTTCGCCATCATCAACTCCCAGAAAGCGTTCGAGACCTCGGCCGAGGGCAAGAAGGCCCTTGCTCAGCTCCAGGACCTCGACTCGAGGGTCAAAGCCGAGCTCCAAAAGATGGATGATTCCATCCGTTTGCTCGAGAACCGTATCAATACGGGACGGTTGACGATGACCAACGAGGCCCTCCTGGCCCTCCAGTCGGACATCACCAAGAAGCAGACCGAGCGGAAGCGCTACGAAGAGGATAAGGCCCGGGAGGACGACGCTCTCTCGACCAGTCTCATCCAGAAGATCCGGACCGAGATGGTCTCCGTCATCGAGGCCCTGGCCAAGGAGCGGGGTCTCGAGCTCGTCCTCGACGCCCAGGCGAGCGGAGTCGTCACGGCCAGCCCGACGATCGACATCACGGACGAGGTCGTCCGCCGCTACGACCAGAACAAGCCGGCGGTCCCCCCCGTCAAGAAGTAGCCCCGGTCCTGAACGATCCCCGGGGAGAAAGGCGGAGCCCTTTCTCCCCGGTTTTTTGCGAAGTCCTTCTCAGATACTTCTTAAAAACGCGGCTCCGAGTCTCTCCGCCGCGTTTTTAATGTCCGCTTCGTGGACTCCACTCCCCGTCGGTCCGGTCGAAATGGAGATCGATGCGGACGATCTCCGGCCGGCTTCCCGTCCTCACGGGCGGGCCCCACGTCCCCACGCCGCTCGTGACGTAGTACTGCGTCTCCCCCTTGCGCAGAAAGCCCCTGTTCAGCTCCCAGACGAATTTGTTGACGATATCGAGCGGGAAAAGCTGGCCGGCGTGCGTGTGGCCTGAAAGCTGGAGGGAGACGCCGGCTTGTTCCGCCTGTTCAAGATGGGCCGGTTGGTGGTCGAGAAGGATTACGGGGAGACTGCCGTCGATCCCCTGCCTGGCCAGGATGTCCTCGATCGGCATCCGTTTCTCTCCCGGCGTGAGCGAGCTCCGGTCGCGGCGGCCGACGATGACGAATGTGTCGGCCACCCGGACCGCCTGGTCCTCGAGGACCGTGATGCCGCAGGCGCGGAGGCAGGCCAGGGCCCCTTCGAGGCCGCTATAAAACTCATGGTTCCCCGGCACAGCGAAAAGGCCCAAGGGCGCACGGAGCCTCTTCATGAC
>JBAVUQ010000047.1:0-6717 GCA_049696855.1 Candidatus Aminicenantales bacterium
GTCCCGATGATCTTGGCGACGTACTCGTCGCCGGAGGTGGTCGTGACGCTGACTCGGGTCGTCTTGTCCTTCTCGACCATGTGATTGTTGGTCAGGATGTAGCCGTCGGCGCTGATGAAGAAACCCGTCCCGCCGACCTGGACCACGCTCGCTTCAGGCTGCCTCTGGCGGGGCTGGGGGAACATCCGGTTGAAGAAATCGTCGCCGAACGGCCAGTCCTCCCCGAATCCCTGGGACTGCGCGGCCTCCCGGCGGTCGGCCACGATCTGGACGACGGCCGGCCCGATCTTCTCGGCGATGGCCACGAAGTCCATGGGGGCCTTCTCTTGGGGCATGGGGGAGGCGAAGAGGTTGGACGACGCGGCGGGGGCCGGTGTCGCGGCCTTAGCGAAAACGTCCGCGGGAGCGGCGCTTTTCTCGGGGAGATAGAGGAACACGTAGCCCGCGAGGAGCAGGCCCAGCGTGAAACTCGAGATGGCTATCCAGACGTATTTCTTCATGGGAATCCTCCGAAATCGACCCTTCATTACTATCATATCAGGCCTGAAAATTCAATTTACCAAGCCTATCCAAACGCCGGACCCTGGGGGACCGTTGCATCCCGCGCCCATCCGGTCTAAGATGATCTTCCCATGCCCAGCCAGCGACGCCCCGGCCTCCTCGTCGTTCTCGAAGGGATCGACGGCTCCGGCAAGACGACCCAGGCCAAGGCCCTTCTCCGGCGCCTTCGGCGTCACGGTCGCCTGGCTGTCTTTTTCCGCGAGCCGACCCGGGGACGCTGGGGCCGGGAGATCAAGCGCCTGGCCGCGCGGGCCGACTCCCTGACGCCCGCGGAGGAACTGGAGCTCTTCGTCAAGGACCGGCGCGAGAACGTCGAGAAGAACCTCCAGCCTGCCCTGGCGGCCGGCAAAATCGTCGTCCTCGACCGCTATTACTTCTCGACTATCGCTTATCAGGGGGCCAAAGGAATCGATACCCGGCGCATCCGCCGGATGAACGAGGCCTTCGCCGTCCGGCCCGACCTCGTCATCATCCTCGATGTCGATGCCTCCGCGGGTCTGGCCCGGATCGCCGACCGAAAGTCCCGCGATGAGCTCTTCGAGCGCGAGGACTATCTCGTCCGCGTCGCCCGCATCTTTGCCCGCTTCAAGGGCCCCCGCTTCGTCCACCTCGACGGCCGCGGCGACAAGCGCGCCGTCGCCCGCGCGATCTGGGCCCGCGTGGCGCCCCTTCTCTAGGGGCTGTCCCTGGAGGGGACTGCCCCTCTTCCTTCAGGACGATCACGCCGGAGGGACAGTCCCCATTCGGGGACAGTCCCTTTGTCAATCGGGGTCCATTTTGCTATGATGACGTATTGGCGCCATGAAGATCCCCAGCCTGAAGTTCAAGGTCAAGAAATTCAAGCGCGGCACGGTCCTCCGCGCCCTGCTCATCCTCGTCCTGGCCGGCCTGGCCGTCGGCCTGGGCGCGCTCGCCGGGGCCTACGTCGCCATCAAGGACAATCTGCCCAACGTCGCCGACATCGAGACGTTCCGGCCCAAGCTGATCACCACGGTCTATGCCGCCGACGGCCAGCCGATCAAGGAGTTCGCCGAGGAGCGACGCGTCGAGATCGCCTATGACCGGATCCCCAAGACCCTGGTCAACGCCATCGTCGCCACGGAGGACCCGAACTTCTTCCATCACGGCGGCGTCGACTTGCGCGGCATCCTCAGGGCCGTCTGGGCCGACGTGTTCAAGGTCCTGGGCGGCAAGCGGCCCGAGGGCGGCAGCACGATCACACAGCAGCTGGCCCGCGACCTCTTCCTCCACCGCGAAGTCAGCCTCCGCCGCAAGCTCAAAGAGCTTTACCTGTCGCGGGAGATCGAAAAGCTCTACTCCAAGGAGAAGATCTTCGAGCTCTACTGCAACCACTTCTTCCTTGGCAACGGCGCCTTTGGCGTCCAGGCCGCGTCCAGTCTCTTCTTCGGCAAGGACGTCAGAGATCTCGACCTCGAGGAAGCGGCTGTTATCGCCGGCATCTTCCGCGGGCCGTCCCTCTATTCCCCCTACTCGAACAAGGCCAAGACCCTCGAACGCCGCAATCACGTCCTCAACCGGATGGTCTCGGAAGGCTACCTGAGCCGGGCCGAGGGCGAGGCGGCCAAAGCGAAGCCGATGGTCGTCCTGCCCATGAGACGGACGAGCGCGGAATTCGGGGCCTACTTTTTCGAGGAGGTCCGCCGCTATCTCGAGAAGAACTACGGCTACGACGGCCTCTACCGGGCCGGGCTGAAGGTCTTCACGACCCTTGACCCGACCCTCCAGCGCTACGCCGAGCGGGCCCTGCAGTCGGGGCTTCGCTCGACCGAGAACAGCCGGAAAGGCTGGAGGGCCGACAAGCCGAACATCCTGACCGCCGGACCTGACGCTCTGAAGAGCCTCGTCGCCGCCCCCAAGGCCTCCTTGGAGGAGCAATGGCTCCTGAGCTGGGAGAACCAGTCCGTCGAGCCCGGGGAGGTCTATGACGCCATCGTTCTCGCGGTCTCCCGCAACGACGCCACGGTCCGGCTCAAGAACGCCCTCTGCCGCATGACCGGCAAGGATATCGGCTGGACCAAGGCCCGCAGCCTCGAGGCGATCCTCAAGAGGGGAGACGTCATCCAGGTTAAGGTCGCCTCCTTCGACGCGGCGGCGACCGAAGCCAAGGTCTCGCTCGACCAGAAGCCCCTCCGCAACGGCGCCTTCATTGCCATCGACCCGCGGACGGGGCAGATCCGGGCGCTCGTCGGCGGCTACTCATTCCGGGACAGCCAGTTCAACCGGGCCGTCCAGGCGCCGCGCCAGACCGGCTCGTCCATCAAGCCTTTCCTCTACACCGCGGCTTTGGAGCATGGCTTCACCCCGGCCAGCGTCATCGCCGACGAGCCGGTGACCTTCATCGACCGCTGGAACAATGAACCCTGGTCGCCCAAGAACTATGACCGGAAGTACAAGGGCGCTGTCACCGTCCGGGCCGGCCTCGAGCAATCCCGGAACGTCGTCACGGCGAAGCTCCTGGATTTCATCTCGCCGCAGGTCGGCGTCGACTACTGCCGCCGCTTCGGCATCACTTCGCCGGTTTACCCGTTCCTCTCGCTCAGCCTGGGGACGTTCGAGATCACCTTGCTCGAAATGGTGTCGGCCTACTCGACCTTCCCGAACAAGGGCGTCCGGTTCATGCCCTATTTCATCACCCGGATCGAGGACAAGGACGGCAACGTCCTCGAGGAGACCCGGGTCGAATCCCAGGAGGTCATCTCGCCCCAAACGGCCTACATGATGACCTATCTGATGCGCGGCGTCGTCGAGGGGGAGGGCGGGACGGCCGGGGCCGCGTCCGTCCTCGGCTGGCCGCTGGCCGGTAAGACGGGGACGACCGACAAGTACTCGGACGCCTGGTTCATCGGCTTCTCGCCGGACCTGTGCGCCGGCGTCTGGGTCGGCCATGACCTGCCGATCCCGCTCGGGGAACGGCAGACCGGCGCGTCCGCGGCTCTTCCCATCTGGATGGATTTCTTCACCCCGGTCATCGCCGATGCCAAGGCCAAAGCCAAGGCCGACGGCATCGTCGACTTCGCGCCGCCGGATTTCGAGGTGCCGCCGAACCTGGTCTTCGTCGAGATCGATAAGAAGACGGGCCTGCTGGCGACGCCCATCTGCCGCTTCCCGTTCCGCGAGGTGTTCGTGCCCGGGACCGAACCGTCCCGGTATTGCACGCTCGCCGATCACCTGCGCATCCTCGATTATTATTCGAATGAACAGGCGACCGAAGAGCACTGATAAAAAAATGGGCGTCCCTCCCCAACCGGCCATGAGGAGAGGGACGCCCCCGATGGAAAGGGGTTGCTGGTTATTTCCTCCGGGCGCTGCCGCCCGAGGAGCCGCGGGAACCCGAGGACGAGCCCCGGGACGAGGAACCGGAACCGCGGGAAGAGCTGCCGCGCGAGGAGCTGCCGCTCGACTTACCCGAAGAGCCGACGCGGGAGCTGCCCGACCTGCCGGTGGAGCCGCTCGAACGCCCCGACGAGGGCCGGGCGACTGAGCGACCCGAGGACGGCCGGGAAGAGGAGCCGGACATCGTCCGGGTCCTGCCGCTGCCTCCGTCACCGTAGGACGACGCCGGCGCCTTGATGCGGGGCGAAGAGGGGTACCCGTTGACGTTGCGCGTCGTTCCGACGCGCGTGCCCGTCCCGGCGACCGACGGGTCGCTCCGATATCCTCCGACGGAGCTTTCGGCCGTGGCCGGGCCGCCGTCCTTCTTGCGGATGTTGCGCCCGCTCGAGCTCCCCGTCCGGGCCGTGCCGGAAGATTTCTCTCCCTTGGACGGGCTCTTGACGCTCTGGGGCTTGGTCGCCTTCCCGCTGGTCGTTCCCTGAGTCTTTGCCGGGGCGTCCGGCCCGCGAATGGCCCGAGGGCCGGTCGAGCCGGCCGTCCGGCCGAGGGCCTCACGGCCAATCCGGCCGTCCTTGGTGAGCCCGGTCGTGCCGCCGTTGCGGAGCATGACCCGGTTGCCGTTCAGGGGCTCGACCGAGATCTTCGTGCCCGCCGGCCTGAGGCTGAGGTTGCGGTTGGTCAGGCTCATCCTATTCAGGCCCTTCAGCGCATCTCCGCGCAGCGCGTTGGCGGCGATATGCGGGTCCTTGAGGTGCTCGCGGCGCACCACGGTGAGGGCCCGCGATTCATACGGATAGTAGGCCCCGTAATAGTGGCCGAAATACTGGCCGCCCATGAGGATGCCGGGATAGCCCCAATAGCTGAGCGGCGCCCATCCGAAGTAGAAATCATCCCACCACCAATCGACCCAGGCCGGCCCCCACATGCTCATGGGGATCCAGTACCAGCCGAGATCGAGGCCCCAGTGCCAGCGGCCGTAATGGGACGTCGACCAGCCCCACGGCTCATAGGGCCACCAGGTCCATCCGGACAGGGGCAGCCAGCTCCAGCGGCCGTTGTTGTAGGGGCGCCAGTCGTTGTCGACGCCGTTCGGGATCCAGACATTGCCGTAGGGGGCGAGATAGGTCCACTCGCCGTACTCGTCGAGCTCGCCTTCAAAATCGGACAGCTCCTCGGGCAGCCGGCCCTTGGCATATTCACGCCCGGTGACGGACGTGCGGGACTCGTTGAATTTGTCGAAGGAATCGTCGGCCACGGCGATGAAGCTCGACGGCTTGGCCGTGAAGCGGCCCTCGGAGATCTCGAGCTTCTGCGAGGCCTTGAGCAGGGTCGAGCCGTCTTCGCCGGCGACCTCGATGAGGCCCTGGTAGACCTGCATCTCGGTGTCCCGATTCTCACGGACATCGACTCGATAGACGCCGCGGTCGAGGACGTAGAACGAGGAATCGGCCGTGTGGAGCTCGATGCCCTTCTCCTTCTTCAGCGTGCCGACGACGAGAAAGACGTTCCCCGACCAGACGCGGATGCGGGCGACATCATCGTCCTTCTTGGGAAGGTTGAGGACGTCGACCTTGGTGTCGTTGTCGAGCCGGATGTAGTTGCCCTTGCCGAAGTGGACCTCGAGCCGGCCGTCGGACGTGCCGATGCGGTCGCCCTCGCTGATGGGCATGTTCAGAGCCGCTTCCTCGAAGCCGAGGTCGGAGGCTCGTTGGACGAAGCCCTTGCCTTCGACGAAGCTCAGGCGGGCGACTGATTCGTTGGTGTATTTCGCGTCCTTGATCTCCTGCGTGTTCTGCGGGGTCGGCGTCTGGGTCGGTGCCTGGGTTGGCGCCTGGGCCTCCTGGGCGAAGACGCCGGCTGCGAGCACGAGAAGTCCGGCCGCGATGATCAGAGTTTTCTTCTTCATGATCCTTCTCCTCTACGCACCCGCATTGTGCAAGAAGTATGCCAAGGCCCCTGCCTGATAATAGGGGGAGGACGGTCCTGATCTTGTCCTTAAAATGGGACGATTTTGAAGAGCGAGGACACCTAGCCCTCGGGAATGTCCCATCTTTTGCGGAAGGTCTGAAGCGGCGCGGCGAGCTCGGCCGGCAGAGAGTCGGACAGATGCTCCGTCTCCCCCGGTGACCCATCGGGCCGGGGTTGGAGCTTTCCGGCGAGCGCTGAGAGGACCTCGCGGACGCCGCCCCGGAGGGCCGGGAGATCGTAGCCGCCCTCGAGGACGAGGGCCAGCCGTCCCGCCGCGGTCCGCTCGGCCAAGCGCAGCAACGATCGGGTCAGGCGGCCGAAGCCGCCGGCCGTCACGGCCATGCCGCCGAGGGGGTCGCCCGCGGCGATGTCAAAGCCGGCGCTGACGATGATGAACTCCGGCTGGAATTGGGCGGCGACCGGAGCCAGGATCCGCTCGAAGATGTGGAGATAGTCGGCGTCGGTCTTCCCCGCGAGCAGGGGGACATTGAGGTTGAAGCCGTAGCCTTCGCCGTGCCCCAAGAAGCGAGCCGATCCAGTCCCCGGGTAGAGCGGCGACTGGTGGGTCGAAAAGTACATGACCTCGCGACGCTCGTAGAAGGCGTGCTCCGTGCCGTTGCCGTGGTGGAGGTCATAATCGACGATGAGGACCCGGCGCAGGCCATGCCGGCGGAGAAGGTGCTCGGCGCCGATCGCGGCATTGTTGAAAAAGCAGAAGCCCATGGCCCGCGCGGCCTCGGCGTGATGGCCGGGAGGCCGGACGAGGGCGATCGCGCTCCGGACGGTCCCGTCCATGACCCGGTCGAGCGCTTCGAGGAAGCCGCCCGCCGCAAG
>JBAVUQ010000048.1:0-14698 GCA_049696855.1 Candidatus Aminicenantales bacterium
CATCGGGCAAACGAAAAACGTTGAAAACAATCTTGAAACCGTGACCAACGAAGAGGATAAAATCAGGGAAGAGGCTTATCGAAAAACTCCCTTCAAAAAACAGTGGCGCATCCCCAACGACTTCACCGACATGCAGCTCTACGGCGGGATCATCCTCAGCCGGATCAGCTCTCCAGAAAGCCTGGAGAACCTGGTTCTGTGGAATTCTCGTGCGATCCCGATAGAAAAGGAATATGCGCAAAAAGTCTATGACCTGAAGAACAAGGATATGAATATCGAGGAGCATATCAGGAATAAAACGCACAGGCTCCTGGCCTTTATCCCTTCGTCGAATTTTGGCAGAATCGCTGAACTGACGGCCGATACGGGCGAAGATTCACTGAGCCGCTATCTCCGTCATGTCGCGGTTTATTGGCATCAGTACATGCGCTATCTGGACGGGAAAGACGCCTTTGGCTCGAGGTTCACCTATCCGGGGCCGGAAGAACAGACTCCCTATGAGAAGGCCCTTATCAAAAAAATAGCCGACGACTCCGCAGAGCTCCTCAAAGGTAAAGGCCCGAGCGTCATGTATCAGGGGAAATATTATGAGGAGGCCTTGAACTACAGGCCAAAACTGGCTTTTCTCAATTTGGAGGATTTGCCGGCATTCAACTCTCCTGAGATCGGCCTGACCGAAAGATTGCGGGGTAGTTTGCTGAACATTGTCTCTTTAATTTTTTATAATCTGTTGTTTTTTATCCTGGCCCATTTTTCTTTCTCTGGCTATGACCCGAGAAGGATCGACTAGAGATGTTTGGGATACTGTTAAAAAGACAGCTGGTCGAGGATATCCTGACCTTCCGATTCTTCATCAGCCTCGTTTTGATCCTGAGCGCGATCTGCGTTTTTTCCCTGATTTTTGCCGACCATTTCCAAAAATCCCGGGACAGCTATGCGAAGGTCACGACCCAGAACGACCGCAATCTTCAGGAATTCGCCAAGTCCCCTGCGGGAAACCTCGGCTCTTCCATGCAGTCTTTCCTGTTGAAGCCGAAACCTGAATTGTTCATTTCGGAAGCCACCGAAGAGAGCATTCCTCAGGGGTTCCTTTATGAGCCGTACGGATATTCCCTCCAGCTCTTGAGCCTGAAAGAGGAAATTGCCGGCGTACAGCACTACAGGTCCATCAGTAAGAGAGAGAATCTTGCCGATGTCTTGACGTATTCACCCGACTTGACGTTCATCGTCCAGATCTTTCTGAGCTTCTTCTCTCTTATCCTGGCCTTTAGCGCCGTGACGGCCGAAAAAGAAAAGGGGACCTTAGGCCTCATTTATTCAAACCCTGTGAAAAGGCCGTATTTTATTCTGGCCAAGTATCTCAGCGCCCTCTTCACTGTCAGCATCTCCCTTTTTATCGGGCTCATATTGAGCCTCATCCTCCTCAACCTGTTGTCTGCCGTTTCATTGTCTTCTTCCTTGATCTCCAGCTTTTTACTCTTTTTTCTGGTCTCCATCATCTATCTTTCCGTCTTCATCCTCCTGGGAATATTGTGTTCCGTTTCAAGCCACAGGGGCAAAAACAGCCTGGTCCTTTGTCTTCTGATTTGGGTGTTTCTGGTGATCGTTTTCCCTAAATCAACGGCAATGGTCTTGACATTAAAGCGCTTTGACGTCCCAACCGGGGAGGAAATCGAGCAACTGGCGCGTAAAGCCTCTTATGAAACAGAGGGTAGGATGGAAAAGCAGTTGCCGGCCGACTGGTCCCGCACAAATTTCGACAAGTATCGCCGCAACGAGTTGTTCTTGAAGATGCTATTTGCATACGACAAGGCCCATCAGGACACGTTGGATTACTATTTGAGAAAAAAACTCTCAGCTGTCGAAACTGCCAGAAGTATCAATTTTCTCTCTCCGGCCTCACTCTTTGAATACTCGTCATCGTCCGTCTCGGGGACGGGCCTGTTTCATTTCGAAAACCTCTGGACCCAGCTCCGGCGATATGAAAATGACTTTCTGTCTTTTGTCAAAAATGAGAGGAGCGTGCTTGCAAAAGGATCATTCTTCTATTTAAGTCCTGATACGATCTCCGATAAACCGATTGATTTCAACGCCATCCCCAGGTTCGAAGATAAGAATCCCAAGCCGGGCGATCGTCTCAAAGACGCCTTGCCTTATATAGGCCTATTGCTCCTTTATAATCTCCTATTATTCGCCGTCGTCTTCTATAAATTCCAATCTTATGATATCCGATGAGATGGCGGACAAAGAATTTAAAATGCGATTCCATGACGAGGAGGTCACATGGCAAAACAGCAACCCATTCTGAAGACGGTGGACCTGTCGAAACGGTATGAGGACGGCGTCCTGGCCCTCGACCGCCTGAACCTCGAGGTCGGGCCGGGCGAGATCTACTGCCTGCTCGGGGCCAACGGCGCGGGCAAGACGACGACGATCAACCTCTTCCTCGGCTTCATCCCGCCGACCGAGGGGACGTGCCTCATCAACGCCGTCGACGTCACGAAGGACCCGCTCGAAGCCAAGAAGTACGTCTCGTTCGTCTCCGAGAACGTCATGCTCTACGGTAATTTCACGGCCCGCCAGAACCTCGACTTCTTCGCCCGGCTCGGCGGCAAGACCGCTCTGACGAAGGACGACTACTACCGGGCCATGCGCCGCGTCTCCCTCCAGGAGAAGGCCTTCGACCAGCGGGTCAAGAACTTCTCCAAGGGCATGCGCCAGAAGCTCGGCATCGCCATCGCCATCGTCAAGGACGCGCCGGCCGTGCTCCTCGACGAGCCGACCTCGGGCCTCGACCCCAAGGCGGCGGCCGAGTTCCTCGAGATCATGTCCGAGCTGCGGACGGAAGGCAAGGCCGTCCTCATGTCGACCCACGACATCTTCCGGGCCAAGGAGATCGGCGACCGCGTCGGCATCATGAGGGAAGGGCGCCTGGCCATGGAACGGACCCGCGATGAGCTCCGGAACGAGGACCTGAACCGGATCTACATCGACTATATGGAATCCGAGGGCCAGCCGGCGTCGGCTTGATGGGCCGGGGAGGCCGCCGCCCGGAGATCATCGCCGTGTGGAAGACGATCGTCAAGAAGGAGCTGTTGGAGACGATCTTCAGCTACCGCTTCCCGCTCTTCGCCGTCATCTGCCTCCTGCTCATCCCCCTGGGCATGGCCGTCAACGAGGCCGCCTATGCCAAGCGCGTCCGCGACTACAGCGACCAGGTCCGGCTGGCCGACGAGGCGGCGGCGGCCATCAAGCTCCAGGACGTCATGGCCGGGACCGTGGCCGTCCGGGGCTTCCGGAGGCCGGCGCCGCTCTCGGTCTTCACCCAGGGGTTCGAAAGCACCCTGCCCCGCTATTACGAATTCACCCAGGACGGCTTCAAGCCGGGCGAATCGGCGAGCGACGACGAAACGATCCTGTCGGTCCAGGGCAAGGTCGATTTCGTCTTCCTCGTCCAGATGGTCATCAGCCTCATCGCCATGCTCTTCGCCTCGGACATGGTCTCGGGGGAAAAAGAATCCGGGACCCTGCGGGCCATGCTCGCCAACAGCCTGCCCCGCGACACCCTCCTCGCCGGCAAGATCGGAGGCGGATTCATCGCGCTCTGGATCCCGTTCCTGCTTGCCTTCCTGCTGGGCGCCGTCGTCCTCATGCTCGGCACGTTCCCTCTCACGGGGAGCGACACGACGGCCCGCATCTTGATCGTCTTTCTGACCACGTCGCTTTTCGTCCTGACCTATTTCACCATCGGGATCGCGGTCTCGACGAGCACGGCCAAGGCCCGGACCTCCCTCGTCGCCATCCTCATCATCTGGGTGACGTTCCAACTGATCGTCCCCAGGCTCGGCGACATGGTCGCCCGGCTCGTCCATCCGGTCCGGACCGAAACCCAGGTGTCGCTCCAGAAATCGCTCCTCATCCGGTCCCTCGACACGGAGACCGCCAAGGAGCTCGGCCGCCAAGCCGACCTGATCTTCAGGGGCGCTCCGGAGGGATCGGCCGACGACAAGAACTCGGCCGAGCGGAAGAAATGGGATCCGATCCGGGAGGACATCCAGCGGCGTGCCCGGGAGAGCAAATTTCAGCAGCTCTCGGCCATCGACGAGACCTATCTCCAGGAAAGGCGGCGGCAGCTCGACCTGGCCGTCAACCTGTCCCTGGTGTCCCCGAGCGCGGCCTTCGCCCGATTCACAGCCGACGTCTGCGGGACGGGAGAGCTCGAGCGGGCCAAGTACACCGAGGCGGTCCGGTCTCACCAGAAGGCCCTCGACAACGAGCTCTTCAGCAAGGTCAAGCGGACGCTCATGCTCTATCCGGACGGCACGACCGCCTTGGCGTTCCAGGCCCTGCCGCTCGACGCCTCGAAGCTGCCGAAGTTCTCGATCGCGCCGGCGACGATCGCGGAGACGCTTACGGCAAACACGCGGAGCCTCATCTCGCTCCTCGTCTGGCTCATCGCCCCGTTCGCCCTGGCCTACGTCAAGTTCCGCAAGTACGACGTGAGGTGACATCGAGTTTCACGGACATGAGGATCCGATGCTGAGAACGATCATCAAACGGGAAATCCTCGAATACCTGAAATCCGCCAAGTTCCTGATCGGGCTCGGGATCACACTGGCCCTGGCGGCGGGGAGCACGGTCATCAACGTTCAGGACTACAAGGGGCGCCTGCAGGACTATCAGTCCGCAAGCCAGGAACTGAAGAGCGACCGCTTCTACAAACGTCTTTATCGGCCGCCCCAGGTCCTCAGCACCCTCATCCAGGGCAAGGACCGGAAGCTCGGGAACAGCATCACCGTCACCTACCTGAGTCTCCCGTCAACGACGTCGGGCTACATGGGCCAGGGACTGAGCCAGCACCAACGCCTCGTGTCGGGCTTCGCGGCCGTCGATTTCGCGTTCATCGTCCGGGTCGTGCTGAGCCTGATGGTCATCTTCATCGCCTACAACGCCGTGTCCGAAGAAAAATCGTCGGGAACGCTGAAGCTCGTCCTCTCCAATCGGGTGCCAAGGGACCAGCTTCTGCTCGGCAAGTTCCTGGGCGGATGGTTCGTCATCATGGGCTCGCTCACCGTCGCGGCCCTCGTGTCCCTGATCCTCATCCTCTCCCATTCGTTCATCGCTTTGGCCTCCAGCGATTGGAGCCGCCTCTTCGTTTTCATGGGGCTCTCCGCCCTTTACCTCACCGTTTTCTATGCGATCAGCCTTTTTATCTCGGTCCTGGTCGACAGGCCCTCCGTGTCCCTGATGATCTTGCTCCAGGCCTGGGTCTTCCTGATCGTCATCTATCCCAACCTGGGGACCATCGCCGCCGAAAACCTGTCCCGGCTCCCGTCGCAGGAGCAGCTCGCTCAGCAGAAGGCGGCCGCCTTCCAGCCTTACGAGGCGGAACAGAGAAAGGTCCAGGAAGCCTTCGGCCAGGCCGTCCGCAGCGGCAGCGAGGTGCCCAAGGACGTCGGCCTGAGGAATGTCGAGCTTTGGGCCCTGCAGACCGACCTCGGCCACCAGGTCGACGAGGAATATGGCCGGAAGCTCACGGCCCAGGCGGACTTGGCCCGGGCGATATCCGTCCTTTCGCCGGCCATTCTGTTCGACCAGGCCGCCGAGCGCTATGGCCGGACCGGGATGGCCGAGTACGAACGCTTCATGCGGGAGGTTTATCACTTTTGGCAGCAGGACGTCGAGCGCGCCAAGCTCAGGTATGTCGACCTCGAGGCCGACAAGAAAGCGCCGGCCGCGGACTTTCGCGTTCCGGTCGAATCGACGGCCGAGGCCTTCGCCGCGACCTGGCTCGCGTGGCTTCTCCTGGCCTTCTTCGGCCTGGCCTTTTTCGCCCTCGGCTATACGGCCTTCCTGAAAAAGGACGTGAGGTAGCGCCATGCGAACGATCATCCGGAAAGAGCTCCTGGATCATCTCCGAAGCGTCCAGTTCGCGGTCCTGCTCGCAGCGAGCATCCTCCTGTTCGCGGTGAACGGCCTCGTTTTCGTCAGGCATTACAGCCGGCTCAATGCCGATTACCGCCTGCATGTCACGCAGGGGGAGCAGCATCCCAGCACGATGGGGACGTCCCTCTATAAATCGCCGAGCCCGCTCCTGTTCATGGCCGAGGGCGGTGAAAAGGACAGACCTAGCGGCTATTTCCTGGGGCCGAAGCTGACGCTTTTTCCCGAGCCCGCGGGGACTGGCAATTTCAAGATGCCCGATATCCCGGAGCTCGACTGGGCGTTCATCATCAAGATCGTGTTCAGCCTCTACGTGATCCTCCTCGGATTCGAGGCCATATCGGGCGAAAGGGAGCGGGGGACCCTCAGGCTGGTGTTGTCCAACCCCATCCCCCGGGCCAGGCTCCTGACCGCGAAGTACGCGGCGATCATCGCCAGCGCCGCCATTCCTCTGCTCGTCGGACTCCTCATCAGCCTCATCGTGGTCGGCATCTTCCTCCCGTCCGTGATGGGACTGCAGAACCTGGCACGTATCGCCGTCTCTTTTATCCTTGCTCTGGCCTACTTGTCCCTTTTCGCGTTCTTGAGCCTCTTTGTCTCCGCGCTCATTCCCCGTTCGTCCCTGGTCCTCCTTGTTCTCCTGGCCTTCTGGATCCTCTTCGCCTTCTTCATCCCGGACACCTCGGGCATCGCCGCCCAGAAATTCTCGAAGGTCCCGAGCGAATACGAGATGGCCAAGCTCCTCGGGCCCACGATCCAGGGAGAGGTCTGGAAGCGGATCGCGGGCATCCAGGACCGGATCCAGAAGGGAGAGCTCAAAACCGAAGCGGAGGTCCTCAAGGAAGCCGACCGCGCCTACCAAGAGGGCCAGGATAGCGTCCGCAAGCTCTACGATGACTACGCCAAGGCCACGGAGGAGCGCGCCGCTCTGGCCCAGCGGATCTCTCGCGTCTCGCCGGCCGCCCTGTTCCAGTACGCCGCCGAAGCTGTCTCCGCGACCGGGCCGGCCGCGGAAGCCCGGTTTCTGAGTGACGTGAGAAACTATTCGAGGATCTACGACGACTACATTCTCAAGAAAGTGGGAAAGGTCGTCGGCATGTCACCCTGGAGTTTTTCGAGCTCGGCGACCCTGAACGGCAAGTATATCAACCTTCAATCGCCCTATCCGCAAGAGTACACGGGAGACAAATCGGACTTCCCGAGATTCTCGGAGAGCCGGCCGTCTCTCGTCGACGGCCTTCGCCATGGGCTGTGGGACATCGCGGGCTTGCTCGTCTGGAACATCATCCTCGCCGGCCTCGCGTTTTCGGCGTTCCTGAGGACGGACGTGAGGTAGCCCCCATCAAGGGGAATTGCCCATGATGCGAATACTCTTTCTCAAGGAAATCCGCGAGGCGCTGGCCAGCCGCCGCTTCTGGGTCATTCTGGCGCTGTGCCTGGTGCTCATCCCGCTGGGAGTCGAAGTCAGCCTGAAGGGCTACCGGACGCGGCTTCAGAACTACCGGGAGGCGGTCCGCATCTATCAAGACTCGACAAAAAAGGTCCAGGACATCCTCTACGCCAACGGGGCGAAGGCCTTCGCTCCGCCCTCGCCGTTGAGCTTCATCTCCCTCGGCCTGGAGCTCGTCGTTCCCAATATCGCGGAGACGCCGGCCGGCACCGCCGCGGATCCCCCCGTCGCCATGCGCCTCGGCAATAACCAGGGCCGCGACAACCTCTACGAGTTCTTCTACGGACCGCTCGACCTTGTCTTCATCGTGGCCGTGGTCATGAGCTTCCTGGCGATCATCCTGACCTATGGCGCCATCGCCGGCGAGAAAGAACAGGGCACTCTCAGGCAGGTCCTCAGCAATCCCGTGCCCCGGGCCAAGATCATCCTGGCCAAGGCGACGGCCAATGGGCTCGTCCTTGTTATCCCCTTTCT
This sequence comes from Candidatus Aminicenantales bacterium, assembly GCA_049696855.1. GTDB lineage: Bacteria > Acidobacteriota > Aminicenantia > Aminicenantales > Saccharicenantaceae > RBG-16-66-30. The sequence continues at coordinate 7,868 of JBAVUQ010000048.1, forward strand.
CCTGGCCTTGATCCTGAGCCTGACGATCCTCGAGGTCCAGGGAAGCCCGCTCTCCGCCCTTGGAGGCGCCTGGACATCCATCGGTCTCGCGGTCCTCATCTGTGTCCTGTTCATCGGGGCCTTCTTCAACCTCGGACTGCTCGTCTCGGCCCTGACAAAACAGGCGGTCCCGGCGCTCGTCGCGTTGCTTCTCGCCTGGGTTTTCCTATACGGCATATATCCGCGCTTAAGTTCGGCCGCCGCCCAGATCTTCTATCCGGTGAAATCCGAGGCCCTGGTGGCTTTGGAGAAGGCCCAAATCCGCCGGAGCGTCGACAAGGAGCGCGACGCGGAAATCGAGAAAGTGGCCCGGATGATGCCGGAAGACTGGAAAAGCGAGGCCTTCAAGGAGGGGGAGAAAAAGCAGGCCGAGGTCCGGGGCCGCTACCAGGCCAAGCTCGAGGAGACTTGGCGGATCCTCGACCGCGATGTCGAAGAGCGGCAGAAATCGAGGAACGCCTTCACCGCCAACATCGCCCGGCTTTCTCCCGTGAGCTCGCTCGTCCGGCCGTTGGCCGAATTGAGCCGGACCGGATGGCTCGAATATGAACAGTTCAGCCAGGAGGTCCGGCAGCACGAGGGGATGCTGAACAGGGATATTTTCGGCAAGAGCCGGACGATCAGGACCAAAGGCGGCGTGGGCATATCGAACGAAGCCGACCCTGATGCGCCGGCGCCGGTGTTCACCTACGTTCCGACGCCCGAGGAAAGCCTCGTCCGGAATATTCTGCCGGACGTCGTCCTCTTGCTGCTCTTCAACTTCGTCTTCTTCGCCGGGGCATTCGTCGCGTTCCTGCGCTACGACCCGAGGTAATGGAGACCACGATGTTCAAGATCCTCTTCCTCAAGGAGATCGCCGAGAACATCCATAACGACCGGTTCCTGCTGGCCCTGATCTTGTGCCTGGTCATCATCCCCCTGGGATTCACGGTGAGCCAAAAGGATTACGCCGCCCGCCGCCAGGTTTACGACGAGGCGGTCCGCGACTACGAGCAGACGCGGGCGACCAAGATCGACCTCATGAGGAGCGGCGGCGCCGCCTTCCGGCCGCCCTCGCCCCTGAGCCTCCTCTCGGGCGGGGTCGAAGCGGTCCTGCCCAACTCGGTCGAAACGCAGGGCTTTATCACGGAGTCGGGCGCCCAAGTCAGGTTCAACAACACGAGGCGACTCGACAATCCCTTCATGTCGCTTTTCGGCCGCCTGGACCTGACGTTTATCGTGACGACGGTCCTGGCCGTCCTGGTCATGATCTTCACTTTTAACGCGGTCGCCGGTGAAAAGGAGCGGCGGACGCTGGCCCAGGTCATGGCCAACTCCGTGCCGCGGCCGACGGTGATCACGGCCAAGATGGCCGCCGGGTCGTTGCTGCTGGCCACCGCCTTTTTGGCCGGGACGGCGGCCGGACTCCTGCTCACCATGGCGTTGGGCTTAAATCCGTTCGCTCAACCGGGGACTTTGGCGCCGTTCGCGATCGGGACAGGTGTTTCGCTCGTTTTCCTTCTCGTTTTTTACAGTCTCGGGCTGCTCGTTTCGGCCCTCAGCCGCAGCTCGGTTTCGGCCATGGTCGTGCTGCTTTCCGTCTGGGTGGCCCTGGCCATGATCCTGCCCAAGGGGAGTGTCGTCGGCGCTAAGCTCCTCTTTCCGGTCAAATCCCAGCAGGTCATAGACCTCGAGAAAAGCCAGGTCCGGCTCCAAAGCGATCGCGATTTCTATGCCGACCTGGATCGGCTGGCCAAATCGACGCCGGGCATCAAGGACATGTCCATAGACGAGTACTTCAAGGCCCGCCGGGCGAAAAGCCCGGCCGTCGAGGCCTTCGAGAAAGCCCAGACAGAAAGGAAAGCCGAGTTCACGGCCCGGCTCAACACCGATCTCGACAAAATCGACGCCGAATTCGAACGGCAGCGGGGCCGGCAGGCAGCCCTGGCGAGAAACCTCTCGCGGCTTTCTCCGGTGAGCTGCTTCATTCACGTCACGGCGGAGCTTGCTGGGACCGGTTTCGCGGAAGAAAGCGCCTGGCGGGAGACGCGGTCCCGGTTCAAGCGGATGATCGACCGGGAGATCGCGCCCATGACGCGGATGTATACGTTCGGAAACATGAGCTACGGGGGCACCAGGGATCTCGACGTCAAGGCGCCGGCCCCGAAGCTTCCGGCCGAGCCCGTGCCGCTCGAGAAGCGACTGGCGGCTGTCTGGATCGACCTCGTCCTGCTCGGGATCTACGGGATCCTGTTCTTCGCCGGCGCCACCGTGGTTTTTCTGAGATACGACGTGAGGTAAAGATCATGCCGGCATCACGCCTATTTCCAGACGAGGGGTGACCTCATGACCTGGACCATCGCCCGCAAGGAGATCATGGCCAACCTCCTCAGCTACAAGTTCTACGTCGTCATCCTGCTCGCGGCAGTCCTCGTCGGCACGAGTCTGTTCATCACGACGCGGGACTACAAGGACCGGCTGGCCGACTACAGCCTCATCCGGCCGAAGCCGGGCGAGCCGATCGCCGTCAACCCGCCGAACCCCCTGGCCATCTTCGCCAAGGGCCTCGACGAGTCCATGGCCCGCTCCTTCGAGGTCAGCTCGATCGGCATCACCGTCCGGGCCGGGCAGAAATCGGCCAACGCCGTCTTCGCCTTCTTCCCGACGCCGGATTTCCTTTACGTCGTCCGGGTCGTCGTCTCGCTCGTCGCCCTGCTCTTCGGCTTCGACCAGGTCAGCCGCGAGAAGGAGGGCGGCACGCTCCGGCTGATGCTGGCCAACCCGGCCTCGCGCGGCGCGGTCCTGCTCGGCAAATGGCTGGGGAATTTCGCCAGCCTGGCCGTCCCCTTCCTGCTGGTGTCGGCTCTCGGCATCGCCGTCCTCGCTCTCGACCCGGCCATCCGCTTCTCCGCCGACCAGGCCCTGCGCCTGGCCATCATCTTGGCTCTCACGCTCGTCTACATCGCCTTCTTCCTGAGCCTGGGCATCCTCGTCTCGGCGTTGACCCGGCGGGCCTCGAGCTCGCTCGTCATCCTGCTTTTCGTCTGGGCCCTGCTCGTCTTCGTCCTGCCCAACCTGGGCACGCTCGCGGCGCGCCAGCTGGTCGAGGTCCCCTCGGTCCGGGCGCTCAGCGAGAAGCGCCAGCAGGTCTGGACACGGGAGGTCCTCCTCCGCATTCGGGGCGAGGGAGATTGGGCCTCGCACATCAAGGCCATCAGCGCCGAGAACGACGCCCTCGAAGCCGATTACCGGGTCAAGTTCGACCGCCTGGTCGCCCTGTCCAAGAACATCAACCGCGTCTCCCCGGTGGCCAGCTTCGTCTACGCGGCGACGGAGATCGCCGGAACGGGCATCGGCGAGGAGGGGGCCTTCAAGCGGGAGATCGTGCGCTACAAGAACGGGATCATCGACCGCATGCTCGCCTCCCCCGGCGCGGCCATCGCGGATAACCCCGCGTTTCGCTACACCTACAGGCCCCTCGATCGAGTCCTCGCCGGCGGGGCCCTGTTCGACATCGGCTGGCTCGCGGCCTGCGGCATCCTGTTTTTCGCCCTGAGCTACGTGGCCTTCGTCCGCTATGACGTCCGCTGAGGGGCAAGCCGGGAAGCCATGATCGCCACCATCGTCAAGAAGGACTTCCTGACGAACCTCGTCTCGCCCCGCTTCATCATCGGCTTCGTCCTCTGCCTCGTCCTCATCCCCTTCAGCATCCTGATCAATCTCGGCAACTACCGCGATCGTATGGCCCAGTACCGGCTCGCCCGGGACGCCGCCGAGAAGGCCGCGACCGAGGTCCGCGTCTATTCCACGCTGCGGCCGGAGGTCGTCCTGCCGCCGGATCCCCTGAGCGTCTTCGGCAAGGGCCTCTCCGACCAGGTCGGCAACAGGGTCCGGATCTGGCTCGGCGACAAGCCCCTGCTCGCGGCCGGCAAGACGGCGGCCGGCGACAACCCGTTCCTGGCCTCCTTCTTCTCCGTGGACTTCGTCGACATCGCGGCCATCGTCTTCTCGCTGCTGGCGCTCATCTTCAGCTACGACGCCTTCACCCGCGAGAAGGAAGACGGCACGCTGAAGCTGCAGATGGCCAACTCGCTCAGCCGGTCGACGGCCCTGGCCGGCAAGGTCCTGGGGACGATCCTGACGCTGCTGCCGGTCCTCGTCTTCTCGTTCCTCCTCAGCGGCGTCCTCGTCCTCCTCTCCCGTGATGTCTCCTTCTCCGCCGGCGAGTGGGGCCGCATCGTCCTGCTCTTCGCGGCCAGCCTCCTCTATCTGGCCGTCTTCGTCTTCATCGGCATCCTCGTCTCGGCCCGGTCCAAGAGCTCGGTCACGAGCCTCGTCGTATGTCTCTTCCTGTGGGTCTTGTTCGTCTTCATCATCCCCGTCGTCGCGGCCAACTTCGCGGAGAGCTTCGTCGGCGCCGCCTCGCGCGACAATCTCGACCGCGTCTTGAAGGACGTCGACAAGGCCCGCGAGGAGGAAATCGGCCGGGCGTTCAAGGCCCAGGGCATTCCCGACGGCATCAACTGCTGGTGGTGCTCGACGGGCCAGGACGGCTTCGTCGAGACCTACGGGAATGCCCGGCAGGATTTCGAGAACTTTCACCGCCGGGCCATGGTCTCCGAGCCCATCCGGATCGCCTACGCCGACAAGAGATGGGCCTCCCAGAAGGCCTACTTGGACAGCCTGGCCCGCCAGGCGGACGCGGCCAGGACGTTCTCGCTCGTGTCGCCGACGGGGGTCTTCCGGGCGATCGCCGCGGCGATTTGCCGGACCGACCTCGCCGCTCACGCCCGCCGGATGGACGGGATCCGGCAGTACCGGGAGAGCTTCATCCGCTGGCTCGAAGGCAAGGACATCTTCAGCTCCTACCGCTGGATCACCCCGACGGACCCGGCCTCCTTCAAGACCGAAGACCAGCTCACGGCGGAGCGGACGGGCGGAGAATTCAAGACCCACAAAGACTACGAAGAGTGGGCCTCGAAGCAGAAGGATTTCCGGCTGCGATGGGCGAAGCTCAGCACGGTCAAGCTCGTCGGCGACAGCCCGACGGACTTTCCGTTCCTCGACATCTCCGACATGCCGCGCTTCGAAGACCAGGCCGGGACGCTTCTTTCCGGGCTGGAGTCGTCGGCCCTCGAAGCCGGGATTCTTCTCGTCGCGGCCGTCTTCCTGTTCGCCCTGGGCTACGTCGCGTTCATTCGCTATGACGTGAGGTGAATCGTGTTCCGGGTGGTCGTCAAACGCGAGCTCCTGCACAACCTCTACAGTCTGCGGTTCCTCATTTCCCTGGCCCTGGTCATCGCCGTCTTCGCCGCGGGGGCGATGTCTTTCGTCGGAAGCTCGGCCGCGAACCTGGCCAAATACCGCGAGACCCAGGGCCAGTTCCTGGAGACGATGCGCGGTCTGGCCGGCCAGGACGTCACCGACCTGGCGGTCCGGAGGCAGACGTACACCCTGAAGCCGCGGACCGATGGCTTCATCAGCGACGCCAAAGAGAAATACCTGCCGAACGCCATCGTCTTCAGCGCCTGGAACGTCTTTTCCTTCCAGAACAAGAGCGGCACGGCCAACCCGTTCCTGAAGAGATACGACGAACTGAGCTGGACTTTCATCGCCGCCCTGATCGTCAGCTTCATCACCCTGCTCTTCACCTTCGACGCCGTCTCGGGGGAAAAGGAATCGAAGACCCTGGCCCTGTCGCTGGCCAATCCCGTCTCCAGAGGGACGCTTCTTGTAGGCAAGCTCGCGAGCGCCGTTCTCTCGGTCATGGCCATCGTCGTCGCCGGGTGCCTGACGGGCCTGATCATCATCATCGTCCTCGGCCCGTCGGGGCTGACGTCCGCCCTGGCCGGCGAGGTCCTGGGCTTCCTGGCGGTGGCCGCGCTCCTGGCCACGACGTTCGCGGCGTTCGGTCTGCTCTCATCGGTCATCGCCCCGAGCTCGAATGTCAGCCTTCTTCTGGCGCTGGCGTTCTGGCTCGCCTTCGCCGTCATCGTCCCCAACTCCAGCGTCTTTGTGGCCAAGAATCTCTTTCCGATCGAGAGCTCCGAAGCCGTGCAGAAGAGGATCAACGCGGCCTTTGACGATCTCAACAAGAGCGCGCCGCCGGGGAGCTGGATGATGAATTCCGGCAACCCCTTCCTGCCTCAGCACGAGCTCCGGGCCAACCTCCAGATGAAGCGCCTGCAGGCGGAAAAGGGCATCCGCGACGCGTATTACCAGACGATGTTTCGCCAGTTCGAGCGGACCCGCTTCGTGACCGCGCTCTCGCCGGTCTCCCTCTTCGAGGTCCTGACGGAAGCCGTCGCCGGCGGCGGCTACCTGAGGTTCCGCAAGGCCTGGGACGACATGCACGTCTATCAAGGGCAATTTTTGAATTTCTTCAAGGCTCTCGACGCCGCCGACAAGGACAGCCCGCACTGGTACAATCCCAGCGAGAACGTCTCGACGACGCGCAAGTCCGTCGCCTTCGAGAGGGTGCCGCAATTCGAGGAAAGGCCGCTCACGCTCGTCGGACGCTTAGGCCCCGCCCTGAAGTATCTGATCATCAACGTCTTCATGGCCGGCGCCGTCTTCCTGCTGGCCTTCGTCGGCTTTGTCCGGTACGACGTCCGCTGAGGAGGATCGGAGACAACATGTTCAAAGCCATTGTCAGGAAGGAGATCCTGGGGAACATCCTGTCCTTCCGCTTCGTCGTCACGCTGGCCCTCCTCCTCGTGGTCGTGCCGGTCACGACCTTTGTCCTGACCAGCGACTACCTGAAGAAGGTGAGCGACGCCTCGCTGCGGCGGACCGAGACCGAAACATACCTCC
>JBAVUQ010000049.1:0-2621 GCA_049696855.1 Candidatus Aminicenantales bacterium
CCTTGCGGACCTCCTCGGGGAGCGCTTCGGTCATGGCCGAGACGATGAACCCCGGGGCGACGGCGTTGACCGTGATGCCGCGGCTGCCGACCTCGCGGGCCAGGGACCGGGCGAAGCCGATGACGCCCGCCTTGGAGGCCGCGTAGTTGGCCTGCCCGGCGTTGCCTATGAGGCCCGCGACCGAAGCGATGTTGACGATCCGGCCGTACCTCGCGGCGATCATCGTCCTCAGGACGGCCTTGGAGAAGTTGAAGGTCCCCTTGAGGTTGACCCGGAGAACGGCGTCCCAGTCCTCCTCCTTCATGCGCATGAGCAGGCCGTCGCGAGTGATGCCGGCGTTGTTGACCAAATGGTCGATGCGGCCGTGCGCCGCGCTCACGGCGGCCACGGCCCGCTCGACGGCGGCCGTGTCGCTGACGTCGACCTCGCGGCCCTCGGCCAGGCCGCCGGATTCGACGATCGATCCGGCCACCGCCTCGAGCTTATCCTTCTGGATATCGACCAGGACGACCCGGGCCCCCTCGGCGGCCAGGTCCCGGGCGATCGTTTCGCCGATCCCCTGGGAGCCGCCGGTGACGATGGCCACCCGTCCTTCGAAACGCTTCATGCGGCCGCTCCCTTCAAAGCATGCTCGTAGCGGAGGATCTCCTCCTGGATCTTCTCCTGGACCTTGTTGGCGACGAACTCCCGGGCCAGGCCGATGGCGTTGCGCACCGCGGTCGGATTGGAGCGGCCGTGGCCGATGATGCAGACGCCGTTGACGCCGAGGAGCTGCGCGCCGCCGTATTCGGAATAGTCGATCTTCTTGTAGAGCTTCTTCAGGTGCCGCTTCATCAGGAGATAGCCGAGCTTGGCGAAGATGTTCTTGGTGATCTCGTGGCGGGCCATGGACATGACGCTCTGGACGACCCCCTCGGAGACCTTGAGGGCGACGTTCCCGGTGAAGCCGTCGCTGACGACGACGTCGGCGACACCGGAGAACAGGTCCTTGCCCTCGACATTGCCGATGAAGCGGACGGGCGCCGTCTGGAGCCGCTCGAAGGCCTCCTTGACGAGGTCGTTACCCTTGCCCTTCTCTTCGCCGATGCTCATCAGGCCGATCCGGGGATCGCGGACGCCGGCCACGGCTTCCATGAAGATCTTGCCCATGAGGGCGAACTGGACGAGGTTGTGAGGCTGGCAGTTGGCGTTGGCCCCGACATCGAGGAGCAGGGTCTGGCCTTCGACGCCTGGCACGAGAAGGGCCAGGGCCGGCCGGTCCACGCCCTTGAGCGCGCCCAGGACGTCGCGGGAGATGTAGACGACGGCCCCGGTGTTGCCCATGCTGACGAAGGCGTCGGCCGCCCCGTCCCGGACGAGCTGGGCGCCGACGCGGATCGAGGAGGCTTTCTTTTTCCGGAAGGAGAGAAGCCCCTCGCCCATGCCGATCGCCTCGGGCGCGTTGACGAAGGTGACGCGGGATCCCGGGGACGCGTGACGCCCGGTCTCGCGGCGGATGGCGCTTTCGAGACCCACGAGGAGGATGTCGAGGCCGAAGTCCGAGGCGGCGGTGAGGGCCCCCGGCACGATGGCCTTGGGCCCGAAATCACCCCCCATGGCGTCGACGGCGATTCTCATGGACGCCGTCCGGCTCAGTCTTTGGTCCCTTCCGTCACCTGCCGTCCTTTGTAGTACCCGCATTCGGGGCAGGCCCGATGCGGCAGCTTGGGGTTGCCGCATTTGGGGCAGACGGAGAAGGTCGGAAGGGTGAGCGCGTCGTGGGAACGGCGTTTCCCTTTTCTCGTCGGCGAATGGCGTCTCTTTGGATTAGGCATTTAACTCTTGTCTCTCACGGGAAATTTGAGCTTGTTCCACCGCGTATCGGATTCTTTCACCAGGCAGGAGCATTTGGCGTCGCGGATGATCTCGCCGCAGACGGCGCAGATGCCCTCGCACTCCGGCGCGCAGAGAGGCTTGGCCGGAAAGGTCAGATTCAGCTGCTCGAGGACGACGGCGCGCAGGTCGAGCTGGCGGCCGCTGTAGAACATCTGGTCGATCTTGTCGTCGGACAGCTCCTCCGACAGGGCGTCGATGTCCTCCGGCAGGTAAACGAGGTCGAACCGGCTGGCGACGGGGAACTCGAACGGGGTCAGGCAGCGCGAGCAGACGAAGCTCAGCCGGGCCGTGACCTCCCCCTGGACCAGGACCTCGTCGCCGATGAGGCGGACGGTGACGTCGGCGCGGGCCGGCTCGAGAAAAACGGCGTTCTCCTCGACCAGGTCGAGGCTCAGGAACTCGAAGTCCCTGGATAGGCAGAGACCCTCCTTGGGAAGGCGGTCGAGATCGATGAGCATCGTTGTATCCAAATAAAGACCTCTCAAAATTTCAGTCTATTATATCAAGCGGGTCCCGGATGTCAAATAGCGGGGGCCTTCGGGGACGGGCTTGAACGGAGGGGCCGGACGCGTATAATACCCCCATGGGCGGATACGACACGAGGGTCGATTACAAGGGTGAGGTCTACATCGTCCAGACCCAGGACAAGGGCCCCGGCGCCCAGTATATCGAATCCCTGATCTACAGGGCGGGGCGCTTGCTGACCTCGAAGAGGGCCTTTTACACGGCCTTCCTCGACCTGCCCG
>JBAVUQ010000050.1:0-15275 GCA_049696855.1 Candidatus Aminicenantales bacterium
CTATACCTTCCAGGGCACCCTGGCCCAGATGGACAAGGTCCCCGGCCTGACCTTCGCCCAGAGCCAGGCCGCGATCTACGACGCGATCGAGAAGGACCAGCCCGAGCTCTTCGCCGCGATCGCCGCCAAGATCAAAGCCGGGACGTGGGTGCCCGTCGGCGGGATGTGGGTCGAGCCCGACGCCAACATGCCTGACGGCGAGGCCCTGGCCCGCCAGCTCCTCTACGGCAAGCGCTACTTCCTCGACAAGTTCGGCGTCGACGTCAGGGTCGGCTGGAACCCCGACACCTTCGGGCACAGCTGGCAGCTGCCCCAGATCCTGCGCCGGGCCGGGATCGACTCCTACGTCTTCGGCCGCTGCGCGCCCGGGCCGGACCCGACCCACTTCTTCTGGTGGGAAGGGATGGACGGCTCGCGCGTCCTCGGGTACGTGCCGGCCGGCTGGTACAACGTCAGTCTCCGGGACGGGACGCGCCAGATCCTCGAGGCCGCGCGCCGGAACACCGACATCAAGGACTTCATGATCCTCTACGGCGCCGGGGACCACGGCGGCGGGCCGCGCGACGTCGACCTCGCCGCCATCAAGAAGTTCCGAGAGGACCCGAACGAGCCGCGGCTCATGTTCGACCTGCCCGAGGCCTATCTCAAGGGGATCGCCGCGGCGAACGGCGCCGCGCTCCCCGTCGTCAAGCGCGAGCTCAATTTCACCTTCCCGGCCTGCTATACGACCCAGGCGGCGACCAAGAAGAACAACCGGCAGCTCGAAAGCCTCCTGGTCACCGCCGAGAAGTTCTCGGCGATCGCCGCGACCTCGGGCTACCGGGACTACTACCCGGAGCGCGACATCGACGAGGCCTGGAAGATCGTCCTCCGCAACCAGTTCCACGACATCCTCGACGGCTCGAGCATCGGCCCCGTCTACGACGAGGTCGCCGGTTTCTACCGGCAGGCGCGGGCGCGGGGCGAGCGGGCCCTCGACTTCTCGCTCGAGACGATCGGGAACGCGATCGATACCCGAGGCGTGGGCTTCCCGGTCGTCGTCTATAACCCGCTCTTCTGGGACCGGACCGAGCCCGCCTTCGCCGACGTCGTAGTCCCGCCGGACGCGAAGACGGCCAAGCCGTGGGCCGGCGCCGTGCGCCTGACCGACGGCGACGGGAAGGATGTCCCCGTCCAGGTCCTGGAGAAGCGCGCCCAGGGCGACAACACGGCCTTCCGGATCATCTTCATGGCCGAGGGGGTGCCCTCGCTCGGCTACAAGCTTTACCGCGTCGTCCCGTCCCCAACGGAATGGGCCGGCACGACGAGCATCGTGGCCGGGGCGAACGAGATCGAAAACGACTTCCTCAAGGTCCGCCTCGACCCGAAGACCGGCTGGATCGTAAGTCTCTACGACAAGACGGCCAAGCGCGAGGTCCTGGCGGGGCCCGGGAACGTCCTCGAAGCGATCATCGACGAGCCCAAGGAGATGTCGGCCTGGGAGCTGGGCTTCAAGGGGCTCGCCGGAAGGGCCGGGGAGAACGGCGCGATCCTGGAGCTCGTCGAGCGGGGCCCGGTGCGGGTCGTCCTCCGCGTCAAGTCGCGCTTCCGCGACTCGACCTTCGTGCAGGACCTGACCCTTTATCGCGGCCTGCCGCGGCTCGACTGCCGGACGAGCCTCGACTGGCGCGAGCGGAACATCATGATCAAAGCGGCCTTCCCGCTCGACGTCAAATCGCCGACGGCTCGGTTCGAGATCCCCTACGGCTCGATCGCCCGCCCGGCCGACGGGACGGAAGTCCCGGCCCTGCGCTGGATCGATGTTTCGGACGGGTCGGGGCAATACGGCCTGGCGCTTCTCAACGATTCGAAATACGGCTTCGACGTCAAGGGCGGCGTCATGCGCATGTCCGTCGTCCACGGCGCGACCTACCCCGACCCCGAGGCCGACCGCGGCCGCCAAGAGCTCCTTTACTCCATCCTGCCCCACAGCGGGGACTGGAAAGGCGCCTCGGTGACGCGGAGAGGCCTCGAGCTCGGCAACCCCCTCATCGCCCGGGTGGCCCTCAACCACAGCGGAGATCTGCCAAAGGTCCATTCCTTCATCAAAGCCGGGCCGGCGAACGTCATCCTGTCCGCGGTGAAGAAGGAGATGGGCTACGCCGAGTGGGGCCTCATCCTCAGGCTCTACGAGATCCACGGCGAGAAGACCGAGGCGAAGATCGAATTCCCCTGGCCGGTCGACGCCAGCGAAGTCGACCTGATCGAGCGTCCGACGGGAAAGACCATCGGCTCGGGCCCGTCGATCACCGTCCCCCTCGCCCCCTACGAGATCAAGACCATCAGGGTCGTGCGAAAGTAAGACGGACGAACCTGCGCCGAAGGGATTGCCTGAAAGGTGCGGGGCTGGTCTTTTAACCCGCCGGATTCCATGCTATGATCGCGGCCAAGATTCGCCCCAAGGAGGGATGCCATGACGACGCAGCCCGGTCGATATTCAATTCCCCTCGCTCTTCTGAGCATTCTCCTCATCGTCTCGCTGACCGGTGCGGCTTCCGCCGGGCAGTTCCAGGAACGGCGCGACCCCGCGCTCGTCCAGGGACCCCAGCGGGGCCAGGCCCCCGGGGCTCCGCAGACGGCGCCCAGAGAATATCCCAAGCTGCCCGAAGAGGACGTCTCGGTGACGAGCCACGTCATCACCGTCGGCGGCAAACCGCTCCCCTACACGGCCGTCGCCGGAACGCTTCTGCTCAAAGCCGATGACGGCCGCCCCCGCGCCAACGTCTATTTCACGGCCTATTTCCGCGATGACATCAAGGACAAGGTCCAGCGCCCCATGGCCTTCGTCTACAACGGCGGCCCCGGATCGGCGTCGCTCTGGCTGCACCTGGGCGCTTTCGGCCCGCGCAGGGTCGTGTTGGCCGAGGACGGCAACGCCCTCCCCGGACCTCCCGGCCGTCTCGTCGACAACGAGTTCACCCTTCTGGATGCGGCCGATCTCTGCTTTATCGACCCGGTCGGCACCGGCTACAGCCGGGCCGTGCCCGGCGAGAGCCCGGCCCAATTTTACGGCTACGTCGAGGACATCGCGGCCGTCGGCGATTTCATCCGCCTGTTCACGACCCGCTACGAGCGCTGGGCTTCGCCGAAGTTCCTCATCGGCGAAAGCTACGGCACGCCCCGGTCGGCCGGCCTCGCCGGCTACCTTCAGGGCCGCTCGTCGAGCATGTACCTCAACGGCATCGTCCTTATCTCGGCCATCCTCAATTTCCAGACGGCCCGGTTCGCGCCGATGAACGACTCCGCCTACATGCTTTTCCTGCCCACCTACGCCGCCGATGCCTGGTATCACAAGAAGCTGCCGGCGGACCTCCTGGCCAGGGACCTTCCGGCGGTCCTCGACGAGGCGCGCGCCTTCGCCCTCGGAGAATACGCCCTGGCCCTGCTCAAGGGGAACACCCTGGAGCCGGCCGCCAAGGACATCGTCGTCCGCAAGGTGGCCCGCTACACGGGCCTCGATCCGGAGTTCATCGCCAACGCCAACCTGCGCATCTCGCTCAACCGGTTCGTCAAGGAGCTCCTGCGCGGCGAGCGCCGCACGATCGGCCGGCTCGACGGACGGTTCAAGGGTTTCGACCTCGACGCCGCCGGAGAGTCGTACGAGTTCGACCCGGCCAACGCCGCGATCAGCGGTCCGTTCCCCGCGGCCCTCAACGCCTACGTCCGGGGCGAGCTCAAGTACAAGAACGATACGCCGTATGCCGTCTCGGGCGACGTCCGCCCCTGGAGCTTCGAGAATGTCCAGAACCAGTACCTCAACACGGCCGAGACGCTGCGCGGGGCCATGGCCGCCAATCAGTTCCTCAAGGTCTTCGTGGCCAACGGCTACTTCGACGGCGCGACGCCGTTCTTCGCCACCGAATACACGTTCTTCCAGACCGACCTCGCCGGCGACCTCAAGGGCCGGATCAAAATGGGCTATTACGAGGCCGGCCACATGATGTACATTCACAAGCCGTCCCACGCCAAGCTCAAAGCGGACCTGGCCGAGTTCATCAGGGACGCTTCGGGGACGAAATAAGGGCCGCGCCTTCGGCCGGGAGGCGGACGCGGGGTTTAGCGCTGTTTAACGAGCTGATCCAGGCGATAGCCGGCGGCCAGGTAGAACCGAAGGTCGAAGGCGATGTCGTCGAGGTCGATCGGCGTCGTACCGGTGAGCCGGAAGAAGGCCTGCTCGATCTCCCCGGCTTTTCCGCGAGGCCGCGGCCCGTCCTCGGGTCCATAGACGCGCCAGAAGGCCTCCCATTCGCGCTTCGCCCCCGGCGGAAGATCCTCCAGGCTGACGTAGGGCGCCCCCGCGGCATCCAGGCGAACCCAGCTCTCCTTGAGGGCTCGCACTCCGGGATAGAGATGGGGACGTCCGGGGTCGTCGGAGAAGTAATGGAAGGGCACGGAGTCGTCGATATAGGTGTAATAGATGTCCCAGGGCGGCTCCACGGAGCCCATCCAGGCGGTGCCGAACTTGGCGGCGAGGTCGATCGGCTCCGAAAAGCCGACCAGGGTCAGATCGTTCGGGTCGAGCGTCCGGTCGCTGTAATAGAACGGCACGTAGCTCTCGGCCAGGGCCCGCAGCGTCGGGTACTTGGCCGGCCGGCCGACGAGCCCCGGGTAGCGCGAGTGGGCGTTCGCTCCGTAAAGGCCCGTGTCCCGGTCGCGACAGACGACGAGGTTGTGGTCGGCGTCCTGGCTGGCCTCGAGCATGACCAGGCGCGGCTCGTGGCCGTGAAGGAAATTCGCGGCGTAGGCGAACATGGCCCCTTCGAAGCAGTGGGCGACACCCGTCCGCAAGACGAGCCGCGGCGGCATGGCCGTCTCCTCCTGATCGACGGAGGCGTGGTCGTCGTTGTAGTAAAGGCGCATATCGAGAAATCCCTGGACCTTGGCCGGGGTATCGAGGGCCGCGAGGATGACGATCTCGTCGGCGGCGAACCGCAGCCTGAAAGCCTGGCATCGCGATTCGAACCGGCCGTAGGCCGCCGAGTCCACCGAGCCGGAGCAGATCTCGGCGAACGACTTGAGCTGTTCTTCAGGGGTCAGGCGGACGATGCCTTCCCTGGGGATCGGCTTGCTCATGAACGCCCCTCGATTCGGGGGATGATATAGCACAGGAGACGGCGCCGAATCAAACGGGATGGATTGCCTGCCGGGACTGGAAGTGCTATCCTACTGCGCTTACTATGCGTCCACACGAAACGTCTCCAGCGGCCCTCACGCCGGGCCGCATCGCCCGCTTCTGGCTGCCGCTCGAGGCCACCTGGCTGATGATGGCCGCCGAGGGCCCGTTCGTGGCGGCTCTCATCGCCCGTCTCGCCGCGCCCAAAGAGAACCTGGCCGCCTTCGCCGTGGCCACGGCCCTGGCCTGGATCGTCGAATCGCCGATCATCATGATGCTCTCGGCCTCGAACGCCCTGGTCAGGGACGGCGTCGCCTACCGCAAGCTGAGGCGCTTCTCGAACCTGCTCAACGCCGCCGTCACGGCGGTCATGATCGTCCTCGTCACCCCGCCCGTCTTCGGCTTCGTCGCCCGGGGGATCATGGGCCTCGAAGCCGACGTCGCGGGGCCCGCCGGGCGGTCGATGATCTTCCTCGTCCTCTGGCCGGGGGCCATTGGCTTCCGCCGGTTCTATCAGGGCATTCTCATCAGCGACGGCCGACCCCAGGCCGTAACCTGGGGGACGGTCGTGCGCCTCTCGACCATGGCCGCGACCGGGCTTCTCTTCGCCCTCGTCCTCCGCCTGCCTGGCGCAAGCGTCGGGACGGGCGCGCTCGGCGCCGGGGTGGTCGCCGAGGGCGCCGCGAGCTGGTTCATGGCCCGGTCGACCGTCCGGTGTCTCAGGCGCCAGGACGACGCGGAGTGCGTGTTCGGCCACGCCTTGACAGCCCGGCGCGTCGCGCGCTTTTACGCGCCTCTCGCCCTGACCTCGTTCCTGTCGTTCTTCATCAATCCGCTGACGACATTCTTCCTGGCCCGCGGCCGCATGCCTCTCGAGTCGCTGGCCGTTCTGCCCGTCGTCCTCGGCCTGGGCTTCGTATTCCGCACGGCCGGCATCGCCATGCAGGAAGTGGTCATCGCCCTCGTCGGCGACAGCGGCGAAAACAGCCGGATCCTCAACCGGTTTTCGCTCCGGGTCGGGGCGGCATCGACGATCGGCCTGGCCGCCGTCGTGTTCACGCCTCTGGCGACCATCTGGTACGGGACCGTCTCGGGTCTTTCGCGCGACCTGGCGGCGTTCTCCATTCTGCCGGGCGCCCTTCTCGTCCTTCTCCCCTTCCTCGAGGCCGTCCTGTCCTACGAACGGGGCATCCTGGTCAGATCCCACCGCACGGCCCCGATCAGCGTGGCCGTGGGCGTCCAGCTGGCCGTGACGACCGGGGCCTTCGTCCTGATGGTCCTGGTCCTAAAGACCGTGGGCGCCGTTTCCATCGGTCCCGCCCTGACCTTGGGCTATGTCACCGGCGCCGCCATTCTCGTCATGGGCCGGCGCGGGACCCCGGCGAAATAGTGTCATATCCCCGATTTCGTTGACAGGGCCGCGCGGCCGCCGATATACTCCGGCCGAGGAGTTCCCCGATGAAGAAAGCACTCCTGATCCTGGCACTGGCCCTCGCTCTCGGCCTGGGGCCGGCTTCCGCCCCCTCCGACGCGGGCGATCCCCGGGCGAAACCCGTTAAGCCCGAGTCCGCCTGGGTCCTCAACGACGAAGAGTACTTCGAGCGTCCCGGCGCATCGGTCCTCATCTTCCACGACACCTACCCCGAAGGCAAGCAGGGCGGCCTCGAGATCATCCAGCATGGCGAAAGGGTCGCCTCGCTCGGCGATGTCCGCCTCGAGCCGGCGCCGGGTCAATGGGGAAAGCTCCCGACCGTCGGCAAGCGCGCCGTCGACCGGGCGGCCAACCGCGCCGAAGTGCCTCTCCGCTTCGAAAAGGAAGGCATCGCCTATCGCGTCCGGGTCGAGCCCGACGGCGAGGCCCTGGCCGTGACCGTCGACCTCGAGCGCCCGCTGCCGAAGGAATTCGTCGGCCGCGCAGGGTTCAACCTGGAGCTTTTTCCTCCGGCCTATTTCGGGAAATCCTACCACCTGGGCCGCGCCGACGGGGTCTTCCAGCGGCAAGGCAACGGCCCCAACGTGTCCGATGCCTCCGCCGTGTGGTCGACGCCGCTCGCCGAGGGCCCGGTCTTCACGGCCGCGGCCGAGGACCCCTTGAGGCGCTTGACCATCGAGTCCCTCGCCGGCGACCTCCGCTTCTTCGACGGGCGCAGCACCGAGACCAACGGCTGGTTCCTGGTGCGCTCGCTTATCCGCGCCGGCGCGACCAAGGGCGCCGTCCGCTGGAGGATCACGCCCAACGCGGTCGCGAGCTGGCGGCGGCCGCCGGTCATCGGCCTATCGCAGGTCGGCTATCATCCGGCCCAGGAAAAGCGTGCCGTCATCGAACTCGATCCGCGCACGAACACGCTCGTCCCCGCGGCGCTCCTCAGGGTCGATCCCGCGAGGGGCCTCGTCCCCGTACTCGAGAGGCCCGTTGCGCGTTGGGGACGCTTCCTGCGCTACGATTATGCGGTCTTCGACTTCTCCGCCGTCCGCGAGCCCGGCGCTTACATCGTCCGCTTCGGCGAGTCGCAGACCTCCCCCTTCCTCGTCTCTCCCGATGTCTACCGCCACGACGTCTGGCAGCCGACCCTTGAGACGTTCCTGCCCGTGCAGATGTGCCATGTCAGGGTCATCGACCGCGGCCGGATCTGGCACGGCGCCTGCCACATGGACGACGCTCTGCAGGCCCCGCCGGGCCTCGACCTGGCCTTCATCGAAGGCTATAAGCAGGGCCCGGAAACGGAGACGCCGTTCGCGGCGGACCGGCACCTGCCCGGCCTCGACCGGGGCGGCTGGCACGACGCCGCCGATCACGACCTCGCCGGCGGAGCCCAGGCGTGGGCGACCCACCTGCTCGCCCTCACCCGCGAGACTTTCGGCCTCGCGTCCGACCAGACGACGGTCGACACGGCCCGCCTCAATGTCGCCCTTCACGTTCCCGACGGCAAGCCGGACATCCTCCAGCAGGTCGTCCATGGGGTCGAAGCCCTTCTGGGGCCTTTCCGCCTGGCCGGACACAGCTTCACCGGGATCTCCGATCCGTCGCTCGAGCAATACGGCACGCTCGGCGAACCGGCGTCTCTCACCGACAATCGCGTCTTCGATCCGTCGCTCAAAGCCGACCAGGTCAACTGCGACCGCTCCGGCCGCCGCGACGACCGCTACGCGTTCACCGGGCGCGACACGGGACTCCAGTACGCCATGGCCGCCGCCTTGGCCGCGTCCAGCCGGGTCCTCCGGGGCTACGACGACGCCTTGGCCAAGGAGTGTCTGGCCACGGCCATCAAGACCTGGGAATTCGAACAGACCCATCCTCCCGTCCGGACACCCAATCCCTACGTTCCGGAGCGGGCGGACTCCCAGGAGGTGCTGGCCGCCGCGGAGCTGCTGATCACGACGAAGGAGGCCTCCTACGCGTCGCGCCTCCTGGCGCTCCTGCCGGTCGTCGAAGCCCAGGTGGCGGAGGTCGGCTGGGCCGCCGCGCGGGCGCTTCCTTACGTTCGGAAGGCAGAGTTCTCGAAACGCCTGAGCGCGATCCTCGCGGCCTATGGCTCGAAGCTCAGGACGGATCTGGCCAAGACGCCCTACGGCGTTCCCTGGGAGCCGCACATCTGGGGCGTCACCTGGGACATCCAGGAGTACGCGGTCCGGCAGTATTTCCTGCACCAGGCGTTCCCCAAGGAATTCGACCGGGAGAACGTCCTCCGCGTCCTCAATTACGTCCTCGGCTGCCACCCGGCTTCGGCCACGTCGCTCGTGTCGGCGGTCGGCGCGCGCTCGATGACGGTCGCCTACGGCATCAACTTGAACGACTGGACCCACATTCCGGGCGGCGGCGTCTCCGGACCATCGCTCATCCGGCCCGACTTCCCGGAGCTCAAGGAGCCCTTCCCGTATCTCTGGCAGCAAGCGGAATACGTGCTGACGGGCGCCACGACCTATGTGTTCACGGTGCTCGCGGCCGACCGTCTGCTCGCGGTCGGATCCTAGTCATGTCAAAGACATCGTTGAAGGAGGACCCCATGGATCATTCCGGAAAGAAAGGACTCTCGCGTCGCGATTTCCTAAAGGCCGCGGCCGTCGGCGCCGGCGTGGCGGGCTTGGAGGGATTCGGCGCCCTCGCGCCCCAAGTCGCCGCCGCCAAGAAGAGGATCCCCGTCGGCGTCCAGCTCTACTCGGTCCGCGAGCAGGCGGCCAAGGACCTGCCGGCCGTCCTCGAGGCCATCGGCAAGATGGGCTACAGGGGCATCGAGTTCGCCGGCTACTACGGCTGGGAGAGCAAGCCCAAGGAGCTGAGACAGCTCCTGGATGACAACGGCCTGAGGTGCTGCGGAACGCATACAGACCTCGAAACCGTCACCGGGGAAGCTCTCAAAGCTACGGCCGAGCTGCATCACATCCTGGGAAACAAATTCCTGATCGTCCCCAGCCTCCAAGTCGAAGGCGCTCAGGGCTGGGTGGATATGGCCAAGAGGTTTAACGAGATCGCCGCGAAGGCCAAGACTTTTGGCATGAGCGTCGGCTATCACGCGCACGCCGGGGATTTCAATAAGCTCGGAGGCCTCACGTCGTGGGAGATCTTCTTCGACAACACGAAAAAGGACGTGGTCATGCAGCTCGACACCGGCAACTGCATGCAAGGAGGCGGGGATCCCGTGGCCATCCTGAAGAAATATCCCGGCCGGTCGACGACCGTCCATTTAAAAGAGTTCGGAGGGCCCGAGAACGCCGTCATCGGCCAGGGGATCATGCCCTGGGCCAAGGTTTTCGAGGTCTGCGAGACGACGGCCGGTACGGAGTGGTACGTCGTCGAACACGAGACGGGCCCGGACCCGATCGGCAACATCAAAGGCTGCCTCGAGGGCCTGCGCAAGATGGGCCGGGGCCACTGAGGCGATCCGCCCGCCGATCCGGGCGCGGAGGAAGTCATGATCATGAGAGAATCGGCGGGAAATCCCGCTGAAGCCTGCCTTCCCTAGCGGAGGCGCCATGTCCCGCCGGCGATCTCGGAGTTCTCCATCTTGGGCCAGGTCCGGACGCTGATCAGCTGGTCGTCCCGGAAGACGATGCGGATGGCCGTATAGATCCGGACGGAGTGCGAGGCGTCCTTCATGACGCCTCTGCCGAGTTCATCGATGGTGCCGGTCGTCGCGGTTTCCGTGCCGACCAGAATTCCGTAGACGGCGATCTTGAACTTTCCGAGGGGGTTGAAGATCTCGGCGATCTCCTTCTTCGTGAACTTGGTCTTGCCCTTGTTGAACGTCTTGAAATCCTTCGACTCCGGCGTATCCGACATCCACGCGACCATGGGCTCGAACTTCCAGGCGGCGAGCTTGTCCAGGACCTTCCGCGGCGCCTGGCCTTTCATCGCCTCGATCTCGGACTGGTAAACCTTGGCGTCGTCGGAGATCTTGTCGGGAGGGGGACCGGCGGACCCCTTGGCCACCCAAAGGGCTGCGGTTCCGGCCGCGCCGGACTCGGCGTCGTCCGGGTGGGCGCCGATGCACAGGATCCTCGGTTTCCCATCGGCGCGCGGCGCCGTCTGCGCGAGAAGCGGTCCGGACAAAGCCGCCGCCAGGATTCCCAAGATCAGGGTGGGTCGCAGGAATCGTCGGTTGGCCATCGAGGGCTCCTTGGCCGTCCCGGACAATCCTAGCCCAGGAGGTCCTTGAGGCCGAAAGAGGCGGCATAGAGGCATCCGACGCCGGATAGATGGAAGGCGACGCGCAGCGCCTCGGCGATCTCCTCTTTGGTGGCGCCCGCCTTCATCGCCTGTTCCGCGAGGGCCCTGACGCCGCCCGGGGCCCCGTTGGCCGCGTCAAAGGCCATGGCTATCAGGAGCTTGATGCGCCGCGGCAAGGCGCCGTCGCAATAGATGAGCGCGTCCGTGTCATCGACACGCTTCATGAAATCCGGATCGAGCTTTCTCATGGTCGAGAGCGGATGGTCGGCCATCGTGGACCTCCTTAATGACGTGTACCGCTATCATACATCAGCGGGGAGGCCCCATCCAGCGGAGACCGTAAGACGACGACGGGCATGGGGCGGGGGGGGAGAGGAATCCGGGCCGATGCCGGGGATCGTCAGGAATAGTGGAACCGCGGGACGACGACGCGGCCGGCCTCATCGAAGGCGATCCCTTCCCGCTCGAGCAGGGCCCGCTTCATCGCCGGGCCTCCCTGGAAGCCTCCGAGGCCTCCGCCGGAGCGGACGGCCCGGTGACAGGGCACGATGATGGGAAAAGGATTCGTGGCCAGGGCGTTGCCCACGGCCCGGGCCGCGTTCCGGTCGCCGAGATGCGCGGCGATGAGCCCGTAGGTGCTGACGCGGCCCCGGGGGATGGCGTGCTCGGCGCGCAGAACGGCCTGCTGGAACGCGGGGCGCGTCTCGAGCGCGGCGATGTCGAGCGGGAAGGCGACGCTCTTTCCCGCCAGAAACTCGCGGACCGACGCGGCGAGGATGTCGATCTCGCGGCAGGATCCCGGCCGGGCTTCAGGGTAAAGATCTCGCGCGAGCGTGACTGCGGATGTCCCGGGCGGCGAAAGCAGGACCCGAAAGACCCTCGGAGACCGATCCAGGTCGGCCCAAACCAAGGCGACGGGGCCGAAGGGAGTCGCTGGGATGAGCTTTGTGTTCATTCAGGCCTCGCATGCCGAAAAAAAAGGGCGAGCGCCCCGATCGAGGCGCCCGCCTCCAGCGTACTCAGGCAGTCTTCTTCATAAGGGACAATCCCCCGAAGGGAACGGGCCCCTCAGACGTCACAGCTATTCGGGGACGCGCACCCGAGGCGCTTGCCCCCGCGTATCTGTCGCGGCGCTCAGTAGCGGCCGCGGCCGCCGCCGAATCCGCCTCTGCCGCCGCCGCCGCCGCCGGCCGGCCGGGGCTGAGCTTCGTTGACCTTCAGGTTGCGGCCCTTGAGGTCCTTGCCGTTGAGGCCTTCGATGGCCTTGACGGCCTCTTCCCTGTTCGGCATCTCGACGAAGCCGAACCCGCGCGACTGGCCGCTCATCTTGTCGGTGATGATGGCCGCTTTTTCGACCGCGCCGTAGGCCGAGAAGGCCGTGCGAAGGTCGTCCTCGGTCAGGTTGAATGAGAGGTTGCCGACGTAAATATTCATCTCGTCTCCTTCGACGAAGGGTCCGTCCGGGGGCACCGGACCGCCCAGCTCAAAAATCGATCGCAATAAAGGAGAGGAGAACGCCGGCTGTTTGGGCCTCAGGCCTCCGTGCCTTTATCCGACCCGCGCCCCCTGTCAAGGGGGAATTACGGGCAATATATTAACACAAAACGGCGACGCAAGCAAAAAAAATATCGATCAGCCGCGGGCCGCGGTCAAGGGCCTCCGGGCTTTCGAGCCCAGCCCCGATGTGCGGGGCGGAAGCCATTGACAAGACCCGCGCCAGAGGCTATCTTCCCTCCGTCAGGAGAAATACCGCCATGGCCATCCCCGGATTGACGATCATCGGCGAGTCGGTCAACGACTCCGTGCCTTCGACGAAGAAGCTCTTCGACGAGAACGACATCCCCGGTCTGCTGGGGCTGGCCCGGAGCCAGGACGAGAAGGGCGCCGCCTGGATCGACGTCAACGTGGGCGCCCGCCCGCCCGCGTTCATGGCCGATCTCGTCCGGCGCATCCAATCGGTCACAGCCAAGCCCCTGTCGATCGATACGCCGGACCCGGATATCGCCGAGGCCGGGCTCGGGGCCTACGACCTCGGCCGGACCGGCGGGCGGCGGCCCATCCTGAACTCGATCTCGCCGCTCCGGACGCGGATGTTCGATCTCTGGGCGGTCGGGCCCTTCATCCCCATCCTCATGTCGTCGGAACGGCTCGAGCCGGGCGCGGGCTCGGCCAATGCCAATAAGACGGCTGAAGAAACCCGGGAGACGGCCCGGGCCCTTCTCGCCGAGGCCCGCCGGCGCATCCCCGGCTTCACCAACGACCAGGCCATCATCGACCCGGGCATCGCCCCGGTCGGCAGCGACTGCGAGGGCCAGCTCAAGCGGGTGCTCGACTCCCTGGCCCTCATCCACGAGGACCCGTCCTTCGCCGGCGTCCACTTGTCGGTGGGCTTGAGCAATTTCACCGTCATGCTGCCCTCCAAAACCAAGGACGGCTCGCCGGTCAAGGGGCCGCTCGAAAGCGCCTTCCTGACCCTGGCCATGCCCCTCGGCCTCGACACGATCATCGGCTCGACCGTCCGCAAGTACGAGATCCTCCCGGCCGGACACCCGGCCCTTTCGTGTCTCGAAGACATCCTCAAGCTCGGGGGCTACGAAACGCTCGTGCGGCTCAAGGCCTTCTATGGATAAGATCTTCCACGTCGAGCTCCAAACCCCCAAACGCTCGTCCGAGGACGTCGAGAAGGACCTGGCGACGTTCGAGGACAAATATCGAAAGGTCGTCGAGGCGGGCTGGATCGTCTGCATCACCGACAATCCCATGGGCCTTCTGAGCTACGGAGCCATGGAGACGATCGACCTCCTCGGCCTGCCCGTTCATCCCGAGCGGCTCATGGTCCACCTCAACACGTTCCACCCGAGAAAGGAGCTCGACGAGATCCTGGGCGCGTTCGCGGCCGCGGGCGGCCGGCACCTGCTCGTCGTCTCCGGCGACGGCAGCCAGCGGCTCCACCGTCTCGAGCCGGCCGAGGTCGGCGTCGACGCGACGACCGTGACCTCGGTCGAGCTCCTCCGCTACATCGACCGGGAGCATCCCGGCCGGTTCACCTGCGGCGTCGCCTTCAACCCCTACGAGCCGCAGGACGCGGAGATCGAAAAGATGAAGCGGAAGGCGGACGCCGGCGCGTCGTTCATCATCACCCAGCCCATCATCGGGCGCGACGAACGGCTGGCCGGCCTCGAGCCCTTCCGCCTGCCGGTCATCCTGGACGCCTGGATGTCGAAGAAGCTCCATCTCCTTTCGGAGTGCGTCGGTCACGAGATCCCCGAGGGAACGCCCTACGACCCGATGGAGAACCTGCGCGAGCTCCGGCGGAACTATCCCGACTACGGGCTCTACCTGGCCATCCTGGGCTTCAAGACCCAGTACCCCTTTATCCCTGAGATCTGGAAGGTGCCCCCGGGCGGAGCAGGGCGGCCCGGCTGAGCCGGACAGGATCGGTTTCGTACGGCGTGAAGCCCGCGCTCACCGCGGCGGCGACGATCTCGGCGTACCGGCGCTCCGGCACATGGACCCGCGGCTCGACGAGAAGAAGGCGGCCGTCCGGCTTGAGGGCGGCCAGGATCTCTCCGAAAAAGCGCTCCAGGCGGTCGACCTCATGGGCCATCCAGAAGACCAGCGCGAAATCCGCCTTCAGGTCCAAGCCCAGGCTGTCCTCCGCGGCGAGGTGAAGCCGGATCCGGCCGGCGACGCCGGCCCGCTCCGCCCGCCGCCGCGTCCGATCGAGCATATCCTGTTGAATGTCCACGGCGACGACGAGGCCTTGATCGCCGACCATCCGGGCCATGGGGACGGTAAAGAACCCCGGACCGCACCCGATGTCGACGGCCGTGTCGCCGTCCCGCAGAAAAGGACTCAGGATGCGGGCCGGATCGTGGGCCATCCGCCGGAAGATGTTCGTCAGCGTGAAGGACAGCCAGGCGGGGCACAGCGGTTCAGTCATGTCACAAGGCCAACACCCATTTCCAGCAATCTATCTTTCAACGCCGGCGAAGTCAATTCCCGCCGGCCGGCCCCGGGCCTGCTTCCGCGGCTAGGGATTCGGCAAAGCGCTCTTGTCCATAAAGAGGACTTCCCACAGGTGACCGTCGAGGTCCTGGAAGCTCCAGCCGTACATCCCAGGCATCTCGAGGGGCTCGAGCGACTCTTTACCGCCCGCCCCAAGGGCTTTGTGGACCATGTCGTCGACGGCTTCCCGGCTTTCGGCCGAAAGGGAGATGATGGCTTCGGTCATCGCGGTCGCATCGGCCAGGGGCTTCTTCGTGAAGGTCTTGAAGAATTCCTCCTGCAACAGCATGACGGCGTTGCCGTCGCCGATGACCATGGCGGTGGCGTCCTCGTTGGTGAACCGCGGATCGAACTCGAAGCCGAGTTGGGTGAAGAAGGCGACCGACGCTTTCAGGTCCTTGACGGGAATGTTGACGTAGATCTTTCTCTCTTGGGGCATCTTGTTCTCCT
>JBAVUQ010000051.1:0-3739 GCA_049696855.1 Candidatus Aminicenantales bacterium
TATCCGGCCGATTTCGGCCAGGTCCACATCTATCCCGCGGCCTTCGAGGCCGTCCGGCTCCTGAAGCGGGCGGGGTTCGCCGTCGTCGTCGTCACCCATCAGTCCGGGGTCGGCCTCGGCTACTTCGACGCGGCCGAGCTCGAAGTCCTGCATCGCCGCTTCGAAGATGAGTTCGCCCGCCGCGGGGCCCGTCTCGACGCCATCTATGCCTGTCCCCACGCCCCGGACGTCTCCGGCCGGGCCTGTTCCTGCGCCAAGCCGCAGCCCGGCCTGGGGATTCGGGCGGCCCGCGATCTCGGGCTCGACCTCGGAGCGTCGTTCATGGTCGGCGACAAGCCGGTCGACATCCAGTTCGGCCTGGCCATCGGCGCCGCCCCCGTCCTTGTCCTTACGGGATACGGACGCGCCGCCTCGGCCGAGCTCGCCGCGCTGGGCCTCCGCCCGGCCCACACGGCCGCGGGCATCCTCGAAGCCGCATCCTGGATCCTGGCGCAGGGGAGGCCGACTGGCCATGGTCCGGTTTGACGACATCCTCGAAAAGGTCTCCTCCTACATCAGCGAGAAGGAGATCGCGGCCCTGCGCAAAGCCTACGTCTTCGCCGGCCAGGCGCACAAGGGCCAGGTCCGGCGTTCCGGCGAGCCCTACCTCAGCCATCCCCTCGAAGTGGCCGACTACCTGGCCGATATGCGGCTCGACAAGACGACCCTCGTCGCCGCCCTCCTCCACGACGTGCTCGAGGACACGGACACGACCGCCGCCGCGATCCGCGAAAGCTTCGGCCGGGAAGTCGCCGATCTCGTCGAGGGCGTGACCAAGATCAGCCGGGTCCAGGAAGTCTCGCCCGAGGTCCGCCGGGCCGAGACCATCCGCAAGATCATCCTGGCCATGACCGACGACATCCGGGTCATCTTCATCAAGCTGGCCGATCGGATCCACAACCTCAAGACCCTTCGCCACCTCGACGAAGAGCGGCAGCGGCAGATCGCCCGCGAGACGCTCGACATCTACGCGCCCATCGCCAACCGGCTCGGCATGGGGCGCATCCGGGCCGAGCTCGAGGACCTGTCGTTCCGCTACGTCGCCCCCGAGGAATTCGCCAAGATCGCCGCGGCCGTGGAGCCGCAGCGAAAGGCGGCCGAAGCGGACCTCGCGGCCATGAAGAAGGCGCTCGAGGACCTCATCGCGGGGAACGGCCTGCCGGCCGAGATCTTTTCCCGGATCAAGCGGTCCTACAGCATCTGGAGCAAGATGAAGCGCCGCGACATCGGCTTCGACCAGGTCTTCGATTTCCTGGCCCTGCGCGTCATCACCGATTCGGTCAAGGACTGTTACGCCATCCTGGGCATCATCCACCAGCGCTGGCCGCACCTGCCACAGCGCTTCCGCGACTTCATCGCCATGCCCAAGCCGAATCTCTACCAGGCCCTCCACACGACGGTCATCACGGAGGGGCGGAAGACGTTCGAGATCCAGATCCGGACGCGGGAGATGAACGACCTGGCCGAGAACGGCATCGCCGCCCACTGGCGCTACAAGGACGACGCGCCGCAGGGCCCGACGGTCGAGGACCGGCGGCTCCACTGGCTCAGGGAAATGGCCGCGCTCTTCGAGGAAAAGAAGAATCCCCAGGAGTTCCTGCGCACGCTGAAGACCAACCTCATCCCGGAAGAGGTCTATGTCTTCACGCCCAAGGGCAAGGTCGTCAACCTGCCTCCGGGGGCCACGGCCCTCGACTTCGCCTTCAAGATCCACACGCAGGTCGGCCTCCACGCGACCGGGGCCCGGATCAGCGGCTCGCCCGTCCCGCTCAAGACGGTCCTCAAGACCGGCGACATCGTCGAGGTCCTCACCGCCGCGGACAAGGTCCCGACGCGGGGCATGCTGGCCGCCGCGGTCACGGCCGGGGCCCGCGAGGAGCTCCGCCGGTCGCTCAACCTCAAGAGCCGGACGACGAGCATCGCCCTGGGACGGAGGCTGTGGGAGAAAGAGCTCCGGAAATACATCGTGCCCGCGGGATTCCGGCGCGAGGAGGACCTGGCCCGCCGGCTCGCGGCCGTGCTCGGGCCCAAGGCCTCCTCCATGGAGGAATTCTATCGCCAGGCGGGGCTCGGCCGGATCGTCGTCGACGCCAAGCTCGTCGAGGCCGTCTTCGGCCCCGTCGCGCCGCGGAAGCCGGGGCTTCTCAGCAAGGCCGCGGCGCTCGTCGCCCCCGGACCGGGGCAGGGCGTCCGCATCAAGGACATCGACGGACAGATGATCAAGCTGGCCAAATGCTGCTCGCCGATCAAGGGGGAGCCCGTCACCGGCTATATGACGGCCGGGCGGGGCTTGACCGTCCACTCGATGCGCTGTCCGCTCGTGACCAAGGAGATCCTCGACGGGCAGCGGCTGGTCGAGGTCTCGTGGGACCCCTCGTTCTCAGGGACCTTCAAGGCCCGCCTCCTGGTCAAGTCCAAGGACACGCCGGGCGTCCTGGCCAAGGTCGCGGCGGCCGTCGCCGACCTCGAGGGGGACATCTTCAAGGCGGAGGCCGCGATGGTCGCGGAGGGCAGGGCCCGGATCACGCTGGACGTGAGGATCAGGGATATCCAGCACCTCGAGTCGATCGCGAGGCGGATCAGCGGTTTAAAAGAAATCCAGTCGGTGGAGAGGGTTTAACCGGCCTAAACGGCTTTGATCACCTTGCCGGAACGCAGGCACCGCGTGCAGACCCAGATCTGGCGGACGCCCTTCGGGGTCCGCGCTTTGACCCGCTGGAGGTTCGGTTTCCACTTTTTCGGGGAAGACTTATGGGAATGGCTGACGTTATGCCCGAAAACGGGGCCCTTGGCGCAGATATCGCAGACTTTCGGCATGGTCGTATCTCTCTCGTCTCGATTTGAGCCGCATTTATACCATAATTCCGGCCGGGAGGCAAATCTCCCGGCAGGCCGCGCTTGACCGGAGAGCCCGGAAGCGGTACGCTTTCCGCAAGGCCGGCATGAAACGTCCTCTCGTTCCTCTGCTCGTCTTTCTGGCCTTGCTTTCCTGCGGCGCCTGCGCCCGGCATCTGGCCACCACCCCCCTCAATGCCGGGGTCCTGGCGGCCGGCGAAGAGCGCTGGGAAGAGGCCGTCCAATACTGGAAAAAGGCCCTCGAACAGGATCCCGATTCCGCGGCGGCCCACAACAACCTCGCCGTGGCCTGCGAAAAGCGGGGGGCCTTGGAAGAAGCGGGCCGGGAATACGAAGCGGCCCTGCGGCTCGACCCCGGCAACGCGCTGATCAAAGTCAATTACGAATCCTACAAAGTCCGGCTCGAGGGCGGCCGCGGGCGGTTGCCATGAGAGGGCGCGTCCTCCTGCTCGCGGCTCTCCTGACGGCGGGCGCGGCCTGCCGGGCCGCGGCCCCGGTCCTCGTCCGCGTGGAGATGCCCGGCGTCTCGCCGTTCCCCTCCGGCTCTTTCGCCGAGATCATCGTCACCGACTTCCTCAACGAAACCCCGCTCGCGGATCTCGATGTCGGTCTCGAGCTCCAGGCCTACCTCGCGACCGAGCTCGGCCGCGCCTTCGGCGGGCCGGTCTCGCTCCGCCCCCGCCCGGCAGGAGCCGAGATTCCGGCGGCCGTCTGGCGAGAGACGGCGGCCGGCCGCGACCGGGCGGTGATCCTCACCGGAACCGTCCGCCTCGGGGGGCAGGTGCGCAAGGCGATCGGGGACAAGAACGTCCCCTTGGACAGCCCGTTCAACCTGGCCGGGCGC
>JBAVUQ010000052.1:0-7092 GCA_049696855.1 Candidatus Aminicenantales bacterium
GACCTGCGCTTCAAGATCGCCGACATCCAGCCCGGCAACAAGGTCGACCTGACCATCATCCGCGACGGCAAAGAGGTCAAGGCGACCGCCATCGTCGACGAGCTCGCGCCCGAGCGCGAGAAAGGTCAGATCGCCAGCCCCGACAAGGACATCGGCGTCTCGGTCGTCGCCCTGACGCCCGGCGTCGCCCGCCGCAACGAACTCAAGACGACGGAAGGCCTGCTGATCACCGACGTCCGCCAGGGCAGCGAGGCCTACCGCGAGAATCTCGCCGCCGGCATGATCATCCTCGAGGCCAACCGCAAGAAGATGACCTCGGTCCGCGATTTCGAGGATATCCTGAAGAATACGGCCAGCGGAGGCGAGGTCATACTGCTCGTCCGCCAGGAGACCGAGGCGGGATCGCAGGACTTCATCGCCACCGTCAAAGTCCGCTGATGAGGTTCAGCAAGCTCCACGGGCTCGGCAACGACTTTCTGTTCGTCGCCCCCGGCCTGGGGACCCCCCCGGCGGCGGCCGGCGACCTGGCCCGGCGCATCTGCGAGCGGCACACCGGAGTCGGAGCGGACGGCCTTGTTCTCCTGACGATCGAGAAGACCGACCCGGCCGAGGCCGGCTTCCGTGTTTTCAACGCCGACGGCAGCGAAGCGGAGATCTCGGGCAACGGCCTGCGCTGCGCGGCGGCCTTTCTGGCCTGGTGCGGCGCCGTCAAGTCGCCCAAGATCCTCTTCCGCACGGCCGCCGGTGA
This sequence comes from Candidatus Aminicenantales bacterium, assembly GCA_049696855.1. Classification (GTDB taxonomy): domain Bacteria; phylum Acidobacteriota; class Aminicenantia; order Aminicenantales; family Saccharicenantaceae; genus RBG-16-66-30. The sequence goes on from JBAVUQ010000052.1 coordinate 749, forward strand.
GCGCCCCGCCGAGGTCCTGTCCTCGCGAGGCCCCCTGTTCGAGGTCAGGATCGGTCTCGGCGTTCCCCGTCTCGCCGCGAAGGACATTCCCTTCGACGACGGCCGGATCCTCGACCGCGTCTTCGACTATCCCCTCTTCGTCGTCAAACGGACCTTCCCGGTCAGTTGCGTCTCCATGGGCAATCCCCACTGCAGTCTCTTCTTCGACGCCATCCCTTCGCGCGGCGAATGGCACGCCCTGGGCGCCGGGATCGAGACCCATCCCTTTTTTCCGCAAAGGACGAACGTCGAATTCGTCCGGGTCCTCAACCGGAAGGAGATCGAGGTCCGCTTCTGGGAGCGCGGCGTCGGCGAGACACTGGCCTCGGGGACCGGCTCCGCGGCCGCGGCGGCCTCGGCCATGCTCAAGGGATTGACCGACCGCGCCGTGACGGTCAGAACGGCCCTGGGAAGCCTGAAGGTTGAGTGGCCCGAAGGAGGAGAGCTCTTCCAGACCGGCCCCGCCGAAGTCGTTTTCTCCGGCGATTATCCCGCGGACTGAGCGGCCGTCCCCGCTGCCGCAGCGGAGCTGGAAGCCTGCGTCGCTCCCCTATCCCGAGAAATGCTCGAAGCCCCCGGGGCGAAGCCTCTTTGCCTTTTTGCCGGGGGTGACCAGCCGGATCATGCGGCCTGACGTGATGCGGCCGATCCGGGTCAGCCCGTGCGCCGGCGCCAGGGCTTCGACGGCCGCCAGCTTGGCCGGCCTGACGGTGAACAGCAGCTCGAAATCCTCTCCCCCGTTGAGGGCCATGTCCAGCGGGTCCCGGGCGAACCGCCTCAACGCCGGGGAAATGGGGATCCGGTCCGACTCGACCTCCGCGCCGACGCCGCTCTCTTCGCAGATATGGGCGAGGTCGACCGAGAGACCGTCCGAAATGTCGATCATGGCCGAGGCCAGCTTCCGCCGGCCCAGGATCGCCCCCAGCTTGAGGCGCGGCGCCGGATCGAGGAAAGCCCCGACCAGTGGCCGGACGGGCTTGGCGACGCCGCGGATGCCGCCTTTCTCGAGAAGCCGCAGGCCGCCGGCGGCATCGCCGAGCATCCCGGAAACGAAAATCCCGTCGCCGGGCCTGGCCCCGCGTCTGGCCACGGGGAACTTGACCTTCCCGGTGACCGTGACCGAGATCATGATCTCGTTAGCCTGAGAAAGGTCCCCTCCGACGAGGGCCACCCCCGCCTCGCGGGCGGCGCTCCGGAACCCGGCCATGAACTGCCGGAGCCAGTCCTCCTCGATGTCTCCGGGCAGGGCCATGCCGACGAGCGCGTGCAGGGGCCGGCCGCCCATGGCCGCGATATCGCTGAGGTTGACGTTGAGGGCCTTGCGGCCGAGGAGCCGCGGCGGATGGTCGGCCAGCCGGAAATCCTCGTCCTCGACCAGGATGTCGGTCGTCAAGAGAAGGCGTTCGGGCCCGCGGACAAGAGCCGCGTCGTCGCCGATGCCGAGGAGGATGTCGGCCCTCTTCTCGCCGAAGGCCCGCCGGATCCTCGAGATCAGGCGCCGCTCGCCGAGGTGCTTCAGCCGCATCTCACCCTCCGGGACTGTCCCCTCCGGAGCTTGGCGACGGAGAGGGACTGTCCCTCTTTTTATCGGTTACCCGGGCTACTTCCTTTTGGCTGTCTTCTTCGCCGGCACCTTGGCGGCCGGCCTCGTCCCGCCGGTCCGGCTCGCCCGGACCAAGGAACCCACCATGGCTTCCTTGAAGACCTCCTTGACGTCGTCGACGAAGATGAACTCGATCTCGCGGAGGACTTTCTTGGGGATCTCGTAGAGGTCTTTCTTGTTCGCGGCCGGCATGATCATCTTCTTGACCCCGGCCCGCTGGGCGGCCAGGACTTTTTCCTTGATCCCGCCGACCGGCAGGACGTTGCCGCGCAGGGTGATCTCGCCGGTCATGGCCACGTCCCACTTGACCTTGAGGCCCGAGCAGACGGAAAGGAAAGCGGTGGCGATGGTGACGCCCGCCGACGGCCCGTCCTTGGGGATAGCCCCCTCGGGGAAATGGACGTGGAAATCGTTCTGGGAGAAGATCTTGCTGTCGATGCCGAATTCCGAGGCGTGGGCACGGGCGTAGCTCAGCGCGGCTTGCGCCGACTCCTTCATGACGTCGCCGAGGGAGCCGGTGAGCTGCAGGTTCCCCTTGCCCGGCATCTTGGTCGCCTCGACGAAGAGGATCTCCCCGCCGACGGCCGTCCAGGCGACGCCGGTGGCGATCCCGACCTGGTCTTTCTTGAGGAGCTGGTCCTTGAAGACCTTCGGCGGTCCGAGGTGGCGCTCGATCGACTGGGCCGTGACCACGGTCAGACCCTTCTTGCCCTCGGCGGCCTTCCGGGCCACCTTGCGGCAGACCGAGGCGATCTCGCGCTCGAGATTGCGGACGCCCGCCTCCCGGGTGTAGAGGGAGATGATCTTCTTGACCGCGCCCCCGGTGAAGGTGATGAGCTTGGGCGTCAGCGCGTTCTCGGCGATCTGCTTGGGGATGAGGTGGCGGACGGCGATCTGGAGCTTCTCCTCTTCGGTATAGCCCGGGAGCTCCAGCACTTCCATGCGGTCGCGGAAGGCCGGCTGGATGGGATCGAGCAGGTTGGCCGTGGTGATGAACATGACCTTGGACAGGTCATACGGGACGCCGAGATAGTGGTCCCGGAACTGGTTGTTCTGCTCGGGGTCGAGGACCTCGAGGAGGGCCGACGAGGGGTCGCCCCGGAAATCCGCCCCGATCTTGTCGACCTCGTCCATCATAAACACGGGGTTCTCCGTGCCGGCCCGGCGGATGCTTTGGATGATGCGGCCCGGCATGGCCCCGACATAGGTCCGGCGGTGCCCGCGGATCTCGGCCTCGTCGTGGACCCCGCCGAGGGAGATGCGGACGAACTTGCGCCCGAGGGCCCGGGCGATCGACTTGCCGAGGGACGTCTTGCCCACGCCCGGCGGTCCGACGAAGCAGAGGATGGGCCCCTTGGCCGTCTTCGAGAGCTTGCGGACGCCCAGGTATTCGAGGATGCGCTCCTTGACCTTGTCCAGGCCGTAATGGTCCTCGTCGAGGATCCGTTTGGCTTTGGCCAGGTCGAGGGTGTCCGTCGTGGACTTGTTCCATGGCAGCATGAACATCCAATCGAGATAGTTCCGGACGACGGACGTTTCGGCCGACTCCGGATGCATCTGGGCCAGGCGGCTGATCTGCTTCTCGAGCTCCTCCTTGACCTCGTCGGAGACGCGGATCTTGCGCAGCTTCTCCTGATAGAGCCGGATCTCCTCCTGGATCTCGTTGCCCTCGCCGAGCTCCTTCTGGATGGCCTTCATCTGCTGGCGCAGGAAATACTGCTTCTGGAGCTTGTCCATCTCGCCCTTGGCCTCGGTCGAGATCTTCGACTGGACGTCGAGCAACTCGAGCTCACGGGTCAGGAGCTCGTAGATCTTCTTCAGCCGCTGGACGGGGTCGGCGATCTCGAGGATCCCCTGGGCGTCCTCGACCTTGAGCTCGAGGTTCGAGGCGGTCAGGTCGGCCAGGCGGCCCGGCTCGTCGACGTTCGAGGCGATGATGAGCACCTCGGGCGCCAGGCTCTTGCCGAGCGACGCGGCCCGCTCCAGGCCCGAGCGGACGTTGCGGATGAGGGCCTCGGTCTCCAGGTTCTTCTCGGGCTTATCGGGCTCCGGGATGACCGTGACCTCGGCAGTGATGTGGGCGCCTTCCTCTTCGAATCCCACGACCCGGGCCCGGAGGAGGCCCTGGGCCAGGATGCGCACCCGGCCGTCGGGCAGCTTCAGCATGCGCATGATCAGGGCGACGGTGCCGATGTCGTAGACATCCTCCCGCTTGGGATCCTCGACCTCCATGTCCTTCTGGGTCAGGAGAAGGATCATCCGGTTGGTCGAAAGGGCGACGTCGATGGCGTCCTTGGACTTCTCGCGCCCGACGAAGAGCGGGGCGATCATATAGGGGAAGATGACGACGTCCCGGAGCAGCAGGACCGGGAGCTTCGGGGGCACCTGGAGCTTCTGGCCCTGCTCCTCCAGGATACCCCCGAGGTCGTCGCCGTTCTTATCATCGATGCTGGCCATATCGTTCTCCCATCTCAGCCGGCGTTCCGCCGGGTCTTGATCTCCACGTCCCTCCGCTTCCGCGGGGGCTTCTGCAACACGATCGTCAGGACGCCGTTCTCGAGCGCGGCGACGGCCTGGCCGGGGTCGACGGCGCCGGGCACAACGACATCGCGCCGGAAGGCCCCGTACTCCCGCTCGAGCCGGGTGTACCGGGAACCCCGGGGGATGCCGAGCTCCCGTTTGAAGCCGCTGACCTCGAGCCGGCTCGAGAAAAGCAGCACCTTGACGTCCGGACCGTCGACGCCCGGCAGCTCCATCTCGATGATGAACTCCGTCCGGGTCTCGTACACGTCGACGGCGGGGATGGTCACCTCGCCGGGCGCCGGCAGCCGCAGTTGGGGCGTCTTCTTGGCCAGGGCCGTGGCCCGCACCCGCGTCTCGGCCTTGTCGGAACGGGAGACGGGCTTGATGCGGCGGACCATGGCGGCTAACGAGGGCTATTTTTCCTTCATGAGGTCCTCGAGCTCGCGGCGGAATTCGGCGACATCGCCGAACTCGCGGTAAACGGAGGCGAACCTCACGTAGGCGACCTTATCGAGCTCCTTGAGCCTGTCCATGACGAGCTGTCCGATCTCGGCGACGCCGATCTCCTTGTCCGGCCGCTCCTGGAGCAGGGATTCGATCTCCTCGGCGATCTCCTCGAGCTGGCTGATCTGGATCGGGCGCTTCTCGCAGGCCTTCATCATGCCCCGCAGGAGCTTCTGCGCGTCGAACGGCTGGCGCGTGCCGTCCTTCTTGACGACCATGTAGGGGATCGCCTCGATCTTTTCGTAGGTCGTGAAGCGGCGCTTGCAGGACAGGCACTCGCGCCGCCTGCGGATGGAGATGCCCTTCTTGCTCTCGCGGGAATCGATGACCTTGCTCTCGAGAAAGCCGCAGTATGAACACCTCATCGTTTTTCGCTTTCCCCCATCCTCTTGAGCTGGAGGAGGGTCAGCCCCTCGCGGGCCAATATAGCATAACCCAGGGCGCATGTCACGGCGATCTGGACGGCGTGGAAGACGAGCGTCACGCCCGCGGCCCGGCCCGCTTCGAGGCCGAAGAGGAGCACCATGCCGAGCTTGCTGAAATAGTGGAAGCCTCCGACCATGCCGGGCGTGGGGATGGAGGCGCCGACGGCCGTCAGGAAGACGTACGGAATGACCAGGAAATACGGCACGTGGATGTGGTAGGCGGCGAGGAAGACCCAATAGAAGAGAGTGATGCCGAGCCAGACGATGAGGGAGAGCACGGCATACAAAGCCAGCTGGGTCCAGGACCGGAAGAAGCGGAGCCCGTCGATGAACTCGCCGAGGAGCGCCGGAATGGCCTTGCGGGCTTTTTCGGGGAAGGGCTTGAGGAGGAACGCGACGACGCGCATAGCCCGTTCCCTGTAGAAATAGAGAAGCAGGATGATGACCAGGACCGCCGCGGCGATCCCGATGCCGATGATCCCGAGGATGCTCAGCCGGCGGCCGACCTCCTCGCCGATGGGCCAGGACCCGGCGAACAGCGGCCGGGAGATGAGGAAGAGGCCCAGGAGGAAGCACATCGTGGTGATGTCGAAAAAGCGTTCGACGACGACCGTGCCCACGGCGAAGCCGGGCCTCAGGTCCTCCTTGCGGGCCAGGTACAGGGGCTTGACCAGCTCACCGAGACGGCCCGGGAAAATGAAGCTGACGGTGAAGCCGACGATGTTGGCCGCGACGAGGTTCCGGAAGCGCACGTCGATCTTCTCGCGGACGACGAGGACGTGCCAGCGGAGGGCCCGGGTGACGAAGCTGAGCACGAAGACGGGGATGGCGAGGAGGAAGAGCGGCACGCTAACGTCGGCGATCTGCGCCGGGACGTCCTTCCAGTTGACGGTCCGTCCGAAAAAGTAGAGCAGGACGAGCGTCAAGACGACGACGAAGGCGATCTTCGGGACTTTCGATTTCATCGGCGCTCATCTTACCATGAAGTCCCGAAGTCCCTCAACCGGGGCGGCGGGGGGAATTCGGGGACATGACCCATTTCTCTGGAAATGGGATCGGCAATTCGGGGACATGAACCAATTCTCCAGAATTGGTATCGTGTCCCCGAATTGCTGGCCGGCCCCCGATTTTCTACTTGAATTCCGGCCCCTTTTTGTTTAAGATAGTCGTCCCTGCTGGGAAGTCGTCCAACGGCAGGACTCATGACTCTGGATCATGCAATCAAGGTTCGAATCCTTGCTTCCCAGCCA
>JBAVUQ010000053.1:0-4990 GCA_049696855.1 Candidatus Aminicenantales bacterium
TTGACGCACGCCTGTTGATCGATGGTGTGGACCTTCTTCAGCTCTCCGGAGATGGCTCCGGACGGGCAGGCCTTCTTGCAGAGCAGGCAGCCGACGCAGGCGTCCGGGTCGATGGCGAAGGCGATGAGGGCCTTGCAGACGAGGGCCGGGCAGCGCTTGTCGAAGACGTGGGCCTCATATTCGTCGCGGAAATAGCGGAGCGTCGTCAGGATGGGGTTCGGGGCGGTCTGGCCGAGTCCGCAGAGCGATCCCCGCCTCACCGTGGCCGCCAGGGCCTCGAGACGGGCCAGGTCTGACGCCTCTCCGTCGCCGGCCGTGATCCTGGCCAGGATCCGGGCCATCGCGCCGGTCCCGACGCGGCAGGGGGCGCACTTGCCGCAGGACTCTTCTTCGGCGAACCTCTCGAAATAGAGGGCGATGTCCACCATGCAGGTGTCCTCGTCCATGACGATCATCCCGCCGGAGCCCATCATGCTCCCGGCGGCCTTCAGGCTCTCGTAGTCGACCGGCAGGTCGAGCATCGATTTGGGGATGCAGCCGCCCGACGGCCCGCCGATCTGGACGGCCTTGAATTCGCGGCCGCCCGGGATGCCGCCGCCGATGCCGTAGACGATCTCCCGGAGCGGGATGCCCATCGGCACTTCGACGAGGCCGGTGTTGGCGATCTTGCCGACGAGCGAGAAGATCTTCGTGCCTTTGCTCGTTGCCGTCCCGAGCGCCGCGAACCAGGCCGCCCCGCGGCGGATGATCGGCGGGACGTTGGCCCAGGTCTCGACGTTGTTGATCACCGTCGGCTTGCCCCAGAGCCCCCGCTCGACCGGGTAGGGCGGGCGCTGGCGCGGGTAGGCCCGGCCGCCCTCGATCGAGGCCATGAGAGCGGTCTCCTCGCCCGAGACAAAGGCCCCGGCGCCGCGGACGACCTCGAGGTCGAAATCGAAACCCGTCCCCAGGATGTCTTTTCCGAGGAGCCCGCTCTCCCGGGCCTGTTCGAGGGCCTTGCCCATGCGGGCGACCGCCAGAGGGTATTCATTGCGGATGTAGAGAAACCCGTGTAAGGCGCCGATGGCCCGGGCGCCGATGATCATCCCCTCGATGACGGCGTGCGGGTCGGCTTCGAGGACGGACCGGTCCATGAACGCGCCCGGGTCGCCCTCGTCGCCGTTGCACACGACGTACCGCGGGTTCCCGGCCGCCCGGCGGGCGGCGTCCCATTTGCGTCCGGTCGGAAATCCCGCGCCGCCCCTGCCGCGAAGGCCCGCGGCGGAGATCTCGGCGATGATCGCCTCCGGCGTCATCTCCCCGAGGGCCGTGGCCGCGGCGGCGTAGCCGTCGGTGGCGATGTAATCTTCGATCCTCTCCGGATCGATGCGGCCACGGTTGCGGAGGACGATCAGCCGTTGATGTTTGAAGAACTCGATGTCCCTCATGAGGGGGACCGGTTCCCGCTCCTGCGGCGGCACGTACATCAGGCTCTTGACCGGCCGGCCCTTGACCAGGTGCTCTTCGACCAGGTGAGGGACGTCCGATGGCTTGAGCCGCTGGTAGAAGACGCCGTCGGGCTGGACGAGGAGGATCGGTCCCCGCTCGCAGAATCCGTTGCAGCCCGTGGCCACCACGAGGATCTCCCGCTCGAGGCCGCGGCGGCGCACTTCGTCTTCGAGGGCCCGCCTGAATTCGAAGGCCCCGCAGGAAACGCAGCCCGTCCCGGCGCAGACAAGGAGGTGGGCCCTGTAGACCGTCACGCGCTCTTGTCCTTTTCGGCTTCGGCCAGGACGGCTTCGACCTTGGCCTCGCTCATCTGTCCGTAGATGCGGCCGTCGACGACAGCCAGGGGGGCCAAGGCGCACGCGCCCAGGCAGTTCACCCGCTCGAGAGTGTAAGCCCTGTCGGGCGTCGTCTCGCCCGCGGCGATGCCGAGCTTGCGCTCGAACTGTTCCAGGACAGCCTCGCCGCCGCGGACGTGACAGGCGGTCCCCAGGCAGACGGTGCAGATATGACGGCCGCGCGGCTTGAGGCTGAAGGACCTATAGAAGGTCGCGACCCCGTAGACCTGGACGAGCGGGATCCCGAGCGCGTCGGCGACGTGTTCGAGGGCTTCCGGAGGGAGCCAATGGAAGCGGTCCTGGATGTTCTGGAGAACCTGGATCAAAGCCCGCTTGCCCCCGGCCGCCTTGGCCGTCAGGCGCGCGAGCTCGCTCTTCGAAGGGCGCATGCGGGCATTATAATAGCCGCGGCGGCGTAAGGCAAAGGCGCGGCTCAGAGCACGGGAAGGTAACGGCGGATCTCGTACTCGCTGACCTGCTTGTCGAACTCGCTGGAGACGTTCCGGCCATAGTCCCCGACCTCTTTGAGCTTGTTGGCGACGAGCGTCCGGAAGATGTGCTCGCCCAACGCGTCCTTGACCACGGCGCTCTTTTCCATGATCCGGACGGCCTCCTCGAGATCGCGGGGCAGGACCCGGATCTCGAACTTCTTCTGGCGCGCGCCGCTCATGTGGTAGATGTTCTCCTCGACCGGGTCGACGAGTTCGTACTTCTTGCGGATTCCTTCGGCGCCGGCGGCCAGCATGACCGCGAAGGCGAGATAGATGTTGCAGGCCGGGTCGGCCGCCCGGAGCTCGATCCGCGTCGACAGCTCCTTGCCAGGCTGATATTCGGGGACGCGGATATAGGCGGACCTGTTCCTCTGCCCCCAGGCGATGTAGACGGGGGCCTCGTAGCCCTCGATGAGGCGTTTGTAAGAGTTGACCCACTGGCTGAGGACGGCCGAGATCTCCCGGGCGTGGGTCATCAGCCCGGCCATGTACCGCTGGGCGAGAAGGGACAGATGATAGGGCCCGTTCTTGTCGAAGAAGAGGTTCCGGCCGTCGCGCCAGAGCGACTGATGGACGTGCATGCCGCTGCCGTTCTGGCCGTTGACGGGCTTGGGCATGAACGTGCCGTACAGGCCGTGCATGCGGCAGACCTTCTTGACCATGTAGCGGAAGATCATGGCCGTGTCGGCCATCTCCACGGCGTTGAGATAGCGGAGATCGATCTCGTGCTGGCTGTGGGCGGCCTCGTGGTGGTCGTACTCGGTCGTGATGCCTATGCGGTGGAGGAGGAGCTGGATCTCCTTGCGGATCCCGCCGTTGCGGCCGCTGATGAAATAGCCGCCGGCGTCGGTGAGAACGGGCGCGTCGCTCGACGGGAAGATGAAGAATTCGAGCTCCGGCCCGCATTTGAAATCGTCGACTCCGAGGTCCTTGCAGGTCCGAGCCAGGACCCGCTTCAGGGTGGCTCGGCTGTCCCCTTCGAAGACGGCGCCGTCGGGCGTCAGGATCTCCCCGAACATGATGGCTTCGCGCCAGCGGATGTCGCCGGCGAAGCCCTCGTACACCCAGGGAAGGACCCGAAAGGTCTTCGGATCGGGCTTGATGACGAGGTCGGATTCCTCGATGCGGACGAACCCGGCCACCGACGAGCCGTCGAAGCCCTTGCCCTCTTTGAAGGCCGAGGCCAGCTCCGACACGGGAATGGAGAAGTCCATCTGACGGCCGAGGATGTCGGGGAAGATAAACCGGACAAACTGGATATCGCTCGCGGGGTCCCGGAGGACCGCGAGGACGTCCTTCTCGTCCCGCGTTCCGAACGCCTTGAACGCCGTGCCGCGCGCCGCTTGGGCCATGTGTCGCCTCCTTTTCCCGCCCTCCGGGCAGGATCTAATGTCAACTAATAAAGAACAAAACATAACGAATGTCAATATATCTAGATAATATATTTACAAACGATTTTATTGATGTTACATTATCGGATAATTGGAGGTTCCGCCCATGATCGACGAGCTGGACAGGAAGATCATCCGCGTCCTCAACGCCAACGCCCGCAAGAGCTTCCGGGAGATCGCCAAGGAGGTGGGCACCTCGGTCACGGCGGTCATCCACACCGTGAAGAAGCTCGAAGCCGCCGGCGCGGTCAAGGGCTACATCCCCGTCGTCGACCCGGAGTATTTCGGCATCGGCCTCGCGGCTATCATCGCCGTCCGCATCTCCAAGGGCAAGCTCATCGAGACGCAGAAACGGATCGCTCAGGACCCCCATGTGGCCGCGGTTTACGATGTCACCGGAGACTGGGACTGTTTCATCGTCGGACGCTTCAGGGAGCGCGAGGACCTCAACGGCTTCGTCAAGGGGCTCCTGGCCATCCCTCACGTCGACAGGACCGTGACCCATCTCGTCCTCAACGTCGTCAAGGATGACGCTCGCGTCCCTGTTTGACCTGAGGGTCATCCGTGACGGTCCCTAGATTCCCGTTCAGGGCGCCGCGCCCCGGCTCCGTCCCGGGCTTCTTGACAGATCCCTAAGTTGTGCCATAATCAGTCTTTTAAGGCCTAAGGAGAAGGCGATGGTCAAGACGGTTCATTCCCCGATCGGGCACCACTATATCGTCGAGGTCTCCGGTTGCGACCCGAAGATCATCAGCAGCGTCGAGAAGGTCCAGCAGATCCTCGTCCGCGCCGCCGAGATCGCCGGAGCCCACGTCTGGTCGATCTCGTTCAGCAAGTTCCCGCCGGCCGGCGTCAGCGGCGTCGTCGTCATCTCCGAATCCCACATCTCGACCCACACCTGGCCGGAGATGGGCTACGCCGCCCTGGACATCTACACCTGCGGGGCCAACACCAAGCCCGACAAGGCCGTCATCTACGCCGTCGAGGAGTTCGGCGCCGAGACCTCCCACATCACCGAGATCACGCGGGGCATCGACGAAGGCGACGCCGTCTTCTACCACAGCTTCATCACTTGGGAGGAACGGCTGAAGAAGGCGGGTCCGAAGAAGGACCGCGACAGGGACAAGGACAAGGACTGAGACGCGGGAGCGGGAGGCTCAGGATGATCATCGAGTTCAGCGTCGTGCCGATCGGCCGGGGCGAGACCCTCGCCGGACCTGTCGCCCGCGTCCTGGATCTCGTGGACAAGAGCGGCCTGCCCTACCAGCTGACGGCCATGGGGACG
>JBAVUQ010000054.1:0-2277 GCA_049696855.1 Candidatus Aminicenantales bacterium
GACCGGGGCCATCGTCAGATCCTCTCATGGTTCTCTTGTTCCGGGCTCGTCACCGTAATATAGGCCGCGGGTTGCGGCCTGTCAATACCGCAACCGCGCTATTTTTCCGCGCGCTTGTAGCTGACGGATATCCCTGCCCGGCTGCCTTCGGCGAAGGTCGTCTCCATGTTGGGCAGCGAGAGGACGTAGTCGACGAAGTCCGCGCTGCCCCAGCCCCGGCCCCGCTGGCGCGGCGATACGTTGTGGGCGGTGAACGCGCCGCCGATCATGAGCTTGGGCAGAACGGCGATGAAGTAGTTCTTGTACCAATCCTTGTCGGCGTCGCAGAAGACGAAATCGAACGGGCCGGGGAGGGCCGGCACGAGCTCATGGGCGTCGGCCAGGCGTGCGTCGATGAACGCGTCGAGCCCCGCCTCCCGGAAATTGGCCAAAGCCTCGCGGTACCGACCCTCGTCGATGTCGATGGTGATGAGCTTGCCGCCGGTCTTGCTCAGGGCCCAGGCGATCCAGATTCCGGAGTGGCCCGTCGAGGTCCCGATCTCGAGGGCTCGGGTGTATTTGTTTTTGACGATGATGTCATAGAGGATCTTGCCGTCCGCTTCAGAGACGTTCATGTCGCGCCACTGGCCGGCGTGCCCGTCGAGGAAGGCCCTCACCCGGCTATCGAGGTCGGACCCGGTCTGTCCGGCCTGGGCCGCCGCGGCCCCGACGGCGAAGAAGAGAACAAACCCTATTGTCCCGAGAAAAGACGCTTTCATGGCCACCTCCGCAGATCGGAATACCGTTTCGTTCCAGGATGTTAGACGCGGCCGCCGGACCGTCTCTTCCCACTCGAGGGGCGGGACCTCTGGAAGCCGGCCCGGAGCCGGCGCCGGATTATTTCGGTTTTCAGGGAAGAACGCGCCCGCTTCAGCGTCAAAAGACCTTATGGTATAGTAGTCTATTTAAAAGCCCTTTCGGGGCCTACGAACGGCCCCGTATTTCAGGAGACGCGATGATGGCAGAGAATTCGCGACCGGGCCGGACGAGACGCTTCGCCGCGGCCGCCCTCGGTCTGACCTTTCTTCTGGCTCCCTTGCTCGCCGCCCAGGACCGGCCGCTGACCCTCGACGAGGCCGTCAAGCTGGCCCTGGAGAGGAACGAGAGGGCCCTGGCCACGCAGGAGGACGTCAACGCCGCCAACGCGCGCGTCGCCCAGGCGCGGTCCTTCTTCCTCCCTTCGATCACCTCGACGAGCGGCTACACCCGCCGGGCTTACGAGGTTCGCCGGGTCGTCGGCGACACCGAAGTCGTCATTTCGCGGTTCAACGCCCTTGCCGAAAACCTGGCTCTCAACCTGACCCTGTTCGATGCGACCAGCATGGTCAGCCTTTCGGCCGTGAGGTCCCAGAGGAACTCCGCGCTGGCGGCCGCCGCCGAAAGCCGGCGGCAGCTGGCCTTCGAAGTCAGCCAGGCCTTTCTGTCGACCCTCGGCACTTCCCAGGTCCAGGAGGCGTCGGCCCGGCGCTTCGCGTTCGCCAAGCAGAGCCTCGAGGCGGCCAAGGCCCGCTTCGCGGCCGGGCTCACCTCCATCAACGACGTCACCCGGGCCGAGCTCGAGTATGCGACAGCCGAGGTCGGCGTCACCCAGGTCCAGGGACAGGTCGAGACGAGCACCCTCCAGCTCGGATATCTCCTCGATGCGCCGGACTCCGTCCGCGGCCGGCTCGTCGTGCCTGAATTCCTGATCGAAGCCGCCTCGGCCGAGGCCGCGAACACCGAAGCCCTCGTGGACGAAGCGCTGGCCCGCCGGCTCGACGTCGGGTCCCTCCGCTATCTGGCTTCGGCCCAGCACGCCCTGGCCAAGGTGCCCATGCTCGACTGGCTGCCGACCCTCAGCGCCAGCTACCGTTACAGCATCACCAACGAGCCCAGCTTCAACAACAGGAATTGGAACTGGACCGCCGGAGCGACGCTGAGCTGGACCCTCTTCGACGGCTTGGCCCGGTTCGGCCAGCGGAGAGAGCAGAAGGCCCTGGCCAAATTGGCCGACCTCGACCTCCAGGCGGCCACCCGCCGCGTCGACGTCGAGGTCCGGCAGGCCCTCGTCTCCCTGGCCAATCAACGCGCCTCTCTCAAACAGGCCTCCGTGGCCCAGGACGTCGCCAGGAAGAATGCCACCGAGACGACCGAACTCTACCGCCAGGGCCTGGCCTCCGCCCTCCAAGTCGCCGACGCCATCGTCAGCCTCTTCGAGGCCGAGGTCGCCTTTGTCCAGGAACGCTATGGTCTGGGCGT
>JBAVUQ010000055.1:0-1563 GCA_049696855.1 Candidatus Aminicenantales bacterium
CCGGCGGCCCGACCCAGGCCCTGTACGGGTATCTCATCCAGACGCCCCTGCCGAAAGCTCCGCCGGCCGGCGATTGGATCATCGTCGACGTCACGCTGAACGACCCGGCGACCGGAGAGAAGGGCGAGGGCCGGCTCTACCTGGCCCGGCCGCGCTTTGTCCAGGGCGCCGTGGTGAAATAACCATCCGGGTTCTTGATCTTATCAGTCCAACGCTGGAAAGTGATTCGAAGCTAGCGGCCCTTTTCCAGGAACAGCAGGGCCCGCTTCATCACCGGATCCCGGCCCGCCAGAAGGTCTTCGATCGTCGGGGTCACGGGGAAGTCGGGAACGATGCCGCGGTCCCTGGGATAGCCGTCCACGGCCATCGTGTAGAGGACGAGCGGGATGCGGATCTGGATATGCGTGTGGGGGAGGGTCGCCGTGACCATGAATCCCGAGGTGTTGCCGTAGTAGCCGGAGCCGCATTCCTCTCCGAAGAACACGGCCTTCTTGTAGTAGTGGAAGGCCGACGTCGTCTCCCCCGTCGCCGAGAAGCTGCCGCCGTCGACGAGGATGGCCACCCGCCCGGCGAACCGGGGTTCCCGGGGCGTCTGGAGCCCGCGATTGGGATGGCCGATGACGTCGAACCAGCCGCGCGCGTTCTTTCTGAGCGGTTTGGCCAGCTCTTCGGCTCCTGTCGCGGATTCGTCCGTGAAGCGGAAGAGATCGTAACGGTCTTTCTTTGTCTCGAGGGCCCAGTAATAAAGGAACGGACGGTCCATGATGTGGGCGAAGAGGAACTTGCCGTAGTCGTCCTGCCCGCCGCCGTTGCCCCGCAGGTCGATGATCAGGTTCGGGGTCTTTTTTTCCGCCAGAGAGCGGAACGTCTCCGTCAGGAATTCCGGATACCGCGGCTTCGCCTGGTCCGGATCATCGCCGAAGCTCCGGATCGTCAGAACGGCCGTCGATCCCTTGAAGGACAGCTCGTAGGTCGGGCGGCGCCCGGCCGTCGCCGGGTATCTCTCCGGGAGGAGCCGGACGATGTCGCCCGCCGTGATGCCCGGCACCGTGCGCTCTTGCGCCTCCCCGCCCTGATACGGCCGGAAGCGGATCCGTCGGGATTCCCGCCGCCCGAACCGAAGGGCCAGGAGCCGGCCGAAAGCGGCCGGATTCTCGAGGCGCCGGAGCCGGCTGGTCCGGATCCCGGCGTCGCTCGGAATGAGCGGGAGAAGCGCCGAGACGACATCCGTGATCGGCATCCCGTCGATGGCCAGGAGTTCCGCGCCGTCCTTGATGCCCGCGTCCGAGCTCAGGTTCCTGAAGACGTAGGCCTTGTCTTTCAGGAAGCGGAGTCCGAAGGGTAAGAAGACGGGTTGGGCGTCGAGGTCGGCGCCGGCCGACGGAGAGAGCATCAGACGCGTATGTCCATCCTTGATCTCGGCGACGAGCGGCAGGAGCCGGGAGTAGAAATCGAATACCGTCAACGGACCGGTCAGCCCGTTCCCGGCCGCGTCGAAGCTTCTTTTGAGCGCGTCCGTCGGCGTATAGCGATCGAGCCCGCCGTGTCCTTCCTCCAGCATGT
>JBAVUQ010000056.1:0-24857 GCA_049696855.1 Candidatus Aminicenantales bacterium
ATGGCCGGGACCAAGGCGACCCTGTTGCCCAAAGCTGCGATCGGCATCCTGGGCGGCACGGGGCTCTACGAGATCGACGGGTTCAGAAACAAGAAGGAAGTCCGTCTCCGGACGCCCTTCGGCGAGCCTTCCGGACCTTATGTCGTCGGCACGCTCGAAGGCCGGCGGGTGGCCTTCCTGGCCCGCCACGGCCGGGGCCACCGGCTGCTTCCGGCCGAGGTCCACTACCGTGCCAACATATTCGGTTTCAAGAAGTTAGGAGTCGACCGGATCATCTCGGTCAACTCCGTCGGCTCGCTCCGCGAAACCATCCATCCGCGCGACATCGTCCTCCCCGACCAATTCTTCGACCGGACCCGCCGGCCGAATACGTTCTTCGGCGGCGGGATCGTCGCCCACGTCAGCTTGGGACAGCCGGTCTGCCCCGAGCTGGCAGGAGTCCTCTTCGAAGCGGCCGTCGGCCTGGGCTTGAGGGCCCATCGTGGCGGAACTTATATCTGCATCGACGGTCCGGCCTTTTCCACCAAAGCCGAGTCGCTCGCTTACAGGTCCTGGGGCGGCGACGTCATCGGCATGACGGCCGCGACCGAAGCCAAGCTCTGCCGCGAGGCCGAGATCTGCTACGCGACCCTCAGCCTGGCGACGGACTACGACGTCTGGCACGAGACCGAGGAGCCGGTCACGGTCGAACTCGTTCTGCAGAACCTGTCGTACAACATCGCCAACGCCAAGGCCGTCATCAAGAAGGCCCTGGCGGCATTGGGGAAGGGCGGGGCGCCCGGCTGCGACTGCGGCTCCGCGCTCAGGAACACCATCGTGACCGCGCCGGCCGCGATCCCGGCCGCGACCCGGAAGAAGCTGGGCCTGCTCGTCGATAAGTACCTGCGCTGAGGACACAAGACAAACGCCATGAGCCTGGTCATCGTCGGTTCGGTCGCCTTCGACACCATCCGGACGCCCTGGGGAGACCGGGAGAAGATCGTCGGCGGGTCGGGGACCTATTGCGCCCTCGCGGCGAGCTATTTCACCCGTCCGCGCGTCGTCGGGGTCGTCGGCCGCGACTTTCCACGGAAGACCCTGGCCCTGCTCCGATCGCGCGGCGTCGATCTCGCCGGCCTCAAGGTCAAGGCCGGCAAGACCTTCCACTGGGAAGGGAAGTATGAGGACGACCCCAACCGGCGGACGACCCTGCGGACCGAGCTCAATGTCTTCGCCGATTTCCGGCCGGAGGTCCCCGCGTCCTACCGCGGCTCCCGCATCGTCTATCTGGCCAACCTCAACCCGGAACACCACGAATTCGTCCTGAGGCAGTTCCGCAAGCCGGCCCTGGTCGCCATGGACACGATCCGGCTCTGGATCGACACCAAGCGTGAAGTCCTGCTTAAGGAGCTCGGCCGCGTCGATATTTTCTTCGCCAACGACGAGGAGGCCCGGCTCATCACCGGGGAGATGAACCTCATCAGCGCGGGCAAGGCCCTGGTCGCGCTGGGCCCGTCGCTCGTCCTCCTCAAGAAGGGCGAGCACGGCGCGCTCGTCTTCGGCCGGGATTTCGTTTTCGGCGTCCCGGCCCATCCGTGCGAGCACGTCATCGATCCGACCGGGGCGGGGGACAGCTTCGCCGGCGGCTTCCTGGGGTATCTCGACAAAGCTCCCGGGCGCGCCCGCCGCGACATGCGCCGGGCCGCGGTCTACGGCAGCGTCATGGCCTCGTTCGCCATCGAGGATTTCGGGATCGGCCGGTTCCTGTCGCTCGACCGGGACCAGGTCGAGGGCCGGTTCCGGCAGTTCCGCAGGCTGACGGCATTCTAGGACATATCGCGTTCCCGGCCCGTCCGGGGACGGCCAGGGAGGATACAAATGGCAGACATCAAGCCGCCCATGGAGCCTTTCCGCATCAAATCAATCGAGCCGCTCCGTTCGGTCTCGCGGCGGGAACGGGAGGCCCTGCTCAAACAGTCGGGCCTCAACATCTTCGGCATCCCGGCCGAGACGGTCACGATCGATCTCCTGACCGATTCCGGCACATCGGCCATGAGCGACGACCAGTGGGCGGGCATCATGACCGGCGACGAATCTTACGCCGGGGCCCGCAACTTCTACCATCTCGAAGAGTCCGTCCGCTCGGTCTTCGGCTTCAGCCATGTCATCCCCGCGCACCAGGGACGGGCGGCGGAGCGGGTCCTCTTCGGCTCGATCGTCAAGAAGGGGGACAGCGTCCCCAGCAACATCCACTTCGACACGACCCGGGCCAACATCGAGGTCCTCGAGGCCCGGGCCGAGGACCTGGCCGCCGCCGCGGCCTACGATCCCGACTCGGACGAGCCGTTCAAGGGCGACATGGACGTCGCCAAGCTGAAGAAGTTCATCGATAAGCGGGGCAAGGACAAGATCCCCCTGGTCATGTTGACGGTGACGAACAACAGCGGCGGCGGCCAGCCCGTCTCGCTGAAGAACATCAAAGAGACGAGCGAGGTCTGCGCCCATTACGACATCCCGTTCTTCTTCGACGCCTGCCGCTTCGCCGAGAACGCCTGGTTCATCAAGACGCGCGAGAAGGGCTACGCCAAGAAGAGCGTCCTCGAGATCGCCCAGGAGATGTTCTCGTACGCCGACGGGGCGACCATGAGCGGCAAGAAGGACGCCCTGGTCAACATCGGCGGCTTCGTCACCCTCGACGACGACGTCCTGGCCGAGAAGATCAAGAACCTGCTCATTCTCAGCGAGGGGTTCCCGACCTACGGCGGACTGGCCGGCCGCGACCTCGAAGCCATGGCCCGGGGCCTGAAAGAAGCGCTCGACGAGGATTACCTCGAGCACCGGATCGCCCAGGTGGCCTATCTCGGCGGGCTCCTCGACCAGGCCGGCGTGCCCGTTCTCAAGCCCTTCGGGGGCCACGCCGTCTACCTCCTGGCCGACAGGTTCCTGCCGCACATCCGCCGGGCTCAGTACCCCGGCTGGGCGCTGACCGTCGCCCTTTACAGGGACTACGGCATCCGGGCCGTCGAGATCGGCGGGGTCATGTTCGGGCGCAAGACGGGCAAGGGGAAGGAAGAGGTCTATCCCGAGCTCGAGATGGTCCGGCTGGCCATCCCGCGGCGCGTCTACACGGCCTCCCATCTTCGCTACGTCGCGGATTCGCTCATCGAGCTCCACAAGAACCGCGACAAGGTCCGGGGGCTGCGCATCGTCCGCGAATCGCCGTTCCTGCGGCACTTCACCGCGCGGCTCGAAGAAGTCTAGGTCCTGATCAGGGAAGAGGGCTCGCAGGTGAGATCGAGGCTGCCGATGCCGGCGTCGATGTCGACCTCGATCGTGACGGGACTCTTGCCGTAGGCGTCGTTGACGTAGGCGCCGGCCTGCTTGGTCAGCCCGTGGGCATTGACCGAGCCGATCCCGCCGTCGACTTTGACCCGGACGCCGACCTCGGCGGGCAGGGCCAGCTTGGCGCTGCCGACGCCGCCGTCGATCTTGACCAGAAAGCCGGATGCGTGGGGGCCGCGGAGATCGAGGTTGACCTCGCCCACCCCCATGTCGATCTCGACCCGTTCGAGCTTCAGCCCCCTGAGGTCGATATCGCTCTGGCCGGCGCCGAGGTCGATGGTGAGGTCAAGCGGCACCGCCTGCCCCAGGGTGAGGTCCCAGCGGTTCCGGGTGGTGCCGAAGTTGACACCGTGCCGCCGGGCGTGACGGACCTCGAGAATGCCCTTGTCGCCGAAGAGGCGATAATTGACCTCGGGACGATTGCGCTCGCGGTTGAACTCGAACGAGGCCTCGAGGAGAGCCGCCTGTTGGGCCGCCCGGAGATGCATCTCCCCGGCGCCCATGTGCAGCCCGACCTCGGCCCGGGCCGCGCCTTCGAGGTCGACGGTCTTCGTTTCCGTCATCATGTTCCGGGGTTCGTCACAAGCGGCGGCGAGCCCGAGCAGGAGCAGGCTCGC
Organism: Candidatus Aminicenantales bacterium; assembly: GCA_049696855.1. Classification (GTDB taxonomy): domain Bacteria; phylum Acidobacteriota; class Aminicenantia; order Aminicenantales; family Saccharicenantaceae; genus RBG-16-66-30. The sequence continues at coordinate 3,939 of JBAVUQ010000056.1, forward strand.
GCCGACGATCTTCATTCGCGTCAAAGACATGGGAGACCTCCCTCGGTCCAATTTGTCATCCGCTCTTATATACGAATTCGCCGGGCCCAGGGTTCCCTCACGGAGTCCGGATCTTTTTGGCCGGAAGGTCCTGTCCCCCCTGGTGGAGGACGAGCCCGGTCACCCGGCCCGCGGCGTCGAGGACGAAATCGACCTGGGCGTCGACCACCTTGAGGAAGAATCTCGTCTCCGATTCCGGGAAGAGCTCGACCTCGGGTTGGCCCGTGGCCTGCGACATGAGCTTGCCGCCCCGCGTCAGGATGGTGAGGATAAATCCGGGCGCCAACTCATAATCCCCGGCCAGGCGGGCGTAGAGCTTTGGGTCGACGGCCGCCTCTTTACGAGGGGCCGGAAGCGGCTTATCGGTTTTCGTCAAGACCTGGGTCGGCCCGATCCGGGACATGATCCTCAGGCCGTTGATTCCGCCTCCGGAGTCCTTGACGAACATCAATCGGGCCGGGTTGTTCTTGAGGAAGAATTCCGTCGCTGAGGCCGGATAGAGCTCGTCCTTCGATCCGCCCTGCCGCTGGGCGAAGAGCTTGTCACCCTCGCGGCTGACGTAGAACTCCTCTTTGCGCTCGTTCATGTAAACGCCGGCGAAGGCGTCAAGATCCCGGGCCGGCAGCGTAACGGCCTTCCGCTCGGGTTCGGTGAGTCCGAGAGCGAGCCAGGCGATCTTGACCGCTCGGGGCTCGGGACCGCGGCCTTCGATGGCGCTGTTGGTCAGGATGGCCAGGAAAACGCGGTCCTCGGGAAAGGTCATCTCGTAGCTCGTAAAGCCGTTGATGCCGCCGCCGTGCTCGATCGAGCGGTGTCCGGCGAAATCCCCCACGAACCACCCGTAGCCGTATCCCGTGGATTCGCCGTTCGTGAGCTTGTAGGGCGTGAAGGCCTTGTCGAGCCACTCTTTGCGGACCAGCTTTCCGGCGAAGACGGCGTCGCTCCAGACGGCCAGGTCGTCGATCGTCGAAAGGAGCGAACCGGCCGCGTACGGCTGGGTCATGCTCAGGTAGGGGGCGTTGACGAAACCTCCCTTGTCCGCCTGATAGCCGGGGACGCGGCGGGGGATGATCCGCTCGGTGCTGCCGTAGGAGGAGCCCTTCATGCCCAGGGGCTTGAAGATCCTCTCCGTGACGAAATCCCCGTAGGTCTTGCCCGAGACCTTTTCGATGATGGCCCCGAGTAGGAAGTAACCGGAGTTGTTGTAGGCCCAGCTGCTTCCGGGCTCGAACTGCATGGGCTTGTCCTTGAAGAGGTCGACGAGCTCCTTGACCGTGAAGTCCTTGCGCCAGAGCGGCAGCCACTCGGGCATGTCCGTATAGCTCTGGATGCCCGAGGTGTGGGTCAGGAGGTGCTCGACCGTGATCCGCTTGCCCCGGGTCGGATAGTCGGGCAGGAACTTCGTGATCTCATCCTGGAGCCCGAGCTTGCCTTCCTGGGCCAGCATGAGGATGGACATCGCCGTGAACTGCTTGGTGATCGAGCCGAGGCGGAAGATCATGTCGGGCTCGACCGCGACGCCGAGCTCGAGGTCGGCCATGCCGTAGCCCTTGCGGAAAATGGTCTGGCCGTCCTTGCGGACGATGATGGCCGCCCCGGGCTCCCCGGGCTTGTAGACCGCGGCCATGACGGCGTCGATCCTGGCGGCCAGGGCGCCTTCAGGCGCGGGCGGGGCCGCGGATCCCCTTGCGGAGGGGACAGCCAGCGCGACGGCGAGGACGGCGAGAGCGGACAGGACGATTCGTTTTGACATGGGTGTGCGGACCTCCTGATGACTCGGCGATACCTTAGTATACTACGGCGGCGGCCGGAAAGATGTTCCTCCAGCCCCATCCGGACCGGAACCCGTCCCGGGCTCGCTAAGCCTTCCCGCCATGGCCGTTCCGGGCGTAGGCGCTGATGTCGAGGAAGCCGTGCCCGCTCAGGTTGAACAGGATCGTCCGCTCACGCCCCTCCTCTTTCGCGGCCAGCGCCTCGTCGACGGCGACCGAGATCGCATGGGAGGATTCGGGGGCGGGCAGGATGCCTTCCGTTCGCATGAACAGGACCGCCCGGTCGAACACGGTTTTTTCGTCGACCGCCCGGGGCTCGACGACGCCCATCGCCGCGAGGTGGCTGACGAGCGGGGCCATGCCGTGATAGCGCAGCCCGCCGGCGTGGAGAGGGGGCGGCACGAAATCCATCCCCAGCGTGTACATATAAAGGAGCGGGGTCATGCCGACGCTGTCGCCGAAATCGTAGCGCAGCGTGCCCCGGGTCAACGAGGGGCAGGCTTCGGGCTCGACGGCGATGAAGCGCGTCTTTCTTTCCCCACGGAGGTTATGCCGGATGAAGGGGAAGGCCAGGCCGGCGAAATTCGAGCCGCCGCCGACGCAGCCGATGACCGTGTCGGGGACGGCGCCCATCTCCTCCATCTGCTTTTCGGCTTCGAGCCCGATCACGGTCTGGTGCATGAGGACGCTGTCCAGGACCGAGCCGAGGGCATACTTGACGCCGGGGGTCTTAACGGCCACCTCGACCGCCTCGGAGATGGCGATGCCGAGGCTCCCGGGGTGCTCGGGGTCCTGATCGTAGAACTTGCGCCCGGCTTCCGTCGTCGAGCTGGGGCTCTCGAGTACGCCGCCGCCGAACATCTCCATGATCACCCGCCGTCCCGGCTTCTGGCGGAAGCTCGACCGGACCATGAAGACCCTGGTTTCGATGCCGAATCGCGAGCCGGCGTAGGCCAGGGCGGAGCCCCACTGTCCGGCGCCCGTCTCGGTGGCCAGCGTCTTGACGCCGTCCTCGGCCGCGAGATAGGCCTGCATGATGGCCGTGTTCGTCTTGTGACTGCCGACGGGCCCGACCCCTTCGTACTTGTAGAAGATGCGGGCGGGTGTCCCGAGGGCCTTTCTCAGGGCGGTCGCCTCGATGAGCGGCGTCGGCCGGAAGACCGAATAGGCCTCGAGGACGGGTCCGGGGATGGGGACGTCCCGTTCGGTTACGCCCTCCTGGCGGATGAAGCTTTTCGGGAAGATGATCTCGAGATCCTCGGGCTTGAGGGGCTCTTTCGTCCCCGGGTGGAGGGGGGGCTTGGGCGGCTCGGGCAGGTCGGCCTTGATGTTGTAGTAAGCCCGAGGCAGGAAATCCGTGTTTCGTGATGCGAAGCGCATGATGATCAATGTCCTTTCACGACGGCTTCGAGCTTGGTCGCCGTCGGCAGCGACGGTCCGTCGTATCCATGGGGGTCCTGGGTTGACACCGGTGCGCAAAAGCGGGCGAACGGCACACCGGTGCGAAAAGAGGGATAGACGGGGGGAACGGACTTATCGGGCGGTTGGGACCGCCCACCAGTTCCAAAGACGAAGGGAGGACAGCGCCGGGGCGAGAGTTCGATGATCGATGGCGCTGTCCATGATTGGCGCATCATAGGCCTCGTCCTTGGCTTTGTCAAGCTTTTGGCCGCTTGTTTTTTTGTCGCCGAGGCCTTATAAGCAAGAAGAATACGGAGGGCCAACCATGATCAAGACGATCGCATCTCTGATCGCCGCCGCGGCGCTTGTCGCATCGACGGCCGCCGCCCAGGACCTCGAGGGTCTCATGAAGCTCAAGCCGGGGCGTTCGCGGGCCGTGACTTCGACCGACCCGAGCTTCGCCGGCAACGCCGACCGGGTCAAATACATCGCGCCCGGCGAGACCAAGGTGCTGGCCGACATCAAGGGCCCGGCGGTCATCCGCCACATCTGGCTGACCTTCAGCGAGGCCCGTCCGAACTGGCTCGAGTCGGGCGGTTCCGCCTCTCCCGACGAGATGGTCCTGCGGATGTACTGGGACGGGGCCAAGGAGCCTGCCGTGGAAGCGCCTCTGGGGGATTTCTTCGGGGCCGGCTTCGGCCGCCGGTTCGAGCTCGTCTCGGCGCCCGTCCAGGTCGAGACGGGCGGGGACGGCTATAACTGCTTCTGGCCCATGCCCTTCTTCGAGCGTGGTCTCGTGACCGTCACCAACGAAGGGTCGAAGAACGTCCGTTCCTTCTACTATCAGATCGACTATACCGAAGACCCGGACCTGGCGCGCGGATCGGCGTATTTCTGCGCCCAATACAATCAGGCCTTTCCCGAGAAGCTCGGGCGCGACTACACCGTTGCCACGATCGCGGGCGAGGGTCAGTACGTGGGCACGGTCATGTCCATCCGGGCCCGAAGCCCGATGTGGTTCGGGGAGGGCGACGCCAGGTTCTACATCGACGGCGAGACGAAGCCTTCGGTCCAAGGCACGGGAACCGAGGACTATTTCCTGATGGCCTGGGGCATGTCGCTCGGCCAGTATCCCTATTTCGGGTGCGTCTACTGGAGCCCGGAAGGGGAGATCCCGGGCACGGAGTACTGCATGTACCGCTGGCACATCGCCGACCCGGTCCGCTTCGAGAAGTCGCTTCGCTTTGACATGGAGCACACGGGCTGGATCTCGGCCGACGAGACGGAGAGCGCCAAGATCGAAGGCCATGTCGAGCGCGAGGACGACATCGCCACCGTGGCCTTCTGGTACCAGAAGGGACAGCCGACGCGGTTCACGACGCTTCCTCCGCTCGCCGAACGGCGCTTCCCGAACCTCGACCTCATCATCGAGGGGAAGACGCTTCTCGCGGCCTCGCGGAAGATCGGCGGCACGGCCGAGCTCCAGAAGGGCTACGACTGGACAGGGGAAGGGCAGGTCTTTTTCCGGCCGTCGGGAGACCAGCCCGCCCTCGAGGTCGATTTTGACGTGGCCAAGGAGGAGTATCGGGCCCTCGTCCTGCGCATGACCTACGCCGACGATTACGGCGCCTACCGCGTCCTCCTCGACGGCCGGCCGGTCCCGTTGGCCGACGACGGAACCCACCCGGCCGTGAGCCCGGTCATCGATTTCTATTCGAAGGATCTCGCGGTCAAGGACGTCTATCTCGGGAGCCTGAGGCTGGCCCCCGGAAAGCACACGCTCCGGTTCGAGGCCGCGGGCCGAAACCCGCTGGCCAAAGGCGCCTCGCTCGGCTTGGACTCCGTGAGATTACGACAGCGCTGGGACAGGAAGAGGAAGCTTCTGACCTGACACAAAATATACCCTGTTGACCCCCGCGGAAGGAATCTGCTTAAATAGCAGGCATGACGCGCACAGGGACCCGCCATCCGACGGCCCTCGCCTGCGGCCTCCTCGTCCTCGCCGCCGGCCTCGTGCTCTCCGCGGCCGCGCCCGACGACGGCCGTCCGGTCAGTCTGATCCGCATCGCCAAGGGCCCGGCCCTTGCCGCCCGGGTCCTGGCCAGGCTCCCGATCGATGTCCGGCAAGAGCTCGCGACCTGCCTGCTGGCGTTCGCCGACCGCGCCGAGATCGACCTCCTGCGCCGCAGCGGCGTCCGCTTCACGGTCCTCGATAGGAACGCGGCTCGGCGCGAGTTCCTCGTCGTCGGGACGGGGAGCCCTGGGGCCCTGGCCTCGCTTCGCGCCGCGGGCCGCGCCGTCGCCGTGGAACCGGGGACCGCCGTTTTCTGGACCGAAATCGGGAACGCCGCCGAATCCGTGCCGGCCGGCCTGCCCCGCAAGGCTTTTCCGCCCCGTTCCCTCTTCCGTTCCATCCCGACGCGCTCCGTCACGGCTTTGCCCTCGGTTGGGGTATCGGTCCAGGACCCATTCATCGAATCGATCGTCTCGCTCGTTTCGAGCTCCGACTTGACCGCCCAAGTCCAAACGCTCCAGGATTTCCAGACCCGCTATACGTCGACGACGAACTGCGAATCCGCCGGCGAGGCCCTCTTCAGCTCGTTCACGGCCCTCGGCCTCGACGACGTCCGCTTCGAGCCGTTCACCTTCTCCGGCTCTTATTCGTCGCGCAACGTCGTCGCCGAGAAGACGGGGGAGACCTACCCGGACGACATCTACATCATCTGCGCCCACTATGACTCGACGTCCCCGTCGCGGCTGACCCTGGCCCCCGGAGCCGACGATAACGCCAGCGGCACGGCCGCCGTCCTCGAAGCGGCCCGCGTCCTGGCGCCTTATCCGCTCGACTTCACCGTCCGCTTCATCGCCTTTTCAGCCGAGGAATGGGGGCTCTACGGCAGCCGGGCCTACGCGTCCGCCGCCCGGATCGCCGGCGAGCGGATCCTCGGCGTCATCAACCTGGACATGATCGCCTACGCCGACGCCCTCCCCGAAGACCTCCAGATCATTGTCAACCCGGACTCCACCTGGCTCGGCGACCTCTTCCTCGCGGCCGGCTCGCACTATGGCCTCGTCGGAGGGACGAAGATCATCGACCCGTCGTTTGTTTACTCCGATCACGCGCCCTTTTGGGACAACGGTTACCCGGCCCTCCTGGCCATCGAGGACAGTCCCCTGACCAACCCGTACTACCATCGAACGACAGATACGCTTGCGACGCTCGACCTTGACTTCTTCACGAGCGCCACGCGGGCTTCGGTCGGACTCCTGGCCGAGCTGGCGCAGCCGATCAAGGAGGATTACCCGCGAACACCCGTCGGCGTCTTGGGCTCCTGGATCGTTTACCGGTCCGTTTTCAACGCTCTTCCGGCGGTCCACCTGGCCTGGACGGCCCAGGCTGACGCCGTTGGATACAACGTTTATCGGACATCCAGTCCCCACGGGGAGTTCGCCAAGGCCAACGCGACGCCCGTGACGGGGACGGAATTTACGGATAGCTCCGTGGCCTTGAGCGGGACCTATTATTATGTCATCACGGCCGTGGGCCCGTCCGGGCTCGAGAGCAACCGTTCGCGGGAGACAGCCCCGGGCGGTACGTCCGTCGGGTCGTCGTTATGCCTTAAAACGCTCACCCCCCTGATCTTGAGGGGGCTCCGATGAGAGCTTGGCGTCTCACGGTCGGCTTGGCGGCCCTTGTGCTGACCTTGTCCGTGGCCATGCCGGCCCAGGAGCTTTCGCTTTCCGTCGGCGCCGGAGGCCTGTTCCCCCCGTCAGGCGACTACCGCGATATCTACGGGTCAGGACTGTCGATCGGCGCGGATGTCTGGTTGAAGCTCAAGGGCCATTTTGGGTGCGCTGCGGGGTTTGGGCTGCTTTCCGACAGGGGGATGGCCGTCCTATCGGGACCGGGAACGGCGGAATACCCGCTGAGCTTTCGGCGGACGTCCATTCCGGTCGTCGTTTTCTACCAGGTTTATGCCGGGCCCCTTGCCTTGCGGTTTGGCGCGGGCGCCGGCTTCCACAGCTACAGGGAGACCTGGCGGACAGTCGATCTCCGCTATGACGGGCACAGGATTTCGCCCCGGATCGTCATGACCGCCTCTCTGGCCCTTATCGGCAGGATCTCGATTTTCTGTTCCGCCGGCTACGATTCCATTCGGGCGGGGGCCGATTCGGCGCTCGGCACGACGGTCAATATCGGCGGGCTGCAGCTTCTCGGAGGCCTCGGCTTCCGTATCTTCTAGGGCGGCCATCGCAGGAACCCCTACGACGGGAGGACTCATGAGTCAAGAACGCAGGAACCAGAGCCGGAGGGATTTCCTCAAGATCGGAGCGGCCGCGGGGCTGGGCGCCGCGGTGGCCGGCCTCGGTCTCGAGGCCAAACCGTCGGGCCTTCCCAGCGAGGCCAGGTCGCAGTTCCGGGCCCCGGCCATCCCCACCGTCAAGGTCGGGTTCGTCGGCGTCGGCGGCATGGGCTCGGCCCACGTCCAGAACTACCTCAACATCGAAGGCGTCGAGATCAAGGCCATCTGCGACATCCGTCCGGCCCACGTCGAGCGGGCCCAGAAGTGGGTCGTCGATGCGGGGCAGCCGAAGCCAGCCGGCTACTCGAAAGGCCCACGGGACTTCGAGAGGATGTGCGAGACCGAGGACCTCGACTTGGTCATGACCGCGACCCCATGGGAATGGCATGTGCCGGTGTGCCTGGCCGCGATGAAGAACGGCAAGCACGCCGCGACCGAAGTCCCCGCGGCCATGTCCCTTGAGGACTGCTGGGCCCTCATCGAGTCGGCCGAAAAGTCCAAGAAGCACTGCCAGATGATGGAGAACTGCTGCTACGACCGGATCGAGCTCATGACCCTGAACCTCGTCCGCCAGGGCGTCCTGGGCGAGGTCCTTCACGCCGAGGCCGGCTACCTCCACGACCTCCGCGAGGTCAAGTTCTCGAGCGAGGGCGAAGGGCTATGGAGGCGGGCCTGGTCCCAGAAGCTCAACGGCAATCTCTATCCGACCCACGGCCTCGGGCCCGTGGCCCAGTGCATGAACGTCAACCGCGGCGACGCCTTCGACACCCTCGTGTCGATGAGCTCACCGGCGCGGGGCCTCCACGAATACGCCGTGGCGACGTTCGGCGCCGACTCGCCGCAGGCCAAGGAGCGTTATGTCCTCGGGGACGTCAACACGAGCCTGATCAAAACGAAGCTTGGCAAGACGATCATTCTCATCCACGACACGAACCTGCCGCGCCCGTACACGCGGATCAACCTCGTCCAGGGCACGCGGGGGCTGGCCCACAAGTGGCCGGACCGGATCTACATCGAAGGCCAGGCCGCGAAGGCCCACGAATGGGACGATTTCGAGAAGTTCGCCGCCAAGTACGAGCACCCTCTTTGGAAGGCCATCGCCTCGAAAGGAGAGGGGAGGGGCCATGGCGGCATGGACTACATCGAGGATTATCGCCTTATCCAGTCGCTTCGCAAAGGCGAGCCGCTCGACCAGGACGTCTACGACGCCGCCGCCTGGAGCGCCATCGTCGGCGCCAGCGTGCAGAGCGTCGCCGGCAAGGGCAAGCCCGTGGCCATTCCCGATTTCACCCGGGGCCAGTGGAAGACGAATCCGCCCCTCGGGATCATCGAAGCTTGAGCGGCGGGTCTCAGTAACCGGGGCGGCGGCCCGCCAGGACGCGGGCGACTGTCTCGGCGATGCGTCGGGTCCGTGTCTCCGGCTTCTTGGAGCTGAGCACCCAAAGGGCCCAGAGCCGCTTTTCCGAGGGCGGGCGTGCCTCGAAAACCGCGGCCGCCCTCGGCTCCCTGGCCAGGGCCTCAAGCAAGTCCGCGGGCGGTTCCGCGGCGCGGCCGACACGCTCAGGATCGCTCGGACGGTCCCACGACCCGTTCTTCTTGGCCGCGTCGACCTTGGCCATCCCCGGCGAGGCCATGAGCCCCTCCGAGAGCAGCCTGACGACTCGCGCCTTGTTGGAAGGGGACCAGACGGACTTTTCGCCGCGGGGCGTGAATTTTTGCTTGTACCTCTCGGCATCCAGCCGGGCGATGGTCGAGTCGATCCAGCCGAAGCAAAGGGCTTCTTGAAGGGCCTCTTCGTAGGTTATGGATCTCTTTCCCGAGCCCTTCTTATAATAGGCGAGCCAGAGGCCTTTGGATTTATCGTGGTTGAGGGCGAGCCATTCCCGCCAGGCCCGCCGAGATCGGAACAGTCGGGGTTTTGCGTCCATGCCGGAGATATTATCACGAATGGCCAACCGTGACTTGACACGGGCCGATCCTGGATTATAATAAAACTGTGAAAACTAAAACAGTTTCCACAGTATCCAGAGCGCAGGCCCCGTCCGTCCTGGCGCTTCGGCCGCGTATCGTCGAGGCCGCCGAGGGGTTGTTCTTGAGCCGGGGCTTCGTCGCGGTCACCTCCGACGATATCGCCGCTTGCCTCGGCATCAGCAAGGCGACCCTGTACAAGGCGTTCCCGGGCAAGGAAGCGATCCTGCGCGAGGTCATCCGAGGCATCATGAACGACATTCAGGCCGGGGTGGAACGCCGCATCGATGACGACTCCCTCGGCTTCGGCGAGAAGATGGTCGCCCTGCTGTCCTTCCTGGGAGCGAAGCTGGCCCGCTTCGAGCCGGTTCTCATCCGCGATCTTCAGAGATCCTTTCCCGGGATCTGGCGGGAGATCGAGGACTTCCGGAGGGAGAAGATCCTCAAGAACTTCAGGATCATCCTCCAGGACGGCCGCCGCGAGGGCATCTTCTGCGACGACGTCGATCTCGACCTCCTCCTGGCCATGTTCGTCGACCTCATCCAGGTGTTCGTCAGTCCCGCGGCCGTCATGAGGTCGGGACAATCTCCGGCGGCGACATTTCGGTCGATCATCAAGGTCTTTTTCCAGGGCATCCTGACGGACAAGGGGCGAGTGGATCTCTCGTCCCGGACACCGGCCCTGTTCGAGCCCCAGAAGGAGGGCGCACGATGACAAGGAATACCGCAACTCTCATCCTGATCGCCCTGTCCGGGCTGGCCTGCTCATCCAAGGCGGCCAAGGGCGTCATCACCGCGTCGGGAACGATCGAAGCGATCGAGGTCGACGTCGCGTCCAAGGTCACGGGCCAGATCCTCGAGCTGGCCGTCGACGAAGGGGCGCGGGTCAAAGCCGGCGATCTATTGGCCACGGTCGACCATGCCACGGCCGATATCCAGCTCCGTCAGGCCGAAGCCGGAGTCCGGCTGGCCGACGCGCAGCTGGCCCTGCTCGTCAAGGGCTCCAGGAGCGAGGACATCCGCCAGGCCGAGGCCGCCCTGGAACAGGCCCAGGCGACGCTCAAGGTCGCCTCCGACGACGCCCGGAGAATGCGCGAGCTGGTCCTGACCGGCAGCGTCACTCCCAAGCAGCGTGAAGACGCCGACGCCAGGCTGACCGTCGCCGAGGCCCAGGCGAAAGCCGCCTCCGAGACCTTGAGCAAAGTCCGCCGGCTGGCCCGGCCGGAAGAGATCCAGGCCGCGGAAGCCCGGTCGGCCCAGGCCCGGGCGGCGGCCGACCTTCTGGCCAAAACGATCGCCGACTGCACGATCACCGCTCCCGCCGGCGGCATCGTCACCCACAAGGCGGTCGAGGCCGGCGAACTCGTGACGCCGGGCTCGACCATCGTCACCCTGACCGAGCTCGACAGCGTCTACGTCATGATCTACGTCACCGAGATGGAGATGGGGCGGGTCAGGCTCGGCGACGGGGTCGAGGTCCGGATCGACGCCTTCCCGAACAAGGTCTTCCCCGGCAAGGTCACCTATATCTCGCCCGAGGCCGAATTCACGCCCAAGAACGTCCAGACGAAGGAGGACCGGGTCAAGCTCGTCTTCGGGATCAAGGTCGAGATCGAGAACAAGGACGGGTTCCTCAAGCCGGGCCTGCCCGCGGACGCACTCATCCGGGTGGCTCCCGAAAGCCTCTGAACCATGACGACGCTGGCCGTCGAGACGCGGGGACTCGGCCGGACGTTCGAGGCCGTCGAGGCCGTCCGCTCCCTCGACCTCTCGATCGGGGAAGGCGAGATGTTCGGCCTCGTCGGCCCCGACGGCGCCGGCAAGACGACGACCATCCGCATGCTCTGCGGCCTCCTCCGACCCACGTCCGGGCGGGCCTCGGTCCTGGGATTCGATGTCGTCAAGGACTCCGGCCGGCTCAAGAGCCGGATCGGCTACTTCTCCCAGAAGTTCAGCCTCTACGGCGACCTCACCGTCGACGAGAACATCGAGTTCTTCGCCGAGATCCATCTTGTCCGGGACTTCCGCAAGCGCCGCGAGGAGCTTCTGGAGTTTACCCGGCTCACGCCTTTCCGCGGCCGGCTGGCCGACCGGCTCTCGGGCGGGATGCGGCAGAAGCTGGCCCTGGCCTGCGCTCTCATCCACACGCCCCGGATCATCTTCCTCGACGAGCCGACGACCGGGGTCGACGCCGTCTCGCGCCGCGACTTCTGGAAGATCCTCTCCAGCCTCCTGAGATCCGGGATCACGATCGTCATGACCACACCCTATATGGACGAGGCCGAGCGCTGTTCCCGGGTCGGACTTCTGGCCGAGGGCAGGCTTCTCGCCGCCGACACGCCGCAGGGGATCAAGGGGCTGATGCGCGGCACGGTCGTCGAGATCGTCTGCCCGGACATTCGCCGGGGCTTCGCCGTGCTGAAGACCGTCCCCGGCGTCACCGAGGTCCAGCTCTTCGGCGACCGGCTGAACGCCGTCGTCTCCGATCCGGCCACGGAGATGCCGCGCGTCGAAGCCGCCCTGGCCGCCGCCGGGATCCCGGTCCTGCAGCGACGGGTCCTCGCGCCGTCGCTCGAAAACGTTTTCATTTCCGTCACCGAATCCGCGTCTTTGGAGGCCGGCCATGCGTAAATTCGTCAGCATCGCGCTCATTCTACTCGTCTTGCCGCTGGCGGTCCGGGCCCAGAAGAAGCCCCTGTCCCTCGACGAAGCCATCGCCGTGGGGCTCGAGGCGAGCCCGGCTCTCCATGCCTCCCGGATGAAGGCCGAGTCCTCGTCCGCCCGGACCCGTGAGCTCTCCGCCGGCCGGCTCCCGTCCTTCAAGCTGGGCGCCGGCTACACGCGGTTGAGCGAAGTCCCGCCGTTCGAAGTGACGCTGCCCATCTCGCCCAACCCCATCGTCGTCTCCCAGAACTATTTCAACAACTGGAACCTGAGGCTCTCGGTCCAGCAGCCCCTATTCACGGGCTTCCGCCTCGAGGCCGGGACGGAGTCGGCCCGGATGCTCGAACGATCGGCCGGCTTCGACCTGGCCAAGGACCGCTCGGAGTTCGTCTTCGCGGTCAAGACCGCGTACTGGGGGCTGGCCCGGGCCCGGGAATTCGAGTCCGTCGTCGGCGAGACGATCAGGCAGGTTCGGGAACACCTCAAGGACGTCCGGGCCTTCTTCGATCAGGGCCTCCTGACGAAGGACGAGGTGCTCCGGGCCGAGCTCCAGCTCTCGACGACCGAGCTCATGGCCATCGATACCCGCAATGCCGTCGAGATCGCCCGGACCTCGCTCAACAATCTCATCGGCTTCCCCGTCGATACGGACGTCGAGCTGACCTCCTCGGCCGAAAGCCTGGCCTCCCGGGCGCCGGCCGCCGCCGAGACCGGCGAGGATGCCGCGGCCGCCAGGTCTCTTCTCGACGCCGCGCTGACCGGCCGGCCCGAGCTCAAATCGGCCGAGTTCCGCATCAAAGCCTCCGAAGCCGGATTGAAGGCGGCCCGGGCCGGGTGGTATCCGCAGGTCTCTTTCGCCGGGAACGCCTACTATATCCGGCCCAACCCCCGGCTCATGCCGGCCCAGGACAGGTTCTATGGGACCTGGGATGTGGGCATCGCCATCTCGTTCGATCTCTGGAACTGGGGACAGACGAGGAGCCAGGCCGAACAGGCCAAGGCCCAGCTGGCCCAGGCCCGGGACGCCCGCAAGCTCCTCGAGGACCAGGCGGTCCTGGACGTCACCCAGAGCCGTCTCGCCCTGGCCCAGGCGCGGGACAAGATCAAAGTCGCGGGCGAAGCCGTCGGGCAGGCCGATGAGAACCTCCGCATGGTCACCGAGCGCTTCCGCCAGGGCGTCGCCCTCAACGCCGACGTCCTCGACGCCGAGGTCTTCCTGCTCCAGGCGAAGATGTCCCGGACCCAGGCCGCGATCGATCTCGTCCTGGCCCAGGCCCGCCTGGAAAAAGCCCTGGGGAACTGAGGTCCGGAGACAGGACAGGCGCGCCGTGGCCGAGCATTCGATCGAAGTCAAGTCGCTCACGAAGCGATTCGGCGACTTCACGGCCGTCGACGCGGTCTCCTTCGATGTCGATCGCGGCCGGATCTTCGGCTTTCTCGGGGCCAACGGAGCCGGCAAGTCCACGACCATCCGCATGCTCTGCGGTCTCCTCGACCCGACCTCCGGGACGGCGACGGTCGGCGGTTTCGACATCCGCCGCGAGCCCGAGCGCGTCAAGAAGACGATCGGCTACATGTCGCAGAAGTTCTCGCTCTACGAGGACCTGACCGTGGTCGAGAACATCCGTTTCTTCGGCGGCGCTTACGGCCTCCAGAAAAAGACCATCGACACGCGCCTCGCCTGGGTCCTGGAAATGGCCGGCCTCAAGGGACGGGAGCGGAGCCTGACCCGGACCCTCTCGGTGGGCTGGAAACAGCGCCTGGCCCTCGGCTGCGCCGTCCTGCACGAGCCCCGGATCGTCTTCCTCGACGAGCCGACGGGCGGCGTCGATCCGGCTTCGCGGCGGCGTTTCTGGGAGCTCATCAACGATCTCTCGGAGCGCGGCGTCACGGTCTTCGTGACGACCCACTACCTGGACGAGGCGGAATACTGCAACGACATCCGTCTCATCCACGCCGGCCGGATCGTGGCCGGCGGCAGCCCGCAGGAGCTCAAGACCAAATACATCCGCAACCCGATCCTCGAGGTCTCGAGCGACAGGATCGTCGAGGCCATGGAGCTTCTCCAGAAGGAATCCTGGGTCCTCGAGACTTCGATCTTCGGAACGTCCCTTCATATCAGCGTGGCCGACGAGGAGGAAGGGCGCAGGCTTGTCCGGGAGAGGCTCGAACGGGAGGGGATCGCGGTTTACCGCATCGACCGCATCATGCCCTCACTCGAGGACGTTTTCATCCACAAGATCGAGGAGCAGGACAGGAGCACCGGGGCGGAGGAGGCGAGGCTGTGAAGCTCCGCGCCCTCTGCTGCGTGCGGCCGGTCATCAAGAAGGAGTTCCTCCAGATCCGCCGGGATTCCCGGTCGCTGATGTTCTTGATCTTCCTCCCGGCCTTCATGCTCGTCATGTTCGGCTTCGCCCTCAATTTCGACGTCCAACACATCCCCCTCGCCGTGGTCGACCTGGACGGCAGCCGCGCCAGCCGCGACCTCGTCGATAAGTTCCGCACGACCGAATATTTCGATCTCAAGGCCGTCCTGCCGAGAACGGACGCCGTCGACCTGCTCATGGCCCGCGAGGATATCCGGGCCGCCCTGGTCATCCCGGTGAAGTTCGCCGACGACCTTCTGGCCGGCCGGAGCCCTTCGGTCCAGGTCCTCGTCGACGGCTCGAACTCTATGAGCGGCACCACCGCCGCCGGTTACGTCGGCGCCATCCTGCAGAGCTATTCCCAGAAGATCACGCTCGAGGCGCTCGAAAAGAAGGGCCTGACAGACATCGCTCTTCCCCTGGCGACCGAGGTCCGGGTCTGGTACAACCCGGAGCTGCGCAGCGCCATGTTCCTCATCCCCGGCCTGATGGCCTTCATCCTCATGGTCATCGTCACGGTCTCGACGGCCTTCTCCGTCGTTCGGGAGAAGGAGCGCGGGACCATGGACCAGCTCAAGGTCTCTTCCCTGAAGCCGTTCGAGCTCATCCTGGGCAAGATCATCCCCTATGTCGCGATCTCGATCGGCTCGGCCCACCTCGTCCTCCTTTTGGGCTGGCTGCTTTTCGGGGTCGGCATCCAGGGCAATTACCCGCTGCTCCTCCTGGCCATGGTCCTGTTCGTGACCGGGGCGCTGGGTCAGGGTCTCCTGATCTCGACCGTCACCCGGACCCAGCAGGTGGCTTTCCTCATCGCCCTCCTGACGACCATGCTGCCGACCTTCATCCTCTCCGGGTTCGTGTTCCCCATCCGGAACATGCCCCCCGTCGTCCAAGCCCTGACCTATTTTGTCCCGAGCCGGTATTTCCTGGCGGCCCTGAGAGCCATTATCCTGAGGGGTGTGGGGCTGGGCGCGGTCTGGGACCAGCTCCTGCTGCTGGCCGGCTTTGCCGCGCTTTCGCTCGGAGCCAGTGCGGTGAGGCTGGGGAAGGGCGAGAATGAGCGGCCGCGCCGGAGGAGGCTCCGCCCTTGAGAGCCATCCTGTCCATCATCTGGAAGGAGTTCCTCCAGCTCCGCCGCGACCGCCGGCTCTTTCCCGTGCTCTTCATCTCGCCCGTCCTCCAGCTCCTCCTCCTGGGCTATGCCGCCAACCTGGATGTGCGCGACATCCCGTCGGTCATCTGCGACCTGGACCGGTCGGCGGACAGCCGTAACTTCCTCGCCAGGTTCGTCAACTCGGGCTATTTCTCGGTCCGGGCGCGCGTCGACCGGATGGAGGAGATCGACCATTACCTCGACAACGGCCACGCGGCCATGGCCTTTGTCATCCCCCGGGGCTTCGAGGACAAGCTGGCGGGCGGGAAGCAGGCCTCGGTCATGATCATCGCCGACGGGTCGGAAAGCCAATCGGCGACGATCGGCGTCAATTACGCGACCGTGATCGCCGGCCGGTACGCCCAGCGCATCATTTTCGAGAGGCTGGAGCGGAGGATGGGGGGAGGGACGAAACCGGTCCTCGTCAACGCCGAGGTCCGTGTCTGGTACAATCCCGAACTTCGCAGCCGGAACTTCATGGTGCCCGGCGTCCTGGGCCTCATCTTGATGATCATGACCATCTCGCTCGCGTCCCAGGGCATCGTCCGGGAAAAGGAAGCCGGGACCATGGAGCAGCTCATCGTGACGCCCATCCGCCCGTACCAGCTCATCGTGGGCAAGCTCCTGCCGTTCGTCTTCATCGGTCTGGTCGAGGCGACCTTCGTCCTGATCGTCGCCCGGGGCTGGTTCGGCATCCCCATCCGGGGCAGCCTGGGCCTCCTCTACGTCCTGAGCCTGGCCTTCATGCTCAACACGCTCGGCATCGGGCTGTTCATCTCGACCATCTCCCGGACCCAGCAGCAGGCCATGTTCACGACGACCTTCTTCATCATGCCGATGATGCTCCTCGGCGGCTTCGTCTTTCCGATCGAGAACATGCCCCGCATTTTCCAGGTCCTTTCCTACGCCATCCCGACCCGCTATTTCTTCGTCATCATCCGGGGGATCATGCTCCGGGGCGCCGGCTGGCCGGAGCTCTGGGACCAGGCGGCGGCCCTTCTCGTCATCGGCACCGTGCTCTTCGCCCTGAGCGTCCTTCGCTTCCACAAAAAGCTCGACTGACGGTTCGGTGACACACAACCAGGGGGACGAAAACGCGAGTTGACAGTCTCCGCGGCCGCGGTCTATGATTCGTCCATCCGACCGTGGAGGGAGAGAACGTCATGCGCAAGACCGTCCTCCTCGCTACTCTGGTCATTTTGGCCGCCTGGGGCTGCCGGGGCGACCGGACGCCCGGGCCCGCAGCCAAGGAGGAGCAGGCCCCTGACGCTTCGGCTGCGGCGTCATTCGTGGCCGTCAAGGACGGCCGCTTCGTGCTGGCCGGCAAGGCCTACTATTTCGCCGGCGCCAACTTCTGGCAGGGGATGAACCTCGGAGTCGATGGCCCGAGCGGCGACCGGGCCCGGCTCCTGCGGGAGCTCGACCGGATGCGCGATCTCGGCTTGACCAATCTCCGCGTCATGGCCTCCTCCGAGGGACCGAACACCGAGCCTTACCGGATGGTTCCGGCCCTGATGACCTCACCCGGGGAATACGACGGCAGCGTCCTCGACGGCCTCGATTTCCTGCTGGCCGAGATGGGCAAGCGCGGCCTGCGGGCCGTCATGGTCCTCAACAACTTCTGGCAGTGGTCGGGCGGCATGGCCCAGTACGTCTCCTGGCACGAGAAAACGCCCATCCCGTATCCGGGGAATTTCGATAAATTCGTCAATTATGCGGCCAAGTTCTACATCTACCCGGAGTGCCAGGCCTGGTTCCGCGATCACATCGCCATGGTGGTCGGCCGGATCAACCCCTATACCGGCATCAAATACCGGGACGACCCGGCCGTGTTCTCCTGGGAGCTTGGGAACGAGCCGCGGCGCTACCCGCAGAGCTGGATCGACGACACCTCCGCCTACATCAAGTCGCTCGATCCGAACCACATGGTCACGACGGGATCGGAGGGCCAGCCTCCGGGGGAGCCGACGCAGGATTTCGTCAGGACCCACAGCGCCGCCGGGATCGACTACGCCACCATCCATATCTGGCCCCAGAACTGGGGCTGGTACGACCCGAAGAGGCCCGGGACCTACAAAACCGCGGAGCCGCTGGCTATGGCCTATTTCGAAAAGCACGCCAGGGACGCCGTGGCCATGGGGAAACCCCTGGTCCTCGAGGAATTCGGCCTGGCCCGCGATTGGCTGCCCCGCAGGAACAACCTCGATCCGGCCTCGCCGACGACGAATAAAGACCTCTATTACGCCATCCTCTACAAGCTCGTCCTCGATTCGATCGTGGCGGGCGGACCCGCGGCGGGCGATAATTTCTGGGCCTGGGCCGGGGAAGCCAGGCCCGGCATGTCGTGGGTCGGGGACCCGCCCCACGAACCGGCCGGGTGGTATTCGGTCTATGACGCTGATGCCTCGACGCTGGCCATTATCTCCGATCACGCCCACAGGGTCGCGGCGTTCATCAAGTAGGGATCTGCGGGCGCATCGATCGGGAGGAGCCGGACGGAGAGGCCATGACGGGAATCGGATCCAGGACAAAGAAACGAAGTCCCGGGCCGGCCGAGGAAGCGGGCCTGCGGATCATGATCGCTTCGGATTGGGCGCCGATCCGCGCTTTCGAGCCGGTCATTTCGCGGGATCCGGAGGCCGTCTATGGCGACATGCTCCCGACCCTCCGATCGGCCGACCTCAGGATCGTCAACTGCGAATGCGCCCTGACGGAGGCCGGCCAGCCGGTTTGGAAGAGCGGCGCGGTCTTCAAGGGCCTGCCGGGGCATGTCGCCGGCCTGACCTCGGTCCCGTTCGAAGTCGCCTGCCTGGCCAACAATCACGTTTTCGACTATGGCCTGAAAGGCTTCCGGGAGACGCTCGACGTCCTTTATGGGAACGGCGTCCGGACGGTCGGGGCCGGGCTCAGCTTTGACGAAGCCATTGCGCCTTTGACGCTCGAGGCGAAGGGCACGAAGATCGCGGTCGTCAACTTCAGCGAAGGCGAGGATCTCACGGCCTCCACGGGCGGCCCCGGCGTCTGCGGCTGGGAGATCGACCGGATCGCCGGGCTCATCCGCATGGCCAAGAAGCGGGGGGACTTCGTCGTCGCCGTCGGACATGCCGGGCTCGAATATATCCCGTTTCCCCCGCCCTACGTCGTCGAGGCCTTCCGCGCCTTATCCGAGGCCGGGGCTGACTGTGTCGTCGGCCATCACCCACACGTTCCCCAGGGCCTGGAGGTCCGCGATGGCCGGCTCATCGCCTATAGCCTAGGCAACTTCGCCTTCTTTCAGCCGCCCGAGCTCTATTACCGCCGGACCGGATTTTGTCTCTCACTCCAAGTGCGGGCCGGCCGGCTGGCCTCGTACGGGATCCATCCTTACCGGATCACGGACAAGGGGCTCCGTCGGCTCGACAGGGGAGAGGAGCGTCTGTTTCTCGACGGCCTCCGCCGCGTCTCCCGCCCGCTCAGATCCATGCGGGGCGCGGCCGAGGCCTGGCAGGCCTATCTTGCTTATTACGGTCCCCAGGGCTTCAAGAAAGAGGTTCTGGGCATCCTCGAGAAGATGGATTCAGACCCCCGGAAGGGCGCGGCCATGTTCCGCAACCGCATCACCACCCTGCAGCACTCCGAGCTCTGGCGGGACGCCCTGACCCTGTTCATGTCGGAGAAGCCGGCTCTCGCGCGGCCGGCCTGGACCCGTCTCATCGACGAGTGGCTCACGCGGCCTGCGGCTCCGGAGAAGTCTTAGAGCCCGTAGCGCCGTCCGGCCGCGTCGACGATCGCGCCGATGAGTCTCCGGTAATCCTCTCCTTCGCCCTGCGGCGAGCCGTGGTAGAGGGTGTAGATCTGGGGCGCCCAGCTCTTGTGGGGCTTGAGCCCGGGGATGCCGTTGACCTCGATGATGCGGAGCTTGCCCGTCCTGTCGACACGCATGTCGATGCGGACGTGGTCCAGGCAGCCCATGGCCTCGGCCGCCGCGTCGCCGAGCGCCTTGGCCTCCTCCGTCCTCGCCCCGGCCAGGCTGATCCGGGTCAGGCCGACGCCTCGAAGGTCGCTCCGCAGGATGCGATAATTCCTGTAGTGCGTGTCTTCGACCGTGACCAGCCCGGGCAGGCATTCGCGGGTTTTGCCGTTGCCGAGAACGAGGGCCGTGTATTCGTCGCCCGGCAGGAACTCCTCGACCAGGGCCGGCTCATCGAATTCCTTCTCGATGAAGACGACGCGCCGCCGGAGCTCGTCTTCGTTGTGGACGACGCTTTCGTCGGAGATGCCGACCGATCGGGATTCGCAGATGGGCTTGACGAAGGCCGGATAGGTGACTGCGCCGGCGTCATCGCTCGAATGAAGAAGGACGTGGGCGGGGACGGCGACACCCCCGGCGGCCAGGATCTCGTGGGTCTCGAACTTGTCGATCATGGCCTTCATCGTCCGGCTGTCCGAGCCGATGTAGGGAATCTTCCGCTCGTCGAGAACATCGGCGACCCAGGTCCCGGCGGCGTTCCGGCCGATGAACGCTTCGTTCGGCGTGATGTGGTAGAGGGCGCTCCAGACGATGTCGAAATCGGGCCGTTCGACGAGGCGGAAGAACTCCGTCTCGTCGGCGACATAGGCGATCCGCGCCGGATGGCCGAGGGATTCCGCGGCCTCGCGCATCGATTCGGTGACTTTCATATCGCCCCAGCCCTGGGCGTCGCCGCCCGGGCCTGTCAAGAGGAGGATCCTCATGGCGCTTCTCCGTCAGAAGAGTTCGGGTATCCTGCGGTATTCGAGAAGAGCGAGGCCTGTTCCGGCGGACACGGGTTCGAGGCGGCGGGCAACGGCCCGCCGTTGGGCCTCGGAAAGCTCGACCTTGGATATAACCTCGACGGCGACGTCCCTTTCTCCGCTTTTGGTCCGCCGGCGGCCGATTCCTCTCATCAGGCCTTCGACGAGGCGCTCGCCGGGGTCGAGGATCTCGACCCTCGCCTCGGTGTGGCGGCCGAGCGACGCGCGGAAGGCTTCGGCGACAAAGGCGTAGTGGGTGCAGGCGAGCCCGGCGTAGAGGGGGGCGCCCCCGGGAAGCCTCTGCACGGCCCGCAGCACGCATTCCTCGACGAGCCCCGGCACGGCCGGCGAATCGGGGTTCTTGTCGATGACTGCGGCCAGGCCGTGGCACGGCTCCGCGACGATGCGCCGCGGGTCGATGCCCCGCAGGGCCAGCTTCCGGATGTGCTCGCCTGAACCGATGGTCGTCCGCGTCCCGAAAAGCGCGAGGACGCCCTCCG
>JBAVUQ010000057.1:0-5678 GCA_049696855.1 Candidatus Aminicenantales bacterium
TCGGGTCTGTTCACGGCGGAGCACGCGGCGACATAGAACTCGTCCGTGGGCGCGTCGCCGGGCCGGGGCCGGGCGATGACCATATGGAAGCCGTCCCCGTTCTGGTAAGCCCGGTCGTTGAACGTCAGCCGATCGCCCCGGGCTTCGACGTATACGTAAAGGGCGGTGGTCCCATAGGCCAGCCGGTAGTGCGCGTCGACGGGCTTCCCGGCGGCTCCGAAGATATCGACTTGGGAGAATTCCCGTCGCGGCAGGTTCCGCAGACCGGGATCGAGCAGGCCGTCGATGACCGGGGCCTCGGCAAAAAAGTCGACCGGAGCGAGCTCCTTGGGCAGCTCGTGCAATTTGACAGGCGGTGGTTCCGTTTGGGATTGGGCCGCTGGAGCGGACGGAAAGACGAAGGAGGAAAGCAGGCTCGCCAAAAGCCCGCCCAAAGCAAGAATGCCCGAACGCTTCATCGAAGAACCTCCCGACGATTCATGTCGACTCTCTAGGAAAGACGATAGGGCCCAATATTAGGTTGCTTCGGACTCCCCCGCAAGATCACTTGATATCCGACGGCAAGGGCGAATCCTGGTATAATGTCCGGTCGAAGCTTAATTGTCATGAGATTCGCAGGTAAAAGATGAAGATCCCCGCCCTCGATATCGGGGATATCCACATACCGTTCCCTCTCATCCAGGGCGGCATGGGGGTGCGGGTCTCCCTGGCCCGCCTGGCCGCCGCCGTAGCGAACGAGGGCGGTGTCGGCACCATCGCCTCCGTGGGACTGGGTGATATCGAGGCCTCCAAGACCGACTTCGATAACGTCTCCCGCAACGCGCTGATCCATGAGATCCGGCGGGCCAAAAGCATGACCGACGGGCCCATCGCGATCAATATTATGGGGGTGCTGAGCAACGCCCGGGACCTGATCGAGACTTCGGTCCGCGAAGGGATCAAGCTCATCGTTTCGGGCGCCTCGCTGCCCCTCAAGCTGCCCGAGATGGTCGACGACGCGACGGTCAAGCTCCTGCCCATCATCAGCTCCGGCCGGGCCGCGGACCTCGTCCTCAGGACATGGGACAGACGCTACGCCAGGACGGCCGACGCGGTCATTCTCGAAGGGCCCCTGGCGGGCGGGCACCTGGGATTTTCGCTCAAACAGCTGCGGGAACCCGAGAAGCACTCCCTGTCCGTTCTCCTCCCGGAAGTCCTGGCGGCGGTCGAGCCGTTCGAGAAAAAGTACGGACGAAAGATCCCGGTCGTTGCCGGGGGAGGCATCTTCACCGGGGCGGACATCGCCAGGATGATTCAGGCCGGCGCGTCGGGCGTCCAGATGGCCACGCGCTTCGTCTGCACGGAAGAATGCGAAGTCGCCCCGGAGTTCAAGCAGGCGTATCTCGATTCCAAAGAGGAGGATATCGTCCTCATCCAAAGTCCCGTCGGGCTGCCGGGACGGGCCATCCATAACCAATTCCTCCGGAACCTCGAGAACGATACCGCCGACCGGCTCAAGTGTCCCTACCGCTGCCTGACGACATGCGACATCGCGAAAGCCCGCTACTGCATCGCTCAGGCCCTGGCCAGCGCCTATCAGGGAGACATGGAGAGGGGCCTCGTGTTCTGCGGGCAGAATGCTTACCGGGTGAACGAGATCGTCACCGTCAAGGAGCTCATGGCCGAGCTCCGGGCGGAAATCGAAGCGTACTGAGCTCACCCCGCGATTCAGAGGGGGTGTCAGCCGGTTTGGTACTCAGCGCGGATCTTTTTGCCTGATAAAGGTCCGCCCAGGAGAGCGCTGATATAGCAGATGTCAAGCGCTCCGGCAGTCAGCGGGAAGACGCCCCATACCATGGACACCACGCCGAGCGTATGGCCCCGAAATATGAAGCCGATCGCGAGGAATCCTAGGCCGGCAGCCAGGCGAAAGATGCGGCCCGACGGACTGTTGAGGAATCGCGAGAAACCCGATCGATTGAAGGATTCTTCAAGCCTGGGCATGGAAAACCTCCTCTGACCATCCCCTCATAGAGCCAAGATATTCCGGCCCGGGACATGTGTCAAGAAAGCCTCCGCCTGGAGGCCTTCGGCCTCCCCGATGGACCCGCGGCCGGGCCGCCCGCGACGAGGTCTTCCTTTCCTTTCCGGCCCATGGATTTGACGGCGCACTCCCGCGACAGCGCCTGGGACCGGGTGCCGCACGTCTCCTGATAGACAAGAACGACGGGCCGTCGCGTGCGGGTGAATCGCGAGGCCCGGCCGGCCTCATGCTCATGGAAGCGGCGGTCGATATCGGTCGTCACGCCGGTATAGAAGGATTCGTCGCGGCACCTCAGGATGTAGAGGGACCATGCGGCCTCGGGCGCAGGGGCCGGGGCCTGGCCCTCCCGGGCTTCCATCTTCCGGAGCATGCTCCGATAGCGGGGTTTCATCGGCCGGCTGCTCCTCTCATCAGGCGAGGATACGTCCGGCCTCGGGAGGAAGTCAATGCGGCGCGTTGACAGGTCCACAAGGAGGGAGCTATGATGAATCCGAGGGGAACATGAAACACCGAACCTGTTCGTTCGCTCTTTCGTTATTCTGGCTGCTCCTCTTTTCCTTCGGCTGCGGGGTCGAAAATAACCAGCCGCCGCAGACCGCCGTCGCGGCGCCGATGTTTAACCCCGGGGCCGGGACGTACTCATCGATTCTGGACGTCACGATTACGACGACGACGTCGGGCGCGACGATCCGGTACACGACGGATGGCTCGGCCCCGACGACCACGAGCGGGACGGTCTACGCGGCCCCGATCCACGTCGCCGATTCGATGACCCTCAAAGCCGTCGCGTACAAGTCAGGATTGACGGCGTCCTCCGTCGTGACCGCGGAGTACACGATCGCGCCCCTGGTCGCGGCCCCCGCGTTCAGTCCGGTCGCCGGGGTCTACACGGACCCGCAGGACATCGCCATCTCGACGTCCACGGCCGGCGCCTCGATCCGCTACACGACGGACGGCACCACGCCCTCCGATACCAACGGCACATTGTACACGGCCCCGATCCACGCCGCCGCGTCCTTTACGCTCAAGGCCGTGGCCTACCGGGCCGGCTGGACGACCTCTCTCGTGACCTCCGGGGAGTACGCGATCGGACCCCTCGTGACGGCCCCCGCCTTCAGTCCGGTTGCCGGGACCTACATGGACCCGCAGGATATCGCCATCTCGACGCCCACCGCCGGCGCGTCGATTCGCTATACGACGGACGGTTCGGTGCCCACCGATACGATCGGCACCTTGTACACGGGCCCGGTCCACGCCGCCGATTCCCTGACGCTTAAAGCGGTCGCTTACCGGACGGGCTGGAGAACCTCGTCGGTCACGTCCGGGACGTACACGATAGGCCTCCACGTCGCGGCTCCGACGTTCAGCCCGGGCCCGGGGACGTACACATCCGGGCAGAACATCACCATAACCGCGGCCACGCCGGGCGCGACCATCCGCTACACGATCGACGGCTCGACGCCGACTGAGACGATCGGGACGTTATATACGGCTCCGGTGCACCTGTCTCAATCGGTGACACTCAAGGCCGTGGCCTACCGGACGGGCTGGACCACCTCGGCGGTCACATCGGGCAACTATGCGATCGGGCTGACGGTCGTGGCGCCGGAGTTCAGCGTGACGCCGGGCCTCTACGCATCGGCCAAGGACGTCGCCATCACGACCTTGACGACGGGAGCGACCATCCGGTACACCACGAACGGCTCGACGCCCACCGAAACCGTGGGGACTATCTATACGGGTCCCGTCCGCGTCGGTGAATCCCTGACGCTCAAAGCCGTGGCCTATCGGGCCGGGTTGACGACGTCCTCCGTGACCACCGGGGAGTACAAGCGGGTCGGCATTTCCGCGGGCATCTTCCACACGATCCTGGCCAAATCCGATGGGACCGTCTGGACGTGGGGCGGGAATTACGAAGGCCAGATCGGCGACGGGACCACGACCGCCAGCCCGACGCCGGAACAGATCACCGGGATATCGGGGGTGGTCGCGGTGGCCGCCGGATATTATCATTCCGTCGCGCTAACGAGTGATGGAACCCTATGGTCCTGGGGCCGAAATATGTTCGGCCAGCTTGGCGACGGCACGACGACACAGCGCTTGGCGCCTGTCGAGGTCGTGGGGATCTCGGGCGTGACAGCCGTCGCGGCCGGCGAGAACAGCACCTATGCCCTGAAAAGCGACGGCACGGTCTGGGCCTGGGGCTCTAATAGTGAAGGGCAGCTCGGCGACGGGACGAGGACCGATCAGTATTTGCCCGTGCAGGTCCAGGGATTGTCGAACGTGCTGGCGATAGCCGCGGGCCAAGTCCATGCGGTCGCTCTCGCGAGCGGCGGGACGGTCTGGGCCTGGGGGTTCAACCTCTATGGAGCCCTCGGCGACGGGACGACGGACTCCAGTCCGGTCCCCGTACAGGTGACGAGTCTGTCGGCGATCGTCGGGATCGCGGCCAACGGCTATCATACGGCCGCGGTCATGAACGACGGGACTCTCTGGTCCTGGGGCAACGGCATCTATGGCGAGCTCGGCATTGGAGATCAGCCGACGGTCTTCCCGACTCCGGCCGAGGCGATCGGCCTGACATCCGTTGTGGCGGCGGACGCGGGCGCCCATCACACGATCGCGTTGATCGACGGCGGGACGCTCTGGGCCTGCGGGTACAACTACTATGGCCAGCTCGGCGACGGAACGAACACGGATCGTCCGATCGCGGTTCCCGTCCTGGGGATCTCCTCCGTTGTCACCGTGGGCGCGAGCCTCTATCACACGGTCGCGATCACCGCCGACGGAACGGTCTGGGCCTGGGGCCACAATTACGATTACCAGCTCGGCGACGGCACCACAACAGACAGCTTTTCGCCGGTTCAGATCATCTTTTAGCGCTGTCCGCCGGCGTCATCGTGGAGAAAGAAATGAGAACATTGTTGAACCGGATTCGAATGATAGGCCTGATGGTCGGCGTCCTGTCCCTCGGCGCGCTGTCGGTCGCCCCCGCGGAGGCCGGCGGGCCGCAGGCGCCCGCTCCCGCTTCCCGGGCCAGGATCTTCGGCCACGTCCGCGATTTCGAGGGAAAACCCATCGAGGGCGCCGACATCGAGCTCAAGACGGCCCGCTTCGACAACGCGGCCGCGACCCGGAGCGCCGCGGACGGAAGCTATTCTTTGACCGTCGAGCCCGGGATGTACATCGCCCTCGCCGCCGTCAAGGATTACCAGGTCAGCAAGCTTGAATATTGGGCCTGGAACGTCCCCGCCGCCGGCGAGGTCGAGATCAACCCGCGGTTCGACCGGCTCGAAGTCTACGGGCTCAATGCCTGGAGGCCGCAGGGCGGCTTCCCGTCCTATCAGATCTATTTTCGGCCGATGAGCCTGACCATGACCATCGCCGCCGTGACCAAGGCCGGGGGGATGGACAAGCTGGGCGGCCTGTCGCTCATCGACATCGCGCCGGAACTCGAGGCCAAGGATATCGCGGTGAAGATCGACGGAGAGAGCGTCGAAGTGCTCCGCGTCAACAAGGTCAAGGAGGCCGGCGGCCCGACCCAGGCCCTGTACGGGTATCTCATCCAGACGCCCCTGCCGAAAGCTCCGCCGGCCGGCGATTGGATCATCGTCGACGTCACGCTGAACGACCCGGCGACCGGAGAGAAGGGCGA
>JBAVUQ010000058.1:0-2282 GCA_049696855.1 Candidatus Aminicenantales bacterium
TCCCAAGGTGAAGTTCTAGGCCGCACGGGCTCATCCGATCGTGAATCCGACCCGGCTCCGGCAGACGCTCGTCACCATGGCGTTAGCCATGGCTCTGGCCGGCGTCTGGGCGGCGGCCCAGCCCGGCATCCCGCCGGCCCCCAGCCGCTGGGCCACCGACGAGGCCGGTTTTCTCGCCCCGCAGACGGTCGAGGCCCTCGACGCCCGCCTCGAGAATTATGAGAGGCAGACGGGCCACCAGCTCCTCGTCTGGATCGGCCGGACGCTCGGCCCGAACGAGGTCCTCGAGGACTGGGCGGTCAAGACGTTCGCGGCCTGGAAGGTCGGCCGCAAGGGACTCGACGACGGCTTGGTCCTTTTCATCTTCGCCGAGGACCGCAAGATCCGCATCGAGGTCGGCTACGGCCTCGAGGACAAGGTCCCGGACGTCTACGCCTACCGGGTCATCGCCAACATCCTCGCTCCCGGCATCCGGGCCGGCCGGCCGGACGAAGCCGTGGACGCGGCGGTCACCGCCCTCATCGGCTACATCTCCGGCAACGAAAGCGCGGCGGGAGAGGAGCCGCGGCCGGCCCGCGGGATATCCACGATCAAAGGCATCTTCAGCGGGATCATCATCCTCATCGTCATCATCCTCTTTATCACCAATCCCTCGCTCGCGTTCTGGCTGCTCATCAGCATCCTGAGCGGCGGCGGGAGGGGTGGCGGCCGCGGCGGCGGAGGCTGGGGCGGCGGAGGAGGGGGCGGATTCGGCGGCGGAGGCGGGATGTCGGGAGGCGGAGGCGCCTCCGGCGGTTGGTGACGGAGGAGCGACGATGAGTGTCAACAGCCGGCGCAAGCTCTTGAAGACGATCGACGTCGAGCGGGTCAAGGCGGCCATCGCCGCCGCCGAGCGCGAGACGTCCGGCGAGGTCCGCGTTTCCGTCTCCCGGTTTTTCTGGGGCGGTGTCCACCACACCGCCAAGAGGGCTTTCGCCCGCCTCGGCATGACCGGGACCAAGGACCGCAACGCGATCCTCTTCTTCATCGTCCCGGCCCGAAAGAAATTCGTCGTTCTCGGCGACCAGGGCATCCACGACAAGGTCGGCCAGGACTTCTGGGAATGCGTCGCCCGCCTGATGTCGGAGCACTTCAAGAAGGGCGAGTTCACCGAGGGGCTGGTGGCGGCGATCGGGGAGGCGGGACGCCAGCTGGCCGCCCATTTCCCCTATGACGCCAAGGCCGACGTCAATGAGCTTGCCGACGACGTCGATTTCGGCGAAAATTGACTCCAACGGCGATCACTCGCGAGGAGAGGAAATGAAAAAGATGATCTTGTTTCTCATTCTCGTATTCGTGTTCCTGGCCTTCGCGGCCTGTCAGAAAAGCCCCGAGAAGCTGACCTATCCGGTCACGAAGACGGTCGACCAGGTCGATGATTACTTCGGGACCAAGGTGGCCGACCCCTACCGCTGGCTCGAGGACGACAACGCCGAGGACGTCAAGGCCTGGGTCCAGGCGGAGAACGCCGTGACCTTCGGCTACCTCGACAAGATCCCCTTCCGGCCCAAGATCAAGGCCCGGCTGACGGAGATCTTCAACTATCCGCGCTACTCGTCGCCGTTCCGGGCCGGGGAATATTACTTCTTCTATAAGAACGACGGCCTCCAGAACCAGTCCGTGTGCTATATCCAGAAAGGCCTCGACGGGCCGCCCGAGGTGTTCCTCGATCCCAACGCGCTCTCGGCCGACGGCACGGTCCGGGCCTCGCTCATCGGCCCGTCGAACGACGACCGCTACGTCGCCGTGTCGCGCGGCGAGGCCGGCTCCGACTGGTCCGAGATCCGGGTCATGGACATCGCCACGAAGCAGGAGCTGCCCGACCGCGTCCAGTGGGTCAAGTTCTCCGGCGCCGCCTGGAAGGGCGACGGCTTCTACTACAGCGGCTACGACAAGCCCGCGCCCGGCGAGGAGCTCAAGGCCAAGAACGAGTACCAGAAGGTCTTCTATCACAAGCTCGGCGACCCGCAGGAGAAAGACGTCCTCGTCTGGCAGGACAAGGAGCATCCCCTCCGCTATGTCGGCGCCGGGACGACGGAGGACGAGAAGTGGCTCTTCCTCGTGGTGTCCGAAGGCACCAGCGGCGCCGAGCTTTATATCAAGGACCTGACGAAGAAGGACGCGCCGTTCGACCTGCTGGTCAAGGGCTTCGCCTACGACCCCTCGCCGATCGAGGTCGTCGACGGCAAGGTCCTCGTCCAGACCAACGAGGACGCCCCGAACTTCCGGGTGGTCCTCATCGA
>JBAVUQ010000059.1:0-3498 GCA_049696855.1 Candidatus Aminicenantales bacterium
CGCGTCCTTGGTCTCATGACCATGGGCCCGTTCGAAGGTGATCCGGAAGAATCCCGGCCCTATTTCAAGGAGACCCGAAGGGTCTTCGAAGCCCTCAAATCCCTGGCTGTCCCCGGCGTCGAGATGCGGCGCCTGTCCATGGGCATGTCCCATTCCTGGCGGGTGGCCGTCGAGGAAGGCGCGACGATCGTCCGCGTCGGGACGGCGATCTTCGGTCCGCGGCCTTAGTCCGGCTTCCCCTCTTCGTCGGCCGCGTCAAGGGCCAGGGCCTCGGCCTCGCCGAGCGCCGCCGCTTCCCCGATCCCCTTCAACCGCTGCAGGTCCTCGATCTTCTGGAGGGACTTGTCCAGCTTGTCCTTGCGCGTCGCCGTCATCTGGCTGAACTCTTTACGGGCGCCGTCGAGCTTATCCCCCATCTTCGTCATCGACTCGATGAATTTCTCCCACTCCTTTTTGAAGTTGTTGACCAGCCCCAGGATCTCGCCGGCCGTCTTTTCCATGCTGAAGTTGTCGAGCGACTGGCGGATGACGGCCAGGATGGCGAAAAGCGTGAACGGCGAGCAGAGGATGACTTTGCTCTTCAGGGCCTCGTCCATGATCTCGGGGTCATTCTGGTTGATGAAGGCGTAGACCTGCTCGTTGGGGATGAAGACGAGGACATAGTCCAGGGTGTTGTCCTCCGGATTGATGTAATCCCGGGTCGTGACTTCCTTGATCCGGGTCCGGACGTCGCGCAGGAACTGCGTTTTGTGGGTCTCCCGCGCCACGTCGTTCTCGCACTCGAGATAGCGGAGGTAGCTGTTGAGGGGGAACTTGACGTCCATGTTGACCTTCAGCCCCTGGGGGAGCCAGAAGGTGTAATCGGGCCGCGAGGCGGCGGCGTCCAGGACCCTCTGCTTGAGGTAGTTGACGCCTTCGATGAAGCCGGCCAGGCGCAGGACGTCCTCGGCCATCCGCTCGCCCCACTGCCCGCGGGCCTTGGTGCTGACCAGGGCTTGGCGGAGATGATCGGCCGTGTCCTGGAGGCGCGAAGTCTCCTTGGCCGCGTTCTTCAGCTGGACGTCGAGCTCCCCGTACTGGCGGGCCCGCTCGCTCTCGAGTCGCGACACGAGCTCCTGCATCTTGTGGATATCGCCCTTCATCGTCGATAGGTTCTGGTCGATGAGCTGTTTCTTGGTTTCGAGGTCCTTCTCGCTGAGATGGACCCGCCCATCGAGGTTCTCTTTGGCCAGCTTGAGCAGCTCCCCCGTGCTGGCCTTGAGCGCGTCCTGGGACAGGGCCCCGAAGCTGTCCCGGACCCGGCCCATGAGGGCCTCGAGGTCCTGGACCTTCTCGGCCTCGGTCTCGCTGACCAGGGCCCGTGCGATCTCGCGAGTGTCCTTCTTCCGGAGGAAATGGACGACGAGAACGACCAGGGCGCCGAAGATGACGCCTCCGATGAACAGCAGGACCTCAGTCATCGCTCCCCCCTTCACCGGGCGCCTTCTCCCGCTCCGCCTCTTCCATGGCCTTGTCGACTTCCTCGTCGAAGTTCTCGCCGGATTCCTCGCCCATCTCCCGGCCCATCTTTTTCACCCAGCGGGCGACGCTTTTCGGGTCGTCCTCGTCGAGCCCCGCGAGCGAGGAGGGATCGGCCAGGCTCTCGAGCCGGCTCTCCTCCGACTTCCCGATGGCGACGCGCGAAACGAGCTTGGTCATCTTCCGCCCGCCGCAATGGCTGCAGACCGGATCGACCGCCGCGCTCACGGCGAGCGTCACCACCGTCGTCTTCTTGCGGCAATCGGCGCAGCGATATTCGTAGACGGGCATCTAGATCAGGATCCCCTCATTCCAGCCGAGCTTGACGAGCTCGATCCGGGCCGGGTCGCTCACGCCCAGATGGTGGCGCGTGTCGGCCAGCTGGATGTGATGAGGCGTCGGCTTCAGAAGGCCGTCGTCCTTGAAAACCTCGCGGCGCTTGGCCTCGAGCACGCGCAGCCCCGTCGCGTCGGCGGCCACCGGGTCCCGGCTGACGATCAGGCCCTTGTACGTCCAGGTGAAATCCTTGTTGTACTGCTGGGTTCCGATCATGTGGAACAGGGGGGCGAGCATGACCAGGACGTTGAGCCGGGTCTTCCCCTTGACGAGAGGCAGGTTCCAGATCGCGGCCAGATCGGCGCAAGTGTCGCCGTGGTAGTCCGAGGGCCGGGGGACGAACTGGATATAGTTCTTGATGCAGCTGCCCATGCCGGACCATTGATGGGTCCGGGCCGGGCGGGCGTTGATCAACGCGGTGGCGCTCTGGAAGATCGGGTTCCTGAGCACGCCCCGATCGTCGATGGACAGCTTGTCCTCGGGGACGCCGGCATCCATGACCCGCCGCTTGATGGCCTGTTCGACCTCGGCCGGCGTCGGCAGCTTGCCCCAGCCGTTGGTCTTGATGCCGACGATATCCTCGGGACGGACGAGCGTCTTCCAGGCTCCGATGGCGTCGCGCTGGCCGACCAGGGCCCGGACGCCGTCGTCGAGCATCTTCCCGATGACCTCGGCGTTGGGCGCTCCGGACGCGTCCAGGGCATTCTCGTCCCTGACGAGGACGACCCGGACCTTTTCGTCCGCCGCCCCCGCCGATCCCTTGAGGGCCGGAACGAGCGCCCCGGCGAGCGGCGCCGCGGACGCGACCTTCAGGAAATCCCTTCGCGTGATCGTTCGTTGCTTCATGGTCAGGTTCCTTCCTTATCCGGCCGCGTCGATCAAAGCCGCGACGGCATCCAGGCGCGCCTCGGCCTTCCCTTCGGCGGCTTCGTCGAAGACGATGGCGACATAGCGGCCCTGGACGCGCAGGGCCGTCCAATTGCCGTTCTCCGTTTTGACGGCCGTTTTCCCTCCGGCCCCAGGCCTATAGGCCTGGGCAAACGACTTCCCGGCCCGGGCCGCCGACCCGGGGTCGGGATAAGCGACAATAAGAAGCCGGCTGCGGCCGCCGCTGTCCACGTAATCGGCCAGGACGGCGTTCGCCGTCTGTCCGAGGAGGAGGATGTCGGCTTCGGCGACAAAGAAATGGTAGTTGAGGACGGAATGATTGTGGAAGAAGCGGACGCGCCCCGCCTGCAGGCCCGCGCGCGGGAGAAGCTTCAGGAGCTCCGGCTTCTTCCCATCGCCCGGGATGGCCCGGGCGATGGCCCGCCCGAGCTCGAGAACGAGCTCCTTGGTTTCGGGGGTTTCCTCCTCGGTATAGACGGACAGGAAATAACGGTCCTTCCAGAACGACAAAAGCCCGGCCTTGTAGGTCGAGCCCTGGCCGAGGCCGGCGTCCTCCCCGTCGAGATCGTGGGTGAAGACGCCGAAGGCGTCCTCGGAGGAGCCCATGTCGAAGGCGTCCACGACGAGATCGGGCTTGCCGTCCTTGTGGAAGCGCCGGGCCACGAGGAGCTTCATGTTATAGGAGCGATAGACCTCGCCCGCGCCGTCGATATAGTCGAAGATCGAGGCCGCGTCGAAGACCTGGTCGGCCTCCGA
>JBAVUQ010000060.1:0-5255 GCA_049696855.1 Candidatus Aminicenantales bacterium
GGCCGACGAGGAAGGCCGGGATCCCCCGGGTCTTGGCGAAGCGGAAGATCTGGTTGGCCGCCTCCCGGACCTGGCTGATCGTGCCGGGCCCCGAGGTCATCTTGGCCGAGAAGACGGTCTGGATCGAGTCGACGACCAGGATCTTGGGCGCCAGGCGCTCGGCCTGGGCCAGGATGCGCTCGAGGTTGGTCTCGGCCAGGAGGTAGAGCTGGCCTTCGCGGACGCCCAGCCGGTCCCCCCGGAGCTTGATCTGCTCCAGGGATTCCTCGCCCGAAACGTAGAGCACCAAGGCGTCATCGACAGCCATCTCCTTGGCCACCTGAAGCATGAGCGTCGATTTCCCGATGCCCGGTTCGCCGCCGATGAGCACGAGCGAGCCGGAGACGAGGCCCCCGCCGAGGACCTTGTTCAAGTCCTCGATCCCGACGCCGAGCCGCTGGCGGGGGATGTCCTGGATGTCCTTGTAGAGGACCGGTTCGGTCGGGGCGTAGGTGATGCCGCCGGCGCCGGTAACGGCTTCCTCCTCGATCTCCTCGACGAGCGTGTTCCATTCGCCGCAGGAGGAGCAGCGGCCCATCCACTTGGGATAGCGGGCGCCGCAGTTCTGGCAGATGAAAACGGTTTTGTCCTTCATCCCGGCCCGCCGCGCAACCTGGGATTATTCACTCTTGGTCTTTCGGATTTGACTGAAGAATGCGGCGTTTTCATGAATAGCCC
Source organism: Candidatus Aminicenantales bacterium (assembly GCA_049696855.1). GTDB lineage: Bacteria > Acidobacteriota > Aminicenantia > Aminicenantales > Saccharicenantaceae > RBG-16-66-30. The sequence continues at coordinate 718 of JBAVUQ010000060.1, forward strand.
AGGTTCAGTACTCCGGCGCGAACTGTTCCATGTCGGCGAAGCGGGCGTACTCGCGGATGAAGGCCAGCTGGATATTGCCGATCGGGCCGTTCCTCTGTTTGGCCACGCTGACTTCGGCCACGCCCCGGAGGGTCTCGTCGCCCGGATGATAGAACTCGGGCCGGTAGATGAAGATGACGACGTCGGCGTCCTGCTCGATGGCCCCCGATTCGCGGAGGTCCGAGAGCATGGGCTTGGGCTCGCGCCGGCCCTTCTCGGGGGCCCGGCTGAGCTGGGAGATGCCGACGACGGGAATACGCAATTCCTTGGCCAGCTCCTTGAGGGACCTGGAGATGAACGACATCTCCTGGTTGCGGTTCTCGAACCGCCCGCCCGTCCGCATGAGCTGGATGTAGTCGACGAAGACGATGTCGAGCCGTTGCTCCATCTTCAGCCGGCGGCACTTGGCCTTCATCTCCATGATCGTCAGGGCCGCCGACTCGTCGATGAAGATGCGCGTCCGGGACAGGGCCTCGCCGGCGAGCTTGAGCTTCTCGAAGTCGCGCTCGCTGAGGTACCCGGTCCGGGTCTTCTGGATGTCGATCTGGGCCTCGGCGCAGAGGAGGCGGATGACGATCTGGGCCTCGGACATCTCCATGGAGAAGAAGCCGACGGCCTTGTCGGTCTTGATCCCGACGTGATGGGAGATGTTCAGGCCCATCGCCGTCTTGCCCATGGACGGCCGGGCGGCCAGAATGACGAGCTCGGAGGGCTGGAAGCCGGCGGTCAGGGCGTCGAGGTAGCGGAAGCCGGAAGGCACGCCGGTGACCGCTTCCTTGCGGGCGGCCGTCGCCCGGATCTGTTCCAGGGTCGGCCCGGTCAGCTGGTTGATGGGCCGGAATCCGGGCTTGATGCGCTGCTCGGCGATCTCGACGATGTTCGCCTGGGCCATGTTGAGCAGCTCGTCGGCGTCCTCCTTCTGGTCATAGCTGTCCTGGATGATCCTCGTCGAGGACAGGATCAGGCGGCGCAGGAGGGCCTTTTCCTTGATGATCTGGGCGTAGTATTCGACGTTCAGGTTGCGCGGGACGCCGTCGAGAAGCGAGGCGAGATAGGAGGCGCCGCCGATCTCCTCGAGGATCCCGGCCCGCTGGGCGTCCTCCATCAGGGTGAGGAGGTCCACCGGAAGCCCCTTGTCGACGAGGCCGATGATGCGCTCCAGGATCTTGCGGTGGGCGTCCTTGTAGAGGTCTTCCGGGGAGATCGTGGACAGGACAACGTTCAGATTCTGGTTTTGGACCAGGATCCCGCCGAGGACCGTCCGTTCGGCCTCGAGGCTGTGCGGCGGCGTCTTCTTCAGGAACATCGTGTCGAGTTCCATAGCCACCTCGATCCGGCCGGCGCCCGGCCGGTCCCGCTCAGGACTTCCCGGATGCCGTGTCCTCGCCTGTCTTCGCGGCCGCGGCCGGCACGGCCCCCTCGCCCTCCTCGCGGGCGACGACGATCTTCACCTCGGCCCGGTCGTCCGTGCTGATCTTGACCGGGACGGTAAAATTGCCGAGCCGTTTGATCGGCTCGTCGAGCAGGATCTTCTTCTTGTCGATGTCGTAGCCCAGCCTGTCCAGGGCCTCCTTGACGTCGCCGGCCGAGACCGAGCCGAAGATGACGTCCTTGTCGCCGGCCCGGCGGGTGAAGGTCAGCGAGACCTGGTTGAGCTTCTCGACGATCGACTGGAAGGACTTGCGCTCGATCTCCACCTTCTTCTTCAGGGCCTGGCGCTCAATCTCGATCGACTTGAGGTTCGTCGCCGTGACGGCCAGGGCCATCTTCCGCGGAATGAGGTAGTTCCGGCCGAAGCCCGGGGCGACGTTGACGACGTCGCCGCGCCGGCCCAGCTTCTCCACGTCCTGCTTCAGGATGACTTTCATGTCAGTCCTCGACGTAGGGGATCAGGGCCATGAGCCGGGCCCGCTTGACGGCCAGGGCCAGCTTGCGCTGATGGAAGGCGCACGTGCCGGTGATCCGGCGCGGGGTGATCTTGCCCCGGTCCGGGATGTATTTCTTCAGGATCTCGACGGCCTTGTAGTCGATCCCCCGGACATTCCGCTGGCAGAACCGGCAGAATTTCCTCTTGGGCGTGAAATATTTCCGGTAGCCGCCCCGTTCGCTGCGCTCGCTCCGTTCGGGCCTGTCGTCTCGCGGCATGTCACTTCTCCTCTTTCACTTCGGCCGGGGCCGGGACGGGTGCGGGAGCGGCCGCCTGGGTCTGAGCCTGGGCCTGGGCGGCTTCTTCGGCCCGCCTCTTCTTCTTCCGCCGGACGAGGTCGCGCGGGTCCTTGAGGACGGTCATGAACCGGATGACGGCGTCGGTCTGCTTGAACCGCCGCTCCAGCTCCACGGACACGTCGCCGCCGCCGTCGTAGGTGAAGAACACGTACACGCCTTCCTGGAACCGCTTGATCGGGAAGGCCAGCCGGCGCTTGCCCCAGATGTCCTGGCGGACCATGCGGCCCTTCTTTTGGGCCACGATCTCGGCCATCTGCTGGATGAACTGCGTCGTCTCTTCTTCGGAAAGGGCGGGGGAGAGAACGAACCCCGTTTCGTACTGTCTCAATGAGACCTCCTTATGGATTAAGAGCTCCTTCCCTTCAGGAAGGAACAAGGAGTCAACCGGCCTATTCTAGCCGATTCTCCGGAAAATTCAAAATGCCCCGTCGGGCCGCCCGACGGTGGCCGGGGATTCTTATTTCTCAGAATTCCCAGTCACCGCCTTGCGATGGTTGAAGCGGGTCATGGCCCGCTCGATCCCGCCGTCGAGGACCATCTCCAGGGCCTCGGCGGCCTGCTCCAGGCCCCGCTCGAGGTCCGCACGCTCGGCCCGCCTGAACGGCTCGAGGACGAAGTCGGCCGCGTCCCGGCCGGGCGGGAGCGGCCCGATGCCGATCCGGATGCGCGGGAAGTCGCCGCTCCGGACTTCGCCCGCGATCGAGATCATGCCCTTGTGCGTGCCGGGCCGGCCGGCCTTGCGCACCCGGATCTCGCCGAGCGGGATGTCGAGATCGTCGTAAACCACGATCAGGCGCTCGGGCCCGGCCTCTTTGCCGGCCAGGGCCGCCCGCACCGCCGTCCCGCTCCGGTTCATGAAGGTCTTGGGCTCCACCAGGAGGACCTCCTCGCCGGCGCGGCGGACGCGGGCCGTGCGGGACTTGAACAGCCGGCCGCGGAGCTCGACGCCCCAGGCCCGGGCCAGGCGGTCGACGAGCATGAAGCCCGCGTTGTGGCGCGTGGCCGCGTACTCGTCACCCGGGTTACCCAGCCCCACAACCAGCCACAAGGGCTATTTCTCCGGCTCTTCCTTCTCGGCCCGTTCCTTCTTGATGACCTCCGGCTCCTTCGGCTCCTCGGCGGCCACTTCCCCTTCCGGCTTCTCGCCGGGGAAGACCTCTTCTTCCTTGTGCGGCAGGGAGATCAGGACCAGGGCGGTCGTCGGGTCCGTCAGGACCTTGACCCCGGCCGGGACAGCCATGGCCTCGACCTTGAAGGCCTGGTGGATGTGGAGTTCGGAGATGTCGATCGACAGGCTCTCCGGGATGTCCCGCGGCAGGCACTCGACCTCGACCTCGCGGGTGACGAAGTCGACGAAGCCGCCCTCGGTCTTGACGCCGAAGGGCTCGCCGTGGTGGACGACCGGGACCGTGACCCGGATCGGCTTGTCCATCGCGATGCGGATGAGGTCGACGTGCTGGAGCTCGTCCGTGGCCGGGTCGACCTGCAGGTCCTTGATCATGACGTCGTAGGCGTCGTCGTCGACGGCGACCTTGAAGATCGTGTTCTCCCCCGACTCGAGGCGCAGGATCTGGACGATGTCTTTCCTGCTCAGGACGAGGGGCATCGTCTCCATCGACTCCCCGTAGAGGACGGCCGGGACGAATCCTTGGGCCCGGAGCCGGCGCGAGGCGTTGGTTCCGAGGCCTTGGCGTTTTTCTGTTTTAACGACGAGATTCATAGCGTTCTCCTTACGCGAACAGGGAGCTGACCGAGCTTCCCTCGTTGATCCTGCGGATCGCCTCCCCGAAGAGCTCGGCCACGGAGAGGACGGAGAACCGGCCGGACGCGGCCGCTTTCTCCGTCAACGGGATCGTATTGGTCACGAAGATGCGTTCGAGCTTCGATGGGCCGATCCGGTCGAGGGCCGGCCCCGACAGGACGGGATGCGTGCAGGCGCTGAAGATCCTCTTCGCGCCTTCCTTGGCCAGGGCCTCGACGCTGAGGGTCATCGTTCCGGCGGTGTCGACGATATCGTCGAAGATGACGACGTTCTGGCCGGCCACCTCGCCGATGACATGAAGGACCTTGGCCACGTTCGGCGCCGGCCGCCGCTTGTCGATGATGGCCAGCTTGGCGTTCAGGCGCTGGGCGAAGACGCGGGCCCGGCCCACGCCGCCGGCGTCGGGCGAGACGATGGTCAGGTCCTCGAGCTTCAGCGTCTTGATGTGGTTGGCCAGCACGGGGGCGGCCATGAGGTTGTCCACCGGGATCGAGAAGAAGCCCTGGATCTG
>JBAVUQ010000061.1:0-1723 GCA_049696855.1 Candidatus Aminicenantales bacterium
CGATGACCGTGGCCTCCTCGGACGGCGTCTGGACATAGACGGCGTACCAGTTCCGGTTGAACTTGCCGGCCAGACGGGAGCCGTAGCGCAGCAGCCTCTCGCTGTTCGGCCCGTGCGAGCTCAGGCAGACCATGACCTGGTCGGAGGCCGCGCCGCCCTCCGCCCCCTGGGCCTCGCGCCGGCGCAGGTCGATCTGCGCGGCGAGCTCGCGGAGCGTCAGCTCTCGCAACTTCTCCAGGTTGGATCTTATGAAAAAGTTGTCGCGTGCGGCTTCGATGCGCTCGGCCGGGTAGATCTTCCCTTCTTCGAGGCGCTTCCGGAGGTCGTCGGTCGCGAGGTCGACATCGACGATCTCATCCGCCTCGGCCAGGATGGAATCCGGAAGACGTTCGCGGACCTTGACCCCGACGGCCGTCTCCACGATGTTGTAGAGGCTTTCGAGGTGCTGGACGTTGAGCGTGCTGATGACGTGGATCCCCGCGGCCAGGATATCCAGGACGTCCTCGTACCGCTTGGCGTTCCGGCTGCCCGGGATATTCGTATGAGCCAGCTCGTCGACAAGCGCCAGCTGGGGCTTGCGGGCGATGACCGCCTCCGCGTTCATCTCCTCGATCGCGATGCCGTGGTACTCCTGGACGCGGCGGGGAACGACCTCGAGGCCCTCGGCCAGCCGGGCGATGTCCGCCCGGCCATGGGTCTCGAGGAGGCCGATGACGACGTCGATGCCCTCGCTCTTGAGCCGGTGGCCTTCCTGGAGCATCTGATAGGTTTTGCCGACGCCGGCCGAGTAGCCGAGGAAGATCTTCAGGCGCCCCCGCTGGGCCCGGCGGATCATCCGCAAAAACGCGTCGGCCCTATCGTCCGGCATCGCGAACTCCGTCAAGGGCCAGGTTCAACCGCATGACGTTCACCCGCGGCTCGCCCAGGATGCCCAGCGTGCGGCCTTCGGTGCAGGCCTTGATCCGGGCCAGGACAACGTCCTCCGCGAGGCCCCGGGCTCTCGACACGCGGGCGGCCTGGAGCCGGGCGTTTTCCGGAGAGATATGGGGGTCGAGTCCGCTTCCCGAGGCCGTGACGGCGTCGACCGGCACCGGAGTCGAGGCGGACAGCCCATTTTCCGCACGGTACGCGGTGATCCGCCTGCGGACAATCTCCACGAGGTCCTTCGATAACGGCCCGAGATTCGTCCCCCCGGACCGCCCGCCGTCGTATCCCTGCCCGGCCGCCGAGGGGCGCGGGTGAAAGTACTTCGCGGACGAAAACGATTGGCCGATCAGGCTCGACCCGGCGACGGCTCCATCCCGCGCGATGAGCGAGCCGTTGGCCCGGCCGGGAAAAAGGCCCTGAGCGAGGACCCAGGCGACGAGCGGGTAGAGGCCGCACAGGATCACGGCCAGAACAGCCACTGCCAGGAAAGACCTCCGGAGTTCGGCCAGCCAGCTTTTCATTTCCGCGCGTCCTTCTTCATGTTAAACAAGATGCAGGGCGTTGACAATGATATCGATGAGCTTGATCCCGGGGAAGGGGGCCATGAGCCCGCCCAAGCCGTAGATCATGAGATTGCGGCGAAGGAGAGCCGCCGCCCCGAGGGGCCTGAAACGCACGCCGCGCAGGGCCAGGGGGATCAGGGCGACGATGATCAGGGCGTTGAAGATGACCGCGCTCAGGATGGCGCTGGCCGGCGAACGGAGCCCCATGATGTTGAGGGGCGCGATGACGGGGA